>NZ_CP055157.1:1762500-2120000 GCF_013367775.1 Microbulbifer sp. YPW1
CAGCTCGTCGTGGGGCAGGTTGTGCAGCTCCTCAGCGGTGACCGTGGACGCCAGGTGTACCCCGGTCTCCCACGCATCCTCGTTCTCCGCGGGGCTCGCCGCGTTGTTGCCCGGCAGTACCTGCAGCATGATGCCACCCACGGTGTCTTTACTGGATTCGATCCAGAAGCGGGTCTGCAGCTGTTCCGACTGGGTGAAGTAATCTTCCAGGCACTCCGCCAGGGTGTCTTTCTCCAGGGGTACGATACCCTGGTAGCGCTCGCCCTCCTGCGGGTCCACGGTAATAACCAGCGCGCCGCGGTTGCCCACCAGCTCGCGCAGGGTCGCGTTTTCCGGAATCTCTGCGCCTTCCGCTATCCGCGCCAGGCCGCGCACATCACTGTGGTGGGTGCACTCGGCTACCAGCAGCGGCACATCACCTTCCCCGCGTGCCTGCAGCATCAGGATGCCCTCGAACTTGAGGGTGGTGGAGAGCAGGCAGGCGGCGGCGAGGAATTCGCCGAGCAACCTCTGTACCGGTAGCGGCAGCTGGTTGTGCTCCAGTACCTCGCGATACGCATCGGTAAGCGTGACCAGCTGGCCGCGAATATCGTGCTTGGAGAAGATGAAGCGTTCCAACTGGTCCGACATGATTGAGTGCCTCGCTGAAAATCTGGGGTGGCGATTTTAGAGGCTCGCGCGCCCAAATACGATGGCCCAGTGCATTAGTGGGCGCAATTGTGGGTAGGATAGTGGTGGCCCAGTGGTCATGGTTCTCGGTGGCGGCCGCGCGCGGCATGCCTAGCCGCTGCAGAGCTCGCGAATGCGTTGCTCGAGCGCGCGCGCCTGGGCTTCGCGCTGACGCTCACTGATGGTGGATTCGTTGCCTTCGCGGTCCACAAAGTACACCGGCCCCTTGAGAATTTTCAGCTGCTTGCGCGCGCGGGCACAGGCGGCCTGTTGCTGGCGCTGGGCGTTGGCCTTGCGCGGCTGTTTGCGCGCTGCGTATTCGCGTTCGATCTGTTCGGCGCGGCGGGTATCGGGGAAATCCTGCCGGCGGGTGGGGTCGGCACTGTTGACTGGCTTCAGCTGGCCGTCCAGGGATTCCGCTTCTGCTTCCGTTGGTGGCCGGTCACCAAAGTGCACCTTGCCGTCTGCATCCACCCACCGGTAAAGCTCCCCGGCGCCTGCGTTTAGTGCCAGCAGCGTAGAGCCGATAGCAATCAGCCTGCGAAACATCCTTGTTCCCCCATTTTTTAATGTGTTTTTACTGTTTTTTATGCGCCGCTTACGCGAGCGCGGCTCTCGTTGTGTGTGCAGTCGTTGGTTGCCCGGTGCACTTTACTGCGCGCTACTGGAGCGGTACGGATTCAGCTTGCTGCACCTGCCCCAGTTCCGGGTCTGCGCTCTCGCCTTCTGCCAGGGTGCTGAACAGTCCCAGGGAGTGACGCTCGGGAATCTGGTAGGTCTGCAGGATAAATGGCTGCTGTTCGCGGGCGGCAGCCGTATCCAGCACCATGCGATAGCCAGCGCCGTCTTTCAGTTCGACGAACTCCTCCTGGGAGGACTCCATCAGCTCTGAGAACTGCTGGAAATCGCGAATCTGCTCGCCGTTGACCGATTCGATGATCCAGTTTTTCCAGTCGTGATAGCCGAGGTTGACCGGAGCCGGCAGCACCTTGAGGGCCACCACCAGCTCCTGTTGCTCGGGGCTGGACCACTGGTTGCGCGCGTACAGGTATTCGATGGGAGCCTTGGAGTGCCAGTTGTTACCCCAGCGCTTGATCAGGTTCATATTCAGCGGCACAAACACCACACCGCCGTAGATGTAGTAGCGCGGGCGCTGGTCGAACTTCTCTCCCTGCACCAGTGAACGCGAAGGTGGGGTGGCAGCGAGGGTGATCTCGGCATCGAGGATCTCGCCGTTGCGGGAGATGCGCAGCGGCAGCTTGTCGCCCACGTGGTACTGGTCCACGGCGTAGTGGTAATTGGTGCGCTGGTTCTCGCGCCATTCGATGGTGCGATCCGCGGCGATGTCGAAGCCGTCCACCTGCAGCAGCACATCGCCGGGTTGCAGCGCCTGTGCTGCGGGTGCGTTTTCGAATACCCGCACCACCAGTGCGCCTTCCTGATCTTCTGTCAGGCCGGCAGCGGCTTTCATGGAGGGGCTCTCGAGGCTCTGGGTCACGGCGCCCAGTTCGGGGAAGCCCTGGTGGATGCCGTCTCTGGCATCTTCGAGCACATGGCTGATCACGCTCGGCGGCACAAAATAGCCGAGGTTTTCTGCGCCCTGACTGTGGTTGGTCTGCATGGCGACGCCGACAATACGGCCATCGGAGATGACCGGTCCTCCGCTGTTCCCCGGGTTGATGGCGGCGTCGATCTGGCCGGCCATGAGGTAGCTCTCGGCATGTGCGTAGTACTGGTGCTCGACCCGGGAGAGCACGCCGCGGGTGATGGAGAGGGATTTGCCGCCGATCGGGTAGCCGTAAACGGTCACCTCTTCCTGCAGGTCGGGCAGCTTGCCGAGGGACAGGGGGCGGGTGTCGTCGAAAAAGCTTTCGTCTTCGACGGTGAGCAGGGCGAGGTCGGCGTCGTGGGAGACAAATTTGACCCGCGCGCGGAATTTCTGCGCATCTCCGTGGCGCTGCACCTGGATGAAGCTGCCGTTGGCAATGACGTGGGCGTTGGTGAGTATTTGCTGACCTTTGATGACGGCGCCGGAGCCCGACAGCTGCTGGGCGTTGAGCAGTGCCCAGGGGTTGAAGAAGTCGGGGGCGGCGGCGGTGGTGTAGATCTTGATGATCGAGCGCTTGAGCTGTTCCCGCTCGCGGTTGTCGGCACTGGCAGACTGGGAGAAACAGAGGATCAGCAGGCACAGAGTCAGCAGGTGTTTCATTGCGGCTTCTTGGTTATTCGTTGGTTTCGGGCAGTTTAGCACTTTGGCGGGTTTGCGCTCTGTTCGTGGCATTCAGCCCTGAACAACTTTCTGGGCGCCCGGTCACTGGGTGGCGCTTTTCAGGACCACTGTGAACCCATCCCTGGGCGTTGCGGCGCAAACCTCCTGTTTGCGACGCTCCTGAAAAGCGCCACCCAGCGCCCGGCCTTCGCGTTCAAGTCATGCACTTCGTGGCCAGAGGTGCGAACAGAATTAATCCTGAGACTCGCGAAGAAACCGGTGAATCTGGCGGCGCTGCTTTTTGTTGGGGCGTTCATGGGAAATGTTGGCGTTGTTGGCTTTGCGCTCGGCCGCAAACTGCTCGCGCTTGGCGATGCTGTCCTCGGTTTCCCGGTACAGCGTCTGCGCAATGTCCGCACCGCGACGCTGGTCGGAGAGCGTGATCACTTCCACCACTTTTTCATCCCAGCCCTGGCGAATGGTCAGCAGGGTGCCGGTAGTGATTTCCTTGCTGGCTTTTACCCGCTGGCCTTCAGCGTGCACCTTGCCGCCTTCGATGGCCTGTTTGGCAAGGCTGCGGGTTTTGAAGAAGCGGGCGGCCCAGAGCCATTTGTCGATACGTACTTTTTCCATCAAAAACTAATTAACTCTAAATAATCCGGGCGATATGCCTCTGATTCGAAGTGCAAAACGCAATGTGCAGGTGGGGTGGTGGGTGCGGGTTTTCAGGAGCGTCGCAAACAGGGATGTTTGCGACGCAGCGTACATGGATGTACTCGCAGCGGTCCTGAAAACCCGCGCCCAGCACACCGCCGCCACGGAATTTCAATCGAAGCGCAGGCTACGAGCTGCGGACCCCCAAAATCTCGTCAAAATCAAAAATTGCTGGGAATTCGGTAATCTCACGTGCGGGGTTCTTGCTGTCGGGCTGGCGGATGCACAGCAGGTGTTCGATACCGTATTCCCGCGCGGCGCCCAGCACGTGAAGGTTGTCATCCACAAACAGGGTGCGCGACGGGTCGAACGGCTGGCGCTCCTGTAGGGAGTGCCAGAACAGGGTGCTTTCTTTCGCGTGCCCCAGGTCGTGGGAAGAGATGATCTCGTCCAGCCACTGGTCAATACCGGTTCTCTCCAGCTTATGGCTCAGACCGTCCGGGTGGGCATTGGTCACCAGCAGCGCGCGCTTGTTCATCTCCCGCAGGCTGCGCAGGAAATTGTCCGTGTGCGGGCGCAGCGCAATGCGGTCCTCGATTTCCCGATAGATCGCCAGCACATCCAGCTTCAGCACATCCGACCAGTACTGTAGGCAGTACCAGTCCAGGGTGCCGCGCAACTCATCGGTCATCTGGATCACCAGTGCCTGCGCCTCGGTTACCGGAATACCGTTGGCTTCCGCGTAACGCTGGGGCAGATGCTCCATCCAGAAATGGTTGTCGTAATGCAGATCCAACAGGGTGCCGTCCATATCCAGCAGCACCGTATCGATCCGGTTCCAATCCAGCATATTCAGTCCACTTACTGCCCCGCTCGGCAGCTGTACAAAAAAACGCCGGACATTATGCCCCTAAGCCCGGCGAGCCGGCAAATTTGCCCGGATCAGCCCCAGTACCAGCAGCGCCTGGGCCAGATAGTAGGTCAGCATGATCCAGGTGCCGGCCATGGCAACCGGCGCCACAAAACGATTGAGCGCGATCAGCGCATCGGAAACCATAAACGTCACCGCGCCGGCAAACAGCAGCGAGGATCCGCTGCGGTGGGCCGCCGCCGACAGCGCCATGGTCACAATTGCCACGATATAAAATACCACCGGCAGGGCCATCTCACCGGCAGCAGGCAATACCTGGCGCGCCAGCAGCAATGCTGCCAGCACCACTGCGGCCCCGCGCAGGGCAAAGTGGCGGCTGCTCGCCTGGGCGCCGCGCAGAAAATTGCCGGCGTAGGTCAGCTGGGCCAGCAGAAACGCCCCCAGGCCGAACAGGAAATGATTCGGGAACGTCACCGCCAGCAATACATCTCCCGTGGCGGAAAAGGCCAGTGCCGCCAGTGCCAGTGCGCGGTCTAGGCCGCGCAGGTGGCGCGCTGCCAGCCCCGCCAGCAAGGCAATCGGCACTATCTTCAGCCCGGCCATCCACAGCGCCTCTACCCCGGAAGCGTCCAGTGCCATATACACGGCGCCGCTCAGCACAAACAGGGCGACGGGAACAAAATTCTGCAAGGGTATTTCTGGCCGGGCGGTCATTGTGTTATCGGACATGATGGCTTCAGTTTCCTTTCTAATATTTTTGCTTTGTTACTTTTTTTATCTTTACAGTGCTAGCGAGTATTCTTGCCCGAGTATTCGTCAAAGTGCGTGGCGGTTCAATCGACCAGCTCGCGAACTACGACGGGACGCGCAACAATTCACAGAACCAGACCATCACCTCACGGAGTGACAGATGAAGGCCAATAATATTCTCGAAACCATCGGCAACACCCCGCACGTGCGACTCAACCACCTGTTTCGGGACGATATCGAAGTGTGGATGAAGGTGGAGCGCTTCAATCCCGGCAGCAGTATCAAGGACCGGATTGCCCTGGGAATGATCGAGGATGCCGAGGCCAGCGGCGCGCTGAAGCCCGGTGGCGTGATCGTCGAACCCACCTCCGGCAATACCGGCATTGGCCTCGCCATGGTGGCAGCGGTGAAGGGGTACCGCCTGATACTGACCATGCCGGAATCCATGTCGGTGGAGCGCCGCAAGATTATGAAGACGCTGGGCGCGGAGCTGGTACTTACCCCCAAGGAAAACGGCATGCCGGGGGCAATTGCCAAGGCCGAGGAGATACTCGCCGAGCACGACAACAGTTGGATGCCCCAGCAGTTCACCAACCCGGCCAATGTGACCGCGCACAAAAATACCACCGCCAGGGAAATCCTTGCCGACTTCCCGGAAGGCCTCGACTACCTGATTACCGGCGTTGGCACCGGCGGCCATATTACCGGCTGCGGTGAAGTAATGAAGGAATCCATGCCGGATCTGAAGGTGCTGGCCGTGGAGCCGGAAAAGTCCCAGGTGATCGCCGGCAAGGAAAAGGGAATGCACCGGCTGCAGGGGATCGGCGCGGGGTTTGTGCCGGAGGTACTGAACAAGGAGATACTCGATGGCACCATCCCGGTGAGCGAGGAAGACAGTTTCGAAATGGCCCGTCAGTGTGCACTGAAAGAGGGGATTTTTGTGGGCATCTCTTCGGGCGCCTCCCTCGCCGCGCTCAAGCAGCGGGAGCAGGACCTGGCCCCGGGCAGCCGCGTGCTGGTATTCAGCTACGATACCGGCGAACGCTACCTCTCCATCGAAGACCTGTTCAGCGCCTGAACTGCCCAGCGCAGGGAAAGACATTCAAATACGATTGCGGGCGGGCCCTGAGGTCCGCCAGCTCTGGATTATTCCCGCCGATTCCTTCCCCTTTTTGCGGCGAGACGGCCGCAAGCCCCCTAAGCCCCCGCGAGACGCGTATAATCCCCGGTTTCCGTATTTAAAGTATCAGTTTTTGGGGGAATCATGGGTAACGTAGTGAGCAGGGAACTGCTGGATCAGGTCATCGCCATCTCAGTCGCGGCCGGAGAGGCCATTCTCGAGGTGTACAACGCCACTGGCGAGATTGAAGTCGACACCAAGTCCGATGATTCTCCGGTTACCGCTGCTGACCTCGCCGCCCACAAGATTCTCGCCCCTGCCCTGGAAAAGCTGCTGAAAGATGTGCCGGTGCTGTCCGAAGAGGGCGAAATGCCGACTTTCGAACAGCGCAGCCAGTGGGACCGCTACTGGATCATCGATCCGCTGGACGGCACCAAGGAATTCATCCGCCGCAATGGCGAGTTCACCGTCAATGTCGCGCTGATCGAAAACGGCGAGCCGGTGCTGGGGGTGGTGCATGTACCGGTGCTGGATATCACCTACGCCGGCGCAAAATCCCTGGGTGCTTTCAAGCGCGACAGCGGCGGTGAAACCCCGATTTCCGTGCGCGCCATGGGGCCGCGCCTGGAAGCCAAACAGGCCATCGAGGTGGTCGCCAGCCGCAGTCACGGTGCCGGTGCAGTGGACGCCCTGCTGTCCCGTATCGAGGGCAGCCTGGGTGAGACCGCCCTCAAGAATATGGGCAGCTCCCTGAAGCTGTGCCTGGTGGCAGAAGGTGCCGCAGATCTTTACCCGCGTCTGGCGCCCACCTGTGAGTGGGACACTGCTGCCGCACAGGCGGTGGTCGAGGCCGCAGGCGGTATCGTGGTGGACGACAAGTTTGCGCTGCTGCGCTACAACCAGAAGGAAGAATTGCTGAACCCGTTCTTCTATGTGATCGGTGACCGCGACTTCGACTGGAAGTCCCTGTTGCTCGGTTGAGTCGCCGAAAACTTTTCCGTTGAACTGTTAAAACTGGTCTAGGCTTTAGCGTATACCCCGGCCGTTGGGTGGTTTTTGACGACGGCCGTCAACCGCGAGGTAATGCCTGTGACCAGTCACCGCACGGCTAGTGTGTGTTCGCATGTAAACATCAGTGAAGAGGAAACCCGCCACCTGCGTTATCGCCTGCAAAACGAGATTACCTGGCTTTCCCGTCAGGTACAGGACCTGCAGGGCGCGGCGGAATCCCTCGATATTTCACTGATGCAGACCTACCGGGAGATGCTCTATTCCCGCCGCGCCCTGCTCGGGCGTATTCCCCGCTGAAAGATCACAAACCGTTACTGTTCCCCACCGGATCGGACGGCTTTCAAATAACCCGTGGATAAAAATTTACGTCGCACTCGCCGCTACGGTGAGTGCGAAGTTGCACGTGGCGTTTTAATTTGGGAATTTTTTCATCTTTTACCTGGGCGGGGATGATAGCGTCGCGTAAATATTTCCCTGCTTGAGAATTTTGTTCAACTTCCGGTAATTGGGTCTACGCTTGGTGGGATAAAAGCTAACTTAAAAGAGAATTCCCCATGCGCTACCCGGTTGTGGTCCACAACATTGAATTTGCCGGCTACGGAGCCATCGCCCCCGACCTTCCCCACTGCCATTGCCATGGCGAAACTCTCGAAGATGCGCTGCAAAAAATGGCGGAAACGATAGTCGAGCGCCTGGACGAACTGCAGGCCGTGGGCGATCCACCACCGCAACCCGGCGAGCTCGATCTGTTGCGTAAAAACCCTGCTTTTGTCGGTGGAGTGTGGGCCATTATCGATATCGAACAGAATGCATTGACTCCGAGATCCTGAGCGGATTTAAGCGAACTGTGTCGCTCCGGTAGTGCGTCAATAAGTACAGCAATTTCAGAACCAGTTTATTTACCAAGGATGGTGACAATGAAAGGTCTGGTATTCCTTCTGGCCCTGTTCGCTTCCAGCGCGGCACTGGCGCAGTGGAACAACCCCATCGACGGCTATTGCAACGGCGAATATCACATCGTGGGCACCGTGGGACTCGGTGCGGGCGAACTGCAGATCAATGACGAACGGGATTTCGCCGGCTACGGCAGTATTGGCGTGACCCCGGATGCGGGAGTCTGGCAGGTAGAGTTGCGCTACACGGGTTTTGATGACGGCAGTGTTTCCGTTGACCAGTGGGGTATCGGTGCCAAGGTCGACTTCACCATGACCTGTGACGTGCAGTGTCTGTACTGGATGGTGGGCTGGAACTACGGGAAGTTTGATGTGGACGACATCGCAAGACGCGAAGGAATCTACACGGTGAATGATGAAACCGAAGACAATTACTGGAACGCCGGCGTCGGCTATCGCTATAAGTGGACGGAAAACTTCAACACCTCCATCGAGTACAACTACAACGATGTGGATGCGCGAGTGCGCTATGTGGACGACGTGACGGAAGAGCGTTTCAAGCTCGGTCACCTGCGCACCCTGACGGTGAATTTCAGTTTCGAGTTTTGAAGGTGTCCCTATTGTGGGCACCCCGGCCCGATGTAATGCCCGGGGTGCCCGAACGACCGCGCGGGTTTAGAGTGCGTAGGACAGACTCAGATTAAGCCCGTCATCCCTTCCCAGCTGGTAGCCCTTGAAGTGTGCGGAAACCGAGCTGCTCCACTCCAGCCCCAGGCGCACACCAGCCAGGCGACCGCGCTGCGCTACCAGGTTGGCGCCCAGCGCTACATCCACAAACTCGCCACCGTAATTGGCTTGTAAATCCGCAGGGCTGGCGTGATTGTGCGGGCCGTTATAGTGCCCGTTGATATCGTGCTGCTTGGTGTAACCCAGGCGCATGGAAAAGCTCACCCAGTCCTGCAGCCGGTAGGCGCCCCAGGCGGTGGCCGCGTAGCGCTCGCCAAACTGGAAGCCGGACGCGTTCTCCTCCTCCATCGGCAGCCGGGCACTGGCCTGGGCGCCCCAGCTGATACGCTCGCGGGCGCCGCTGTACGTTATGGCCGGCATCAGATCCCAGGTACCACTGCCCAGTTGCATGCCGTAGTGCACATAGGTGCCGTTGCTATTTTTTTTGTCCACATCCCCGGTGGGTGCGCTGATCCCGAAAGTGCCGTGTAACTTGTGGCTGGGCCCGTCGGACAGGCGAAACAGGCCGGCGACGATGGTGTCGCCAACCCCGCTGGTGCCGTGACTGTGGGTGCCGTGCATCGGCATCTGCGTGTCCATTTCCATACCCATCTGCATGTCGCCATGGCCGCCGCCAGACGTCGCCATGGTCATATCCATGGACATGGTCTGGGGCATCAGCATCAGGGTCAGGCTGTCATTGACCGCGTACATGATGTCCAGCATGTGCATATCCATGGTCATCGCCGTGGGCACCATGGAGTAACCATCTGCGGCCGCCGCGGCAGCGGTGGTTTTGCCGGAGCCGTAATACAGGCCCGAGAACTCCTGGCGCATATAGCGGTAACCCATCATCCACTCTCCCTGTTTGTGCAGGTGATCTGCCATGACCCCGGCGGGGGCGTGGCTTTCTGGCAGATAGGTTGGTGATACGTTGTCGTGGGACAGCGCCGGCAGGCTGGTGAGGGCTAGCGGGGCTGCAATGGTCAGCAGCTTGCGGGTGAATTTTTTCATGGCTATTTCCTGAATTTTTTCCACGGGCACGCGCGCTCGGCATACGTGCGCACATGCTTGCAAAGTTGAATCGCAAAGTTGAATCGGTAGTAAATGTGTTCAGGAATAGCGGGGCGGCGCCCGCCCCGGCGGGGTCAGGAATGCGGGTTCGGGTGTGGAATTCGGGTAGGCGTACCAGCGGGCCGGTAGGACGATTTTCTCCGCGCCAGTGTAAATTTCCAGGCCGCCAACAGCGGCGATGCCGGCGCTGGAAAATGCACAGTGATTGTCAGAAAAGTGCTTGGCGGTCGCGTCGTCGTGGTGATGGCCGGCGGACGGCAAAGCCGGCAGCGGGGATTGCCCGTGGTGGCCGTGGTGATGGTGCGCCGGCGGCGCTATACCGGCGAGTAACAGCGCACTGCGCGCGTCGCCGTGACACAACTGGTACAGGGAGCCCGAGGAAACCGCAGACGGCATAAAGCCGTTGGGTACCAGTCCGCGCACCGCCAGAAAAACGGCCAGCAGCGATACCGCGAGCCATGCAGGTAGCTGCGGACGGTAGCATGTCGCGGTTTTCGGGTTTCGATTCACGGTCAAGCGTTACGGTTTTTACCGTCGGCAGATTTGCTGGATTGGCTCAGAGTCTACCACTGCGTTTGAGTTGCCAGTAGGTTTCCACCAGCGACATGTGCATTGCCGACGGCAGCGCATCCGCAAGAATGGTATTGCGTGCGCGCAATTGCTGAAGCAGCCTGTTCCGGCGCTGCACAAAATCTCTCCCCGCCCCATGCATTAGCGCGTCGTCAAAATCCGCTACCGGTTTTTCCAGCAGTTCATCCAGTGCCCGTTCCCGCAGACAGGCGACCATCACCAGGTGGTGACGGGAAAGCTGCTGTACCGCGGCGGTCAGGTCTTCGCTGTCTTCGTCGCGTACGTTGGTCAACAGGATGACCAGCGCGCGTCGCTGCTGACGCGCCAGCAGCTGTTCCGCGGCGGCGGTGTAATCGCTGTGGGAAGTGCCCGAGTGCAGGTCGTACACGTGATTGAGCAACAGGTTGATCGCGCCTTCTCCCTTCACCGGCGGCAGGCGGCTGTGATCGCCGGCAAAGCACTGCAGGCCCACCGCATCGCCCTGGCGAATCGCCACATAGGCCGATAGCAGCAGTGCGTTCAGGGCGTGATCGAAATGGCTCAGGTCGCCGTCGCGGGTGCGCATCCGCCGGCCGCAATCCAGCAGGAAAATGATTTCCTGGTCCCGTTCATCCTGATACTCCCGGCTGATCAGCTTTTGCATGCGCGCGCTGGCCCGCCAGTCCACCTGTCGCTGGCTGTCACCGCGGCGGTATTCCCGCAGCTGACGGAAGTCCAGACCCTCACCGCGACGCTGTTGCTGGTGGACGCCCATATAGCGCAGGGACTGTTCCGTAGACAGTGCCTGCAGGGATGAGATACCGAGAAAGTTCGGGTACACCTTTACTTCCTGGGCCTCCCCAAACAGCACCCGGCGTTGCCACAGATGCCACGGTGAGCTCACCAGGGCTTCCAGGCGGCCAAAGGCGGCCAGGCCGCGACGTATTGGCGTGGCGCGGTAGGGGGCGCGGATTTCCTGTCCGGGGGTGAGGTGTATCTGCAGTGGCAGGTCGCGCCCGCGCAGCTCCGCGGGGATCTGGTCGGTAAGCAGCAGGGAAAGGGTGCGCGGTCCCCGGTTTTCCAGGTCGAGCTGGATTTCCTGCTCGACTCCCAGCGCCAGGTTACCAGGCAGGCGGCGCTGGCCACTGAGGCCTTGGCAGTGACGCCCGGTGGCGAAGTCGAGGGCGCTGGCCAGGGCCAGTGCGCCCATACCCAGCCACCACGCGCTGGTGAGCAGTCCGGCCGCTGACGGCCACCAGATACGCGCGGCGCTGACCGCCAGCGCACACAGCGCAGCGATCAGCAGTAACCGGATCAGAAGCGGCGATGGCTTCACAGCCGCGGCGCCTCCACGGATTCGATGATCTGTGCCAGCACCGAGTCGGCGGTCTCGCCGTCGATTTCCATATCCGGCGATACCGCCACGCGGTGGCGCATCACCGGAATGGCCATGGACTTGATATCGTCCGGCAGCACGAATTCGCGCCCCTCCAGCAGGGCGTGGGCGCGCGCTGCGAGAATCAGGCCGATGCTGGCGCGGGGGCCGGCACTGCGGCGCAGCTGGGAAGATTCGCGGGTGGCGCGCACCAGACGCACGGCGTAGCTCAGTACCTGCTGATCCACCTGAATCTGGGGAACCAGAGCCTGCAGCTGTTGCAGCTGCTGGGCGTCAAATACTGCCTCGATACCGCGGCGCAGTTTCTCTTCGATTTGTCCGCCGCTGGCCGCAGCCGCCAGCGCCTCTTCGGCCTGCTGGCTGGGGAAGTCGATCAGTACCTTGAGCAGGAATCGGTCGAGCTCCGCTTCCGGCAGCGGGTAGGTGCCTTCCTGTTCCACCGGGTTCTGTGTGGCCAGTACCATGAACGGGCGCGGTGTGGCGAGGGTCTCGCCGTCGATGGTCACCTGGTGTTCCTGCATCACCTCCAGCAGCGACGCCTGGGTTTTGGCCGGCGCGCGGTTGATTTCATCCGCCAGCAGCAGGTTGGTAAACACCGGGCCGCGACGCACCTCGAAGCGGCTTTCCGCCATATGGTAGATGGCGTGGCCGGTGACATCTGCGGGCATCAGGTCGGGGGTGAACTGGATACGGCGGAAGTCACCGCCAAAACCCTTTGCCAGGCTGCGCACCAGCAGGGTCTTGCCGAGCCCGGGTACACCTTCCAGTAACACGTGTCCGCCCGCCAGCAGGGCGATAAGCACCTGGTCCACCACCGCCGGCTGACCGATAACCACCTGGTTGATCTGCGTGCGCAGCTGGTTCACCTGCGCACTCGCCTGCTGGTAGGGCGTGTGCGGCTGGCCCTGGGGGGCGCTTTCGGTTTGTGCGGGATTGACCGGATTCTGGTCCAGGGTGGATTCGCTCATAGGGCGGCCTCGATGATCTGGATACTGCGCACACGCGCGGTGAAGTCGTCTTCGCTGCGGGGCGCCGGGCCCCACAGAGTGTCAAAAATTTCGCGGGCGGCGAGCCCGGTGGTCGCGGCCACCGATTCGGCGAGCTGCTGTTGCCGCTCGGCGGCGAGTGATCCGCGTACACCGAGTTTGTGCAGCAGCGGCGCGCGCGCCTGTTCAAACAGGTTTTCCGCACGCCGCTGGCGCCAGTAAAAGTTGCCACAGGCGCGGATATGCTCCAGTAGCGAGCGGCGCTCGCTGGCCGGTGCCGGTAGTACCGGGCCGAAGCGACGGCTGCGGTTGGCAATCCACGCCGCCAGTGCCAGCAAGCCGGCGACCAACAGTTCCAGGGCGTAGCGTTGAATCAATACACTGAGGGTATCGAAGCGCGGCCGGGTGATCATCACCAGGTTGCGCTCGCCCACCAGGTGGGCAAGAAAATAGGCGTGATCAAACTCGCCGATGCGGTCGTTGTGCCACAGGGCGCCGTCGGTCATCAGGGTGAGTCGACCGCGGCCGCGCTCGTGATACACCAGTGGCGACTGGGTGGGGAAATTCTGGAAGGTTACCCAGCGCAACAGGTAGCCGTCGAGATCGGTATCCGCACTCTGGCCCATCATTTCGTGACTGAGCACCCTGCGCGGATTGAAATACAGCGCGTAGCTGGCACCGCTATCACTGGTGAGGTTGACCAGTTTTTCCGGATCGACGTCCGGGTTGCGGGGTTGCCCGGATATATTCTCTTGCGCGCTGTGGTCCTCGGGTTCGGAGGTGTTTTTATTTTCCTGCTCTGCGAGCTTGCGGTTGTGTTCCCGCATCATTTTGCTGGCCGATGGATTTTCCTTCAGCTCGTCGGCGTCCTCGCCGAATATTTCCCTGATCTGTGCGTTGAAGTAAAAGTCCAGGTCACCGCTGGTGACTTCCAGCCCTAGCGCGTTCAGCAGCAGGTCCTGTTCGTGTTCACCGTCGCCACCGCGATGGGCGATGACGATGGCATGGCCACCGGCTTCCACCCAGTCGAGCAACTCGCGCAGTCTGTCGTCGTTGTAGATCTGGCTGGAGCTGGCCAGGAACAGGGCATCGTCTTTTTTCAGCGTGGATAGCACCGCGATATTGTCCGCGCGCCGGTGGGGGATATCGAGCCGATCGAGGAACCGCTCCGCAGCCAGGAACGGATTGCGCCGCGCCTCGGGACCGGGGCCCAGGTCCACCTCTTCGGTGTGTCGCTCGAAAAAGTACAGGAACAGCGCAGCCGCCGCAGCGAGCAGCAACAGGGTCAGGGCAATGGCAACACGGCTGAATCTCACGGCAGCTTCTCCCCTGTTCCGCGCTCGTGAAACACCTGTTGCCACTGGCGGCACAGGGTTTCCAGTTGCGCGTTTGCCGGCGGCCGGTGGGCGTAGGCCTGACGCTGCCAGGTGGAGGTAAGCAGGCCGAAGAACTGCACCAGAGCCGGTTGCAGGCGGGGATCCTGTGCGGCTTCTTCGCGTACCAGCTGGGCGCACTCCGCCTCGGTATGGTGATCCTCGAAAGCGCAGTCGAAGCGCGAAATCAGATTGGCCAGGCTGGCGCGGTACAGCAGGCCCATGGCATCTCGCTGGGCACCGCTGTGCCACAGGCGCAGCACTTCGGCAGTGACATCGTCGGGCAGGCTTTCACTGCGCACATCGAGGCCGAACAGGGTGTCCGGACGCTGGGCCGCGACGGTTTTGCGCTGCGGGCGGTAGCCGGCGAGGCTGCGCAGGTGATGGCGGAAATACCACAGCAGAAAAATGATCAGCGCCGCGGCCGTTATCCACAACAGCAGTTCGATGATGCCCGCCACCAGCGGCCATATTTCCCCCGGGTTTTCTTCTATCTCGTCGCCATCGTCCCTGCCGAGCTCTTCCAGCCACTCCATCAAGCTGATCAGCCATTGAGGAAATGCCCGCTCGCGGGATTTGAATTCTTTCAGGCGCCAGCGGCTTTGCAGCTCGCGCCGATGGAAATCGTCCTCGGCGAGTACCTCGTCGATCAGCTCTTCAGACTGGGCCGGCGTCGCTACATCCGCCTGTGCCACTGGCGGCGCGGCAAAGGTGGCGCACAGTATCAGGCCGACTGCGCACACCAGCGCACTGACGGTGTTGGTGCGCACGCCGGTGGTGGGACGGCGGGTTGGTTTTTGTTCGGCTTCGAAGCGCGCGCGCATTTTGCGAAAGTGAATTTCCAGATCCCAGGCTTCCAGCTCCACCCTGCGGCCGATGTAGAGCATAAACCCGGCGTACACGTAAAACGGGGCGACCGCCGCCATGACCAGCAGTGAGACACTGTTGGTGATCCAGGATATGAGTACGGTGTTGTTGTTTAGTAGCGGCAGCCAGTCGATCTCCAGCTGTTCCGGTAACAGCGTGTACACCAGCGCCATCACGCCCAGGCTGAGGATCATCTCCACGTGCACGCCGACGATGTGCAGCCAGCTCGCGGTACTGGCGGCCTTGCGATGCAGTAGCGACAGGCGTGTCGCGCGCGCCTTGCCGCTGGCGTTTTCCAGAACCGTGAGCGGCATATCGAACGCGCGGGTAAAGCTCAGGCGACGCCAGCTGATCCAGGCCAGCCAGTCGCGACCATTGGCGCGGCGGAAGTAGGACAGCGCTTCGCGATTGTCCATGTGTTCGCCGAACAGCTGTCGACTGGCCACCAGCAGCGGCAGCCGTTCGAACACCGGCTTGAGCCACCAGATGGCAAAAATCACCCAGCCGGGGCTGTCGGGAAAAATCAGTCCCAGCAGCAGAAACAGTAGTGCCGCCGGAAACAGCCACAGGGCGGTCATTTGCAGCCAGTGGCGGCGAGCGAGCAGAATGCCCAGGTCCACGGACTCCCAGCTGGAGCGCGGGCGGGCGCTAACGGCGAGGCGATCCAGGTTCACAGGCGGCTCCCGGCAGGTGCAGCCACTGGCAGGCGGCGGCCGGCAAATACGCAGTAACTTATGACGAGAAGCCAGAAGAATCCGCCTACGGCGTACTTGATCCCGATACTGACCTCGGTGCTGGATGACCAGAAGGCCTCGAGGAACGCGGCAATCACCAGCATCAGGAAAGTGCCGTACATGATTTTCATGGCTTCCCTGCCCGCCTCGCGCAGGGACTGGCGGCGGTTCAGGTTGCCGGGATTGATCAGGGAGTGCCCCAGGCGCAGGCCCGCGGCACCGGCAAAGACGATGGCGGTGAGTTCAAAGGCGCCGTGGCCGATGACAAACGGATAGAAGGTGCTGACAAAACCCACACGGGTGATATGGCCGAAAACCGCGCCGAGAAAAACGCCGTTCAATACGAGAAAAAAGATCGAGCCCAAACCGAACAGGATGCCGGTGGCAAACGTCCGGAAGGCGATCCCGATATTGTTCTTGATATAAAACCCGAACATCAGCAGATCCGAGTCGGACCCGCGCTCACGGCCCAGCACCCGGTTGGCGGGGTCGTACATGGATTCAATCTGCAGTACCTGCTCGGGCGACATCACCGCGTAGATCAGCGCATCGTTCCAGTAGCAGCCCAGCCCCATCACCAGTGCCGGGGCGAGAAACAGGCCGCAGGCCAACCACACAAAACGTGCCTGCTCGCGCAGCGCGCGGGGAAAGCCGGCAAAGATGAACTCCAGCCAGCGGTGGCTGGATACATGTTTCTGCCGATAGAGGCGCTGATGGCATTGCATCACCAGCTGGTTCAGTCGTGCGATCAGGTTACTTGTGTACTGGCGCTCCTTGGCCACGGCCAGGTGCTGGCACAGCCGGCGATAGTTTTGCGGGAGGTCGTCAGTGCCGTTTGACTCCGGACCCGCGCCGGTATTCTTGCGGTATGCGCTCAGCCAGTTTTCTATCAGTTGCCACTGGCCTTCATATCGGCGCTCAAAATCCCGCTGCTTCACTGCGCCGCCTCCGCATGTTCCGGTGTGTCTGTTGTCGCCGTGGCTTTACTTTGTTTTGGCTTACGTGCGCCAAGCAGCCAACGGCCGATCCCGTGCAGGCGGCGCAGACCGTCATCGCCGGATAAGCCGGTGACTGGCTGTAGCAGATCCGCAAGCTCCCGCTGGCGTGCGCGGCTCAGCACATTGCTGCGTTCGGCCAGACTGACGATGGCCTGCTGGTCTGCGAGTTGCAGGCCGCGCGGTGGCGGTGTGGGGGTGGCATCGGGCAGTTCACCGGTTTTTGCTACCGGCTCCCGGTACACCACCACGGTGCCCGCAGCGTAGTCTCCGAGCCGCTGAAAATTCCGGCTGCAGGACATACTCAGAATGCCGGCGAAATACCCGAAGGGCAGGAAGTCCGCGAAGCGCAGTAGATTGCGCATGATTGACGGTCCCCAGCCGATGGGGGTCAGGTTGTCGTTCACCACCGCGAGTGAAAAAGCCTGCTTGCCCGGAGTCTGGCCACGGCGCAGGACTTCAAACAGCACAGGGTAAAACCATTCCAGCAGAAAGGAGCACAGCAGCCACAGCCCGATTCCGGTATTGCCGGCCACCCTGAGTGCGATGCCAAGCGCCAGTAGAATCATGCTGCGGTAAAACAGATCCACGGAGTAGGCGAGTATGCGCGGTACCGGGCCCGCCACCTGGGCGGTCAGGTCGATCCCCTCAGGTGTTTCGATCTGGTACAGGGTATCCAGATCTGTCTCATCGGGGTTCCGTGGCGGTGTGCTGGCGGAGGTATTGTGCATCTGCGGTTGCTATTGTTGGGGCGGGGAGACTATCAGCGACGCCCGTGGCGGCGCCGCTGCAAGTGCGGAAATCAGATTTCCGGATTGGTCTCGTGGCCGCCGAACATGTTGCGGTAAAGAATGCCGTAGGCAATGCTGAGGGTCGGAATCGCCCAGATCAGGCCGATGAGCAGTGCCAGAAAGCCGGCAACGTACAGCAGCATCATCACGATCATAAAGCCGAATATCGGGAACCAGTGCTTGGTTACCGCCTTGCGGGAAACTTCCAATGCCTGCCAGGGCCCCAGGTTCTTGTCCACGATCAGCGGCAGCATCATGATGTAGCCGATTGCCAGATAGATACCGGGGAGGATCAGCAGGATAAAGCCCAGGGTGACGAGCAGATACATCAGGATCATGCCCGCGGCCAGTGGCAGGATCTTGTCGAAATGGGCAAAGACCTCGGTGCCGGATACCTCTTCATTGCGCGCGATCTTGATACCGATCATGATCATGCCCGCGCTGAGCGGCGCGCTAGCCAGCAGGATGAGCAGGTTGGCAAGGAGTGCGCCCACACCCTGGTTGGCTTCGGGATCAGTAAAGGAGCCCCCGGTAAGCAGTGTCGCCACCAGGGTGATTGCCATATAGGCAACCAGGTACAACAGTACACCCAGCCACACGGTACCTTTTTTCCCCTTGCTGAGGTTCCAGGCTTCGCTGAGGGTATCGCCAATGGCGACCTGATAGTCCCCCTCCAGTGCCTTGGGAATAGAGCCCGCACCGCTGCTGTGTTCACTGGCCAGATCGGCCTGGGGCGCGTTGTAAATATCACTCATGGTCGAAATTCCTTGATCGAACTCTTTTTGTTATTGCTGCCCGCCGATTGCCAATCACCGTTTTTCCAACAACGGTGCTGCAGCGGCAACAGGACCCGCAACGATAACACAGGTCTGCACCCGGTTGGCGCGTGATTCCCGCCGGTGTAAGCGCCTGTAATTGGTGTGCGGAGAGCGCTACTATGGCTGGCGATATACCTGACTGATGAAACATAGGGAAACTTGAAGATGGCCGTCACACAGGAAATGCACGATTCGAAAAATGTATTCGGTGAACCTCTTATTGCCTGTAGCACTCGACCGCTTACGGGGTTTTTCCGCGATGGCTGTTGCAATACCAATGATCAGGATTATGGTTCTCATACGGTCTGTGTCGAAGTGACCGATGCCTTTCTCAAGTTCTCCCGCGAGCGCGGCAATGATTTGAGTACCCCGGTGGAAGAGTTCGGTTTTCCCGGTCTTAATCCGGGTGATCGCTGGTGCCTGTGTGCGGCGCGCTGGCTGGAGGCCCATGAGGCGGATATGGCGCCGCGGGTTTACCTGCAGCGCACCCACGTGCGAGCGCTGGAAACGGTTTCCCTGGAAATTTTGCGGCAGTACGCGGTGGACCTGAACTGAAGAGTTCTCATTGCACCGCTAGATAAAGAAAGGCAAAGAAAAGGAAGGGTGATCACAAATAAAAATGCTCTGTGGCAAGCGTCCCGGCTTGCCCAGAGCGGACCTTACGGCCTAAACCAACTCACAGGATGAAAATTTGTTGGTGAGCTCGGTATCCATACCTGCCGGTTGGGCTCTACAGAAACGAGGCCGGCATGCTCAGGAGTTAGCTTGCGCTCACTTCCGCTTTTCAACAATAGCCATTTCGAGCTCAAATGCGTGAATGGTGTCACGCCATTCCACTCTTCCTTGCCGCTTGGCAATGACCGTTGATAAACACCGGTCATTCTCTTCGGCTGGGTCATCTGACGGACGATCAGATCAACCCCTCACTGATACATTTTGAAATCAGCTGACCGGTAGTCTTGCACTCGGCCTTCTTGAGAATATTTTTCCGGTGATTCTTAACAGTATTGGGGGATATTTTCAGGATGTCTGCAATTGCGATGCTGGTTTTTCCCTTGGCCAGTAAGCGCAGGATATCGTTTTCCCGGTCAGTAAACGGAGAGAGCGCTGCCATGGGATTATTGTTTTCATCGAATACATCGATATTCAGGTAACTCTCGCCACCGAATATATTCAACAGGGACAGCTTGTAATTGTTGATCGTGGTCAGGTGAGTGATATCCGTATGGATGCCGAGAGACTTGGCTACACCGTGGGCTTCGTCCGTGGCCAGGATCAGTGCCTGATGATTGAACAGCCGGTAGCTGCCATCCCTGGTTTTCAGGCGCGCACAGTACGATATCTTGTAATTCTTGACGTGTTCCATACCGATATCCCGGCTGAGAATGGTAATAGCCGCTTCTTCTGCACGGGAAACAAACGCCACATCATCCGGGTGTACCCGTTCGATGATGTTCTGAATGCTGGTATTGGTAGGGGTGAGTCCGAGAATCTTTACGATTGAATCGCTGACAAACATGGGCTGGTCAACGTTCAGAAAATCGAGCACATAGTAATAGGATGCACCGGTGCTGAAAGTGGCGGCAATGAACTGATCCAGTTGCCGCTGTGGTAAAACGATATCCCGTCGCGCGAAAAAATCCGGCACATTGCGCCATGCACGCTGAATAAGATTGTATTCCAATTGCGACTCGTCTACCCCCATGGGTACTGCCCTTTTCTTTTTGTTCTGTCTTTATTTTGATGCGAATTCCGTTTGCACCGAGTTTGCAAGTTAGCAAAAAAACAGCTGGGTATATTTGGTAAAAACACCCTGTGCCGAACAGGCGTGTGTGTCCGATCTATTAGATCAGCCCTTCTGTAATGCAGGTAGCCAGTAGTTGGCTCATATTCTGGCAGCCGGCGCGTTTAAGAATACGTTTTCGGTGATTCTTGATGGTGTATTCAGAGAGTGCCAGCTCCTTGCCAATTTCGGCACTGGTCAGCCCCTGGGCAACCAGGCGTATGACTGACATTTCCCGTTCGCTGAATACCGGGCGGCTGGGCTTTGCATTTTCCAGGCTGCCGTCGACCTCCAGATCCAGGTAGGAGGGTTCACCGTTCATGCCGATCAGAGACATGCGGTAATTATTTTCCGCGGCCAGGTGTGAAATATCTGTGTGTACGTTCAGCGCCTTGCCGATGGCACCCTGGGCGTCAGTGCTGAGAACAATCGCCTGGTGGTTGAATAGCCGATAACTGCCGTCTTTGACGCGAAAGCGGAAACAGTAGGAAACCTTATAGTCGGTGATTTTTTCGCTGCTGATTTTCTCCTGGAAAATCCGGATGGCAGTTGCCTCGGCACGGGCGACAAAATCCATATCGTCCGGATGTATCTGGTCGAGAATATCCTGAAAGGTGATGGTTTCCAGGTCCAGGTCATGAATCTGCTCGATCTGGGGGCTAACGTAAACAAGATCGAGGTCGTAAAGGTCGAACACATAGTGGTAAAAAGGCCCGTTACTGAACACTGAGCTGATCAGCTCATCGATCTTCAGTTGAGCCAGTTCCGTTTTGCGCTTTGCGAACAACTCACTGCGGCTCTCCCAGACATCGGTCAGAAGCTCGGTTTGCGGGCGCTGCCCAAGATCTTCATCGGCCACGGGTGAAGTCCTTTCCTGTTTTTATGTTTGGCTTCAGCGGCGTGCTGGCGACGTCTGATTCATGTCATACGGCTGCCGATCGCCTTTATGTGACGATCGTCACAAAATAGTTGGGACTTTTGTATCAGATTTGGCGCGTGTTTATCAAGATTAATTGGTGACAGTAGGTAGACTGCACAGCCGAATGGCTGTTATGTCAGGAAAGAATGGTTTGCGGGTGCGCAGGAAGGTGGGGCGGGGCGCTCGGTATCTATGGCGAGGATGGCCCGGCCAATATTTCGGGGCTGGCCGGGCATCGAAATCGGGGGGGATCTTGAGGAGCTGCCTCTAAACCATGGGGCTGCCGCCCGTCAGGACGGCAGGAAGTCGATGGAATAATTCAAAGTGGATTTCTCCACATTGGCTGCGCCGAAATTGATCAGGCGGATACGCGCCAGTAGCTTGCGCTCCAGATCCGGGCTGTTCAGCTCGCTACTGACCAGGCTCACCGCAGAAATGGTGCCGTTGGCCTCGATGACCAGCTTCACCGTTACCTTGCCGGCGAGCGTCGGGTCACGGCGCAGGGCTCGGTTGTAAATCGCAAAGATGGCCCCTTTATTGGCTTCCATGACCTGACGGATGGATTCCTCACCGCGGGTACCGCGCTCGCGACGCGCCTGCTTGGTGCTGGCCTTGGCAGCTTCTGTCGCTTGCGCCACTTCCACCTGGGTAGTTTCGCGACCTGACAATGCAGAGCCACCCGTATTGCGGCTCAGCTGTCCGGTATTGATGCCGCCGCTGGATGCCTTGGATTGATCACTGATCAGCGAGCGGTCGATCTTCTGTGCCTTGCTGGCGCCACTGGCGAGGCTGTTGGCACTGGCGACTTCGGAGACGTCGAGGCTATCGCGCATATCCATCAGGTCATCCTGCAGCTGCATCAGTCCGCTACTCGCTGCTTTTTCGCGAGCCTTGGCCACCTCTGCGGCCGGCGCCTTCTCGCTAAGCGGTTTCGGTTTTACCGTCTTGATCGGTTCCGGCTTGGGTTTCGGTTTTTCGACCGGCTTCGGTTTTTCCTTTATTGCCTCTTTGGGTTTTGGCTGCTTCTTTTCCACCGGCTTGGGCTTGGGTTTTTCCACCGGCTTGGGAAGCTCTTTCTTTTCCAGAATTACCCGCGCCAGTTGTGGGGGTAGCTTTTCCGCCTGTTCCCGGGTCAGTTCCGGCGCCGGAATAAAAGTGAGCAGTGCACCGATTACCACAAATGCGGCCAATCCGCTTTTCAGGTATTTTTTAAAGCGCTGGTCTTCTTCCTCGGTCGAGGCCCAGGGTAAAACCGAGTTGTAGTAGTGCCACGGCATCAGCGCGGAGCGGCCAGCGGCAGAAGAGTGAGAAGCGAAAGTCGTCATACAGTTGCGCCCCTCCCCTATTGACCGGCGGCCGGTGTGGCCGGGTCCTGTGGCGCCGTCTGGGTGACAGCGAGATCGATATCCCGGTAGTCCGCAGCGGCGCAGGTGTTCATGATCTGTTTAAGCAGCGCGTAGGGTACTTCCTCGTCGCCGAGAATGGTCACCGGGCGCCCCACCGCCTGCTTGTCTTCCGGCAGGGGTTCGGCGCGGCTGGCCAGGTATTTGAGTTCATCCAGCAGGGGTTTGATCTGCTCCTGATCCGCCGCGATGTCGGTTACTTTTGCGATCATTCGGTTGCCCACCAGCAGTTGATCGCCATTTACCCGCACTACGGTGGTGGTCTCCGGTTTTTCGGTGGAGGTTGATTCCGGGAGTGTGATGGTTTTGTCCGCCTGCAGCACTTCCACATCCGACGAGTTCACCAGCAGGAAGAACACCAGGATGGTAAAAATATCCATCAGGGAAACCAGGTTCAGTTTTGTCTGTTTATGCCGGCGCTGCTTGCGCCCTTTCAGCTTGCCGCCGATCGTCGCTTTCATATCACTTGCCTGCCAGCTGGTCTTGGGCCTGTTCACCCGGTGCGGGTGCATCGCCGAGAGAAATCTGAGGAAACAGTTCTGCGTCCACCACCGAAGCCGCTACCACCGCGCGGAACGAGCGCGCGGTATCCATGGCGCTCACCAGGGTGCGATAGGGCGTGCCGGGCTCAGAGAGAATGACCAGGTCTTTCTTGTCGATATCTTTTTCCCGCAGGCTGCGCTTCACTTCCTGCAATACATCGGACACCAGCTTGAAATCCGGTTTGCCGTCCCGGTTGGAAATACGCTTTACACGGATTCCCGCCGGATAGTTGATGTCGATGTAATCGGCGCGCAGCACCAGCTCCAGTTGCCGGTTTTCTTTCTGTTCTTCCACACTGGCGTCGCTCAATCCGGGAAGATTGAGGTTGAGCACAGAAATATGGGAGAACACCATATTCAGCAGCAATACGGGTACCAGCACGGTCATCAGGCTCATAAACGAGGTGATGTCCAGATCCGGATCGGTTTCCAGCCTGCGTCGGATAGCCATGGCTCTCTCTTGTTATCTGACTTTTTATCGGATTACGCGTTCGTGTGAGGATGTCCGTTTACGCGGGAGTCGCCGCCTTTGCCGCGGGGCGCGCTGCTGCGTCTGCCTTCTGGCCACGGGTCAGGGTAATCAGGTTGAGGAACTTCACCCCGGCCATTTCCAGACTGTCGATAATCTCGTTGGTTTTGTTCTGCAGCATGGAGTAGGCCAGCAGCAGAGGGATCGCAGAGATAAGGCCAAAAGCCGTGGTGTTCATGGCCACGGAAATACTGGAGGAGAGCATGGAGGCTTTCTCGGAGGGGTCGGCATTGGCCACCGCGGTAAATGCTGCAATCAGGCCGATGATGGTGCCGAGCAGGCCGAGCAGTGTTGCGATATTGGCGAGGGTAGCCAGGTAGTTGGTGCGCTTTTCCAGGCGCGGTACCGCTTCGAGAATACTTTCTTCGATGGCCATCGCGATATTCTCATCCTTGCGCGCATGCTGCGCGGTGGAAATGCCGGCGGCTACGAGCTGGCCCATGGGTGCCTTTTCGTTCTGGGAGAATTTGAGCGCGGCGGCGAAGTTGCGCTGTTGCATCATGGGCAAGATCTGACCGTAGGCGCGGCGGTTGGCGAGCTTGGCGCGGGACAGGAATACCCAGCGCTCCACTACCAGCACAATACCGATGACCAGTACCAGGGCGATGGGGTACATGAATGGGCCGCCGGTCTGAAAGAAACGCAGCAGTGTGTTGAAAAATTCCATGGTCAAATCTCCGGGACGTAAAGATTTTTTGTTGTTAAAAAAGAATAAAACCGGCTGCCAGGCACCCGGCCTTGAAATCGTAATTTGGTTATTTCGCTGGATGGCAGTCGTTGCTGTCGAGCGCTTTGCTTTCTACTCTTCGGATTCTTCTGGCTGCAGCAATTCCATTTCTCGTTTCAGCTCGGAATACTCCTGATGTCGGAATGTATGACTGATTGCATCGGGAATAGTACTTTCAATTTTTTCCAGGCTGTTGGCCTGCTTCCAGGGAATGATGTACAACACTTTCGGTTGTTCCTGGCTACCGATAATGGTGGATTCCAGGGTGATGATTTCACCCTCACCATCCTGCGCAGTAGCTGCAGCGGCGCATAGTAACAGCAGAATTGGCAATCTTTTCACGGGTTACAGCCTCCGTTCCAGGTCCATGATCCAGCCTGCCAGTACTCTGTCTTCCTCTTGTTCCAGTGCCTTGGCTTCGCGGTAGTGATGCAAGGCCTGTTCCGGTTGGTGCAGGTACAGATCGTAAAGAATTCCCAGATTGCGGTGGGCCAGTGCAAAATCCGGCCAGCGCGCGAGCGCGTTGCTGTACGCTTCGCGCGCTTCCTCGAAGCGGCCGCGGTCGCGCAACAGTGCTCCCAGGGAGTTCCACGCAAACACATTGTTTTCGTTGGCGGCCACGGCCTGCTGCAGGCTGCGCTCTGCGGATTCTGGCTGTTCCAGTTTCAACTGAACCTTGGCCAGGTTCAGCCACGCACCGGAAAGTTGCGGCCACTGTGCAACCACCTGCTGCATGGTGGACTCGGCGGCGACGTACTGTTGCTGGCCAAACTGGGCGCGCGCCTGGGAAATTGCCTGTTGCGCTGCGGCGGGGACATCTGCGGGCTCCGCCAGGTAGGGGTTGGGTCGCAACACGCGCTCGCCGTTTTCATCCACCAGCGCTGCGGTGGGCTCGGTGGTTTCCAATTCCGGCGTCGGCGGGTTGCCCGCACAGGCGGCCAGCAACAGCGCGCAGCTGACAGCGGCGGCAATGTGGGCAAAACGTGAGAGTCGTTTCATGTCAGTAGGCCGCATCGCTCCACTCCACAGTCGATTCCGGTTTGCGATAGCGCGCCGGCAGCAGGTTTTCCAGGGACGAGAAGCTGTTCTTCACCCACTCGTCGTAGACACCGTCGGCAGTGCGCTGGACGTTGGCCTCGTGCAGTTCGATGGCCTTCTCCTCGAACGGGTAGGCCTGCTCTTCCAGCAGGATTTCGTACTGTTCGAGCTCAAGGGCCCCCAATCCGTTGGGGCGCTGGGAATCCATCAGGTCGCGGCTCAGCTGGCGATAGACCTCGGCGAGGCGGAAGTTGGCCGCGGTGGTGAATTCGGCAATGCCGAATTCCAGCACCTTGCGGTAGTCCGCCACGGTGGCTTCCATGGCCTGTTTCTTGTTTTTCAGGCTCTGCTTGAGCGGCAGGGTAAGGGCCAGCCGGGCAAAGCGCGCATAACTCTGCTCCGCCAGTTCATTGCGCGCGTAAGCGGCGAGATAGCGGCCGCGCGGTTCTGAAACCTTGTTGCCGGCCAGGCTCTGAATCCACAGGTTGCGTTCGCGCTGGTTGCCGGATTGTCCGTACAGCGTCACCAGCTGGTACTGGGCCTCTAGATTCTGCAGTGCGGGCTCGCGCCACTGCCGGGTGTACTGACGGTAGGCATCGATTGCCTGCGAGGTCTTGCCGGACTGCTGGTACAGCTCCGCGGCCATATACAGGGAGTCGCGACGTACCGCAGGGCTGGGGTCCTTGGCTGCCATGGTCATCAGCTCGCCGGCAGCGGCGTCGGGCATATCCAGTCCCTGATAAATCGCCACCGCTTTCGCCGCCAGCGAAGGTGTCAGCTTGTGCTCCGGGTAGTGCTGGCGGAAGTCGGCCAGTTCGCTGCGCGCCTGGGGCCAGCGTTGCAGGCGTACCAGCTGGGTAATGGCATCGTACTGGGCGGTGGCGGCAATGGACGAGCGGCCGCTGTCGCGCACCCGTAACAACAAGGCAATGGCTTCTTCCGTGGGCGCCACGAATTCCATGCTGTCGGTGGTCAGGTGCACCTGCTTGAGAATGATCTCGGCCTGCTTGTAAATAGAGGACTGCAAGCGGTCGCGGGTGTTCAGGTATTCCGGATCCGTAGAGGCCATACCGCCGAGCAATTGGGTATAGGCAGTCTCCGCGGCGGCGAAGTTGTCGATCTCGAAATAGCTGTGCCCCAGCAGCATCAGGATACTGCGGCGCTGCTTGGCGTCGGGGGGCGGTTGCCAGCCCGCGGCTTTTTCCGCCGCGGCAATGGTTTCGGCGTGACGAAACTGCTCAAACAGGTTGTGTGCGGCATCAAGCTGCACCGCAAGTGCGCGCTGATCCTGCGGCCAGGTATCGGCAAAGCGCAGGCTGGTTTCGGTTTTCCTGTCCAGCCACAGGTTGGCCTGTTCCGGGTGCTTTTCCCGCTTGTGCATTGCCCCGGCCATCAGGATGGCCGCGTAACCTGCTTCGGTGGCTTCCGCGGGCACCTTGCCGGTTTCCTCGGCAAAGTCCCAGGCCACCCGTCGGTAAGCGCCAAAGGCTTGCGCATACTGGCCCGCTTCGTTCAGGCTTTCCGCCATCAGGAAGGTAAGCTGCGGGGTTTTTTCGTCGTCCGGGAATGTCTGGGTGAACTCTCCGTACAGTGCTGCAGCGCTCAGGAAGGCCGCGCGGGAATCCCGCGATGCCTTGGCTGCTGCCTTGGAATTGCCCCTGCTCTTGGAGCTTTCGAGGGCGAGTGCCTGGGCGCGGGCGTGATCGAATCGGGCCAGTTCCTCCAGCCAGGGTTTCAACTGGGATTTCAGCTGTTCGCGCTGGCCATCGTCCGCCGCAGCCCAGTACTGGCTGCGGATACCGTAGCGGGTAACAAACGCGCGCTTGGCCGGGATGACCTCGCTGGGAAAATTCCCCTGCTGCAGAATTTCTACCGCGCGCACATGCATGTGCGGCGCCTCGTGGCTCTGCGGGTAGCGCTCCACGAATGCGAGAAAGGTCTGTGCACCGTCGCGATAGCGCTCGCTTTCCGCGTACCAGTCACCGAGACCGCGATACAGCTGGTGGTGGTAGGAGCGGGGTCCGGACTCGGGGGTAAAGGACTCGATCACCTCGGCACCGCCCAGGTAATTGAAGCCGAGTGCGAGTACACGCAAGGTGTCATCTGCCAGCCGGCGATCGCCTTTTTCCAGCTGATCCAGCGGGCGTGACAGCGGCTGGTTTTCTGCCAGCAGATCATCCATCAGAACCAGGAAGGTCTCGCTGGAATCCCGGTAGCGGGCATCCTTGAACTGGCTCCAGCCGAGCATATAGCGTGCGTTGCGTGCAAACGGGGTATCGCCCTGGGCAAGCACCGCTGCGAAGTCCTGTTCTGCAGCGCGATAATTCTTGCGTCCGAACGCGGCTTCGCCGCGGCGGAATAGCGCCTCGGCAATAAACGGCGACTCTGGTGCGGTGGCGACAATGTTTTCTAGCGCCGCCAGCGAACCCTGGGTATTGCCATCCAGGGAGCGTGCGCGGGCCAGTCGATAGGCGAGGTAGTCGTCGTCTGCGGAGGTCTGCAGTAGTGCTTCGTAATGCCGCACCGCCTCGCCATAGGCCACTGCCATTTCAGGGTTATCTTCCTGCAGCTGTTCCAGTCGTTCCATATTGAGGTCTGCCAGGCGCAGCTGGATCTGGCGACGGGTCTTTGGATCGGTATTGGAAGCGAGCGCGTTTTCATAGCTCTCGATCAGTTCCGGCAACTCCACCTTGGGTACGACCACATAGGGCTCGGGTGCGAGGTTGGTTGTCGGCAGGTCCGCCAGGGTGGTGCCGGCCTCAAACTGGCTCGCACAGCCGCCCAGCAGTGCGCTGGCACAAACGGCCAGCGCGAGTATTTTTTTATGGGGAAAATTGCGGACGTAATTGCGCGACGAAAGGGACTTCACGACTCTTCCTCCGTCTGCACAGGGCTTTGCGTGGCCTGCTCAGGGGGTTCACTCACAGGCTCAAGGCGGTCAGTTTCCTGCGTCGGGGATGCGTTTGCCTCACCTGGATTTTCGGGCTCTGCCGCAGGGCTCTCCATTGCCGCCGAAAAGGACTCGATTACCGATTGCTCCTCTGCCTGGGGGAGCTGCGGGGGCAGGTCATACATTCCCTGTACCGCCGCATCCTGGATGCGCGCAATGGACAGGCGCGCGTGCGCCATATATTTCTCAACCCGCATCTTGGCTTCGTCCAGCGCGGTGCGCATGTCCTTGCGGATACTTGCTTCTATCGCTGCACTGGCACGCTCGATGGCGTTGCTTTGCTGCGCTATGCGCTGGCCGGCACTGTCTATACCGTTGGCCAGCAGGTTCAGTTGCGGCGCCTCCGCGGCGATGCGGGCGACGCTGCGCTGGCGGCGTGCAGCGTCGATCAGCTGTTCTTCCAGCGTTGCGATGGACTTGCGTTTCTGCCACAGGTTTTCGTGATATTGCTCGGCCGCCTGCCACTGCAGAATGCCGCGTGCGCGGGCCAGGGTCTGGCGCTGGTAGTTACTGGTTTTTCCGGCATTACTGAGGTTTTGATAGCGGGCTTCCGCAGCGCGCAGCATATCCAGAAACTCTGCGTTCTCGCCCCCTGCCGCTGCCAGCATCGCGAGGCCATCCTGCTGTTGCTCGATCCGCGCGAGGCTCGCTTTCAGGGTCACCAGCTCCTGCTCGGCAATCTGCACCTGTTGATCGTACTGCGCGCTGTCGTGTTGCTGGACAATGGCGATACGGCGCTGTTCGCGCTCGTCGATCAAATTATCGAACTCCGGCAGTCGCTGCTGCCACTGCTCCAGCACCTGCTTGAGGTGACGCAGGTCGCGCAACTCGGACAACTGCAACTGCAGGCGGTCGCTCTGCATCATCTGCTGCAGGTATTTGCGGTTGATGCGCATGAACGCTGGGGTTCTCGCGTCTTCCAGCCAGCCGTAACGGCGCAGATCGATATTCTCTTCCACATCGATTTCGGCAAACTGCAGGCGATCGGATGCCTGGTACAGGTTGTCCAGGTCGCCAAGGGCCTGCAGATACTTTTGCTCCGCCGTCTCATAGGCCTTCAGGGCCAGTTTCGGGCGACGCAGCATTTCGTAACTGAATGGCAGTGCCAGCAGCGCTTCCTGTACTTCGGGCGACAGCGGATTCTGTTGGATCAGGTAACTCAGTGCATCTACCGCACGCTGGTATTCCTCCCCGTTGACCGAAGCCCAGCCCAGGCCGAGCAGCGCCTGGGGAGACCAGGGCGTGTCCAGGCGCACGCTCTGGAATTCCTGTGCCGCGCCGGCGTAGTCATTGTTCAGGGCCAGAGCATAGCCGGCGCCAATGCGCGCCTTGTCGCGCAGGATGCGCAGCTCGTCATCCGCATCAGGATACTGCTCTACCAGTTCGGCAGCGCAACGGTATTCATCGGCTGCCGCGGAAAGCTGTTGCTGGCGCGCCAGAGCGGCGGCGAGATTGCTGTGGCCCAGCACCTGTTGCGCAACCGGCAGCGTGGCCATGTCCAGCAGGGTTCGCGCCTGTTCCAGGTCGCCGCTGCGGATGGCGAGATTGAGCGGCAGGTCGGACTGGTGCATTGCACCGGACTTTTCCAGCTGCAGCGCCGCGGTATCCCAGTTTTGCTGGCGGTAATTGAGTTCCGCCAGTTTCAGCCAGGCAATCTCGCGAAAGCGCGCGATCCGCTGGCGATTACTGTCATCCGCAGTTTTCTGCAACTGCTGTTCAAACAGTGCCGCGGCCTGGCGCTCCAGTCCGAAGGCCAGGCTGATACCGCCGCGAATTAAATCGGCGTTGTCTTTGTGATGGACAAGATCATCGCGCAGATCGGAGACCATCAGGGTACTCAGGGCATCAAAGGTGTTGCCCTGGAAGTAGTGGTAGAGCGCGGCTCCGTAGCGCATATCCTGCGCCTGCTGGAATTTCTGTGTGCTGGCGGCGGGCTCTGCGATTTCCTCGGCGCGGCCGTTGTCTTCGCTCGTGTCCTCGGCACTGGCGCACAGCGGTGCGCTGGCGACGATGGCGGCCAGGGTCAGTGCCAGCGGAGATTTTCTGATAACAGCGGAGAACGACATGGCGGCCTCAGGGGGCGGGCCACTGAACGACGGTAAATTCCGGCTGTTGCTTGCCGCCGGAATCGGAAATCCGCAATTCGATCACGGCGGGTTCATCGGTCTTGGCCAGTTCCAGCGTGGCGGCGCGTTTGTAAGGCCGTTGTTCTGGGCCGATACCGGTAAAGAAGGCGGTGATGGTGTGTTCGCCGGATTTGAGGTTGCCCTTGAACAGGGGCTGTATGCCTCCGCGGAACAGAGCCTTTTTCTGGTGATCGGTATACAGGTGGGTTTCCACCAGTTTGTTGTCGATATGCAGTTTGACCGAGTCCAGATCAAAGAAGTGACCCACGTCCATGGACAGGTATACCGCCACCTGGCTCTGTGCCGGGAATATCAGGTCTTCTTCCAGCACCAGCAGGTCCCGGTTCAGTTTCAGCACCTCGCGCTTGAGACTCTCCAGGTCGCCCTCGGGGAAGTCCTCGCTCTGGGCCGCAGTGCCACCTGCAAAAATCAGGGAAATTAGGGCCAGAATCGGGCCGAGATGACGCGGGGAAAACATGTTGAAACCTTAAACTCCTTGGTCGCTGGGTGGACGATTATGTCACGATGCCTCGTTCCGGTTGTGACAAAGTTGGCAATTACTGTTGCAGCCCACTGGTAAAGAACATCCGGTGATTGGCGTCGATAACAATTGCCTCAAATTGGGGCAGGCCTTCGACCAATGCCATGCCTTTTTGCTTGCCGAGCACGAATACGCTGGTGGAAAGCGGGTCCGTATCAAATCCTTGCGGGCCGATCACGCTGACACTGATCAGCTTGTTGCTATCGCTGGCGTTGCCACTGGAATCCGTTTCTGCGGGTTTGCCCGTAGCCGGATTGAAAATGTGGTGCACCCGGTGATCATCGCTGTCGATAAAAAAGCGCTCGTAGTCCCCCGATGTGGAAATGGCGGTGTTTTCCAGGGGAATCACCGCAGCATTCTTTGACCGGTCGCGGGGGTGCCGAATACCGATCAGCCAGGGCTTGCCGCGCTTGTCACCCAGAAGTCGTGCATCGCCGCCGGCGCTGACACTGGCATTTTGCACACCGTACTGTTGCAGAATTGCCACGGCGCGATCCACCGCATAACCCTTGGCGATTCCACCGAGATCGATTTTGGTACGTTTGTCTAAAAATGCGAGCTTGTGGTTGTCATGGTCGAGACTGATATGCCGGTAGTTGACCGAGGGTAACAGCTCTTGCGTGGTTTCCTGATCCGCTTTTTCACCTTTGCGAAAATCGTACAGGCTGCCCAGGGTGGCATAGGTAATATCAAAAGCGCCCTGGGTCTTTTTGCTGTACCACAGGGACTTATCCAAAATCGATGCCAGTTCCTGCGAGATATCCACAGGCCCTTGTCCGGCCTGTCGGTTTACCCGGGACAGCTCGCTGTTTTCCTTGTACGGCGAGAGCGCGGCATCGATGCGACGAAATTCTTCCATTACCGCATTGGTGATGGTCTCGGCGGTTGTCCCGTTTTCATGCCAGAACTGCAGGTGCACCTCGGTGCCCATAATCGCCTGCTTGTCATAGTGCCAGCCATCTTGCTGCGCTTCAGCGTGGGAGAGGCCGGTGCACAACAGGCTGGCAAGCAGGGCAAAAATACGGGCGAGGGACATCGTTAATTCTTTTCAGGTAATCGCGTTATTGGATCGGCGCAAATGCCGTCAGGCTGTCCATCAGGCTGGCATTACCCAGGCCGTGGTTGGGGAACAGGCTGGCAAAGCTGCCCTGTTCACCGTGCAGGGCCATGTAGTTCAGTACCACCGTCTGCACCAGCTGGTTGACGTTGTTGGCGGCCGGGCTGCCAGCGGTCTCCACATCCCCCGAGGGGCGCATATAGCCCAGCTGCTGATGGCGCGCCTGTTCGTCGGCAGTGCCGCCCAGCAGGGTGGGGCGGCCGGCGGGATTGTAAACCAGGAAGTAGGAAGCGGCAGTCTGCTGATTGTCCCCGGTCCAGACACCCTTGCCGCGACCCTCAACGGAATCGTCGATCATGCCGTTGCTGAAAACCGAGCCGTCGCTGAACACATACACCATCAGCGGCTGGCCGACGCGCGCGGCGTACTCCAGGCAGGCGCCGATACAGCGACCCGCGCGCAGGTCGCGCAGCTCGCCGGTTGCGCGGTCGCCGGTGTGATAGTCGTAGCCGCCCATGGTGATGGTGCCGGCACCGGCATAACCGTTGACCACCAGCTTCATGGTGGAAGCGGCTTTCTGGAATTCGCGATCGCCGAAGAATTCATCGGAACTGAAAATCCCCGCGGGCCCGACGATATCCGGGTCAAGGGCCGGGTCCAGTGCGCTGGGGTTACCGAAGCGATCGGCGAGGTCGGCACTTTTCATATAGCCGCATTTCACCAGATCCTTGATCACTGCATCGTTGCTCACCCGGGTGTTGACCTTGCCCAGCTTGGCATTGGAAATCCGGTACATGGATTCCATCACCGCAACCGTATCTTCCTGGCTCAACAGGCCCACCAGGTCTCCCACATCGACCAGTCCGGTTACATCAGAAGGGCGGTCGATCTTGGTGGGACGCACTTCCGCGTTGATCAGATCCGCCGGCGCCATGGAGTTGCCACCGGATTCGCTGGTCTGGGAGCCGATAAGAGCGAGCAGTGATCCATTGGCGCCCGCGCGGTTGATGCCGTACATGGGGTTGTGGGGGTTGTTGCCGGTGTCGTTTTCCGAGCGTGCCGGAATCACCGCGCCGTTGATGGCGTTGGCAGTGCCCGCAGCCACTTTTTCCAGGATGCCGCGCAGCATCTGGCTGTCGCTGTGGAAAGCGAGCCCCAGATCCCGGTTGACGAAGGAATTGCCCGCAGCATCTGTCAGCGACGGCAGCATGTCCCCGGGCAGGCCCTGTTTGTTGTAGCCGGACGTGCTGAGGAAATCCAGCTGCCCGCCCTGCTTGCCCACCAGCACATTGGAGCCCGCAATATTTGCGCCCCCCGCCAGATCAAAACAGATAAACGGAATCTTGCCTGCGCCGTTGGCACTCACCCCGCAGGTAGCGCGCATCGCCTCCAGATCTGAAGACAGGGCCGCCTGCGCCGAGCGCGGATTGGCAAACAGGCTGAAGACTGAGCCGCCCAGCACCGTCGCCATACCCGCGCGAAAACCCTGGCCGAGAAAATCCCGTCGGCTCACCGGACGATGGTGGTCCGGGTGGCGCAGTGGTTGGTCCAATCCAAAATGTTTTTTCTTGCTCATGGCTGTTCCGGGATCCCGATAATTCGGATTAGTCCGTTTATAAAAATGTGTTGCGGTGCGGCTGCCTGGGATAGCTCACAACTTTTCTGCGTATCGCAAGCAGCATTTCCCCGCAGACTCCGCACCAGGGACAAGCGTTACCCACCCCTTACGGAGCACAAAATCTACGAAGTGCTCAGTGAATCAAAATCATCGCACTACCCATCGCCGCCGCGCAGGTGGCTTTCACGGTGGTGGGTGTGCGATCCGCGTCGCAGCCGCTGCCGCACGCCGTCATGGTGTCGATCAGACTCTCCAGCTCCGCACGCACCGCACTCTCATCGGGTGCCGTGGCCAGCTGTGCAGTGTGGCCGCCCACCGCAGCGGGCCAGGCAATCGGCCGGCCGAGCAGGTTTTCCAGCAGCGGATCGATCACCTGCGCGCGCTCAGCGGCAGTATCGAATGCTTCGCCGGCACCGGCCGAGAAGTTAAAGCCCGGGAAATAGCTGGCGCGGGCACTGGTATCGTCCACCAGCGTGCTGCAGTACTTCACCGCCAGCTGGGTAATACCCATCTGCTGAGCCGCGAGGAATCCGCGAATATCTGCTTCCACCGGCAGCTGCTGTTTTACCTTCTGCCAGGTTTCCACCACAGCCGGGTGCGTGCTGGAAACCCCGGTCGCTGCGGACAGCGCCGCATGAATCTGCTCGAAGCGGCGGATACCGATGCGCGGTTGCGGCGTCAGGTCAGCCGGTGCCGCGGGCGCTGCCGGCGTAGCCTCGACACGCACGAATTCCTCGTTGCCGAGACGCTCGAAGGTCAGGAAAAACTCATCCGCGGTGGGGCCTTTTTCCAGGGTAATGATGGTGCCCAGCGGAGACAGCTGCTGGCCGGTTTCCGCATCGTACTCCGCCGCGGTCACCGTAGTATCCAGATTCGCCCAGGATTGACCGACAACCGCCTCGCGACCGTTGATACCGATACGCATGCCCCGAATGATCACGCCGTCGGGAGAGACACCATCTTCCAGGGAGATGAACTTGGGTTCGCTGAACAGGTATCCGTGATTGTCGTACTGCTGAACCTCAAACATTACGTAGCCCTGGGGGACACCGGTCTGCTCCTCCACCTTGAACAGCAGCAGATATTTTTCACCCACGCCCGCTTCGTAGTTGGTCAGGATGTCGTCCTGGGTCAGTGCCCGCGAATGGATGGCCAGCAGGCGGATGGAGCCCTGCCATACATTGTCCCCGGACACCTCGCTGCCCAGTGCCAGGGCAAAAGTGTCATCCCAGGTGGACAGCAGCCCCGCCGCAACCGGATCTGCATCACCAGTGAACTCGCCGTTTACATACAGGCGGCGGCCGTTGATCGGGTCGAAGGTGGCCACCACATGCTGCAGAGTTGCCTGGGCGCGCTCGGCCATATCGTCGGTAATCAGCGCGGGCATGCCATCGGCATCGGTACTGGCGTCGTTGCGATTCTGGAAGGTGTAGTTGTACATCGCCTGGCCGAGGGTGAAGTTGCGGATATCGTTGCCACCGGAATAGGTGACGATCCGCGCCGGACCTTCCTGTACCACATTGGCCGGGGCAACCCATGCCTCGATGGAATACTCTCCGGTGCCGGTGAGGGTATCGAACAGGCGTTTGCTGCTGGTAGTGGACGCCTGAGCCTTGCCGCCATTCAGCTGGATACCCCAGGAGCCGAGCCACTCCACATCGCCAGACAAGCTGAGGTCGATGGCCGGATTGACCCCGGAAGTGTCGTAGGCGGTGGTGCCGCTACCGGACTTGAACTCGTACAGGGCGATGGCATTGTTCTCGATACGGCCGCCGCCGCTGGAGACGATACCGTCGGTCAGGTAAAGCGCCTTACTGGTGACCCAGTTTGGATCCACTTCCGTTACCGCGATACCGTCGACAAAGTTCCTGATGGCTGCGGCCATGGTGTCCGCGTTTTCGGCGCAGTCGCTCCAGCAGTTGTGGAAGTCATTGCCGAGGCGAACCACAAAGCGGGAATTTTCCGGGTTATCCAGATCCATCCGCGCCTTGGATGCCTCGTAGGCCTGGTCAATATCGCTGCTGGCGAAATAGGGCTGTTGCGCGGTTTCCGCATCTTCGCTGTGGCAGCTTGCGCAGTACTCCTGCAGCAGCGGATAGACGGTGGTGGCGAAATTGCCGCTGAATGCGGGGAAGCTCTTGCTGGCGCCTACTTCGCGCTCGGTGGGTGGCGTCAGGGTAATGGTGCTTGCTACGGAGCCCGCCGCTGCGGCCCATTCCTCGATGTAGTTGGTGATGATCTCACCGCAGGTATCTGCATTTGCCAGCCAGCAGTTGTGGCCGCTGACCACCTTGGTGACGAGTCGCGAATCTTCCGGGCTGCCGAGATTTACCAGGTCGCGACCTTCGCCGTGGGCGAGGTTGATATCGTCGCTGCGCACAAAGCGCGGGCTCTGGTTGCCTTCGACGTGACAGCTACCGCAGCGATTTTCCGCGGCGAGATTGTCCCAGATATAGCGTTTGTAATTCTGGACGTCTTCATTTTCCGGAGCGGGGCCGGAGTAACTGGTATCGCCGGAATCCGGATTGGTGTTGGGCAGGGTCTCGGTGGACTGGCCGCTGCCGCCGGAACAGGCGACGAGCAGTGCGGAGCCGAGCACGGTGGATAACAGTACGGTTTTCTTCAGCTGCGGCCGTGTAATCAAAGCATGCAGGTTTGCAGCGGTCAGAAGCAGCGACTTGAGTGTGCCAGCGGATTCATAGTTCATTGCATTATTCCCCCGCACAGTAAACCGCAGCGTCTGCATAGACCTGCTTCAGCTTGTAGCCGTTGCCGGTAAAGCTGTCGGTCATGCTCGCGATGCGATTGCGGTCTGCGCTGTCTTCTGGTGCGCGCAGGCAGACCTGCTCGAATACTTTGGTGACCTGGCACTGGGCGAAGGCCTCGCTGTTGGCCAGTTCCCGTCCCATGGACTTGGCGCCATTGCCCGAGCCGGGCAGCGCGCTGCTCCAGCCCAGATGCATGTTTGGTCCCTCGCGCCAGTAGTTGTCCCATTTGTCATCGGGGATCACGAAACCGTAGGGAAAGGTGGCACTGTTGATGTGGTTTTTGGCCTTTACCCGGGTGCCGGTCGCGGGGTCGGTATCGCCGCTGCGGTTGTAGTCCAGCTGGCCGTCTTCCCCGGCAGGGTCGTTGTCCACGTCGTACACGTAGTCGTAGTAGGCAAATGCCTGGGCCATCGGGTCCATACCGCTGTGGCAGCCCACACAGTTGTTCTGGAACACGCGGCTGTCACCACCGGGACTGCGGCTGACATCCTGGCGGATGCGATCCGGTGGGCGCGATGTATCGTGTACCTGTTCCAGGTCGCGGCACAGGTGATTCATCAGGGTGAAGCGGAACATGGCGCGGTTGGTGCCCGCGTAGAAGAAAGCTTTGGCTCCGCCTCGTGTGGTCATCACACCGGCAGTCGCATCCCCGGGCAGGCCGGTTACCGATGACTGGGTGTGGCGTTCGAGGGCGGTCTGCAGCGGGTAGCCGCTCTGCTCCAGAGCGGCATAGTGCGCGTTATCGCTATTGCTGTAGCTGGGCAGCCCGAGGCCGGAAGCACCGGTATAGATGATGTCACCGGAAAGGATTTCCCGGAAATCCACCTCGTCGCGCACCATGCCGATCACCGTCGCCGTGTAATCGTTTAGCGGGGCGAAGTTGTCCCCATCGCGATTGGTCCAGGGGGTGACCAGGTTTTTCAGGGTCACATCGTAGAAGGCATCGTTTTCCATCGCCCGGTAGGCTGCCGAACCGGCATTGCCATTGGCGATATCCTCTGCCATCGCCTTGAGGACATCGACGCTCGGTTTGACTCCGGTGATACGGCTGTGGATCTGCGCGGCCTGCTCTTGCGGATCGGCAACAGCAATTGCACTGAGCGAGGCGCTGAAACAGGCGGTCGCCGCGAGCAGCATGCGCGCAGCGGGCGATTTTATTTTCATGGGCTGGTTCGCGTAAGGTTCTTTACCACGCGGGTAATGCCAGCGCAGTATTTTTTATGTCTTGAGACCGGTCACTGATACTAAAGAAAGTGGAGTGATTGGCTAGCGGTAAAAATTTAAACCGTGTTCTGGTTGGCAAAAACCGTGTGCACCGCTTGAGACAACACGGGTCAACCGAGAGAATCGCACCCATTACGCTTGCCCTGTTATGTGGGACGTTAGTCCAGTTATGGTGCCGCGACGACGGTGAGTAACCACTGCGAAACGAATAAAAATGCGGTAAGGGCCAAGCCAAATTGAGGGTATTTTCTTGAATAAATTCTATACGCTGGCCGGTGGGCTTGCGGCTTTGCTATTGCTCGCCGGTTGTTCCGGTGGCAGCGGTGGAAGCTCCGGCCTCGGTGGCGGTGATCAGGCTGAGGATCCGGTGGTCGTGGACTACCCGGTAGTCTATGTTCGTCGCACGCTGAACCGCGACGAAGACGATATGCTGGTGACCAGCGACCTCTATGCGCCCTCTGCCTTCAATCCCGGTGCTGAACTGGTGATGCGCGATCGCGCCACCGCCTCGGCCCCCGAGCGTGTGCTTACTGAAAACCTTTTTGTCAGTGATGAAGAGGCCGGTGTCGTGTTCGAGGGCGGCTATGACGTAAAAGATCTGGCCGTATCCGCCGATGGCACGCAACTCGCTTTCGCCATGCGTGCGCCGGATATCGAAGGGCTCGACGATGACGAGCAGCCGAGCTGGAATATCTGGCTATACGATTTTGAAACCGCGCAGCTGACCCGCGCCATCCAGTCCGACCTGATTGCCGAGGAGGGAGACGATATCGCCCCGGCTTTCCTCCCGGATGGCCGCCTTGTTTTCACTTCCACCCGCCAGCGTCGCTCACGGGCACTGTTGCTCGATGACAACAAGCCGCAGTTCTCCGCGCTGGCAGAAGATCTCGACGAGCCCGCCTTCGTGCTGCATGTGATGGAAGCGGACGGCACCGATATCCAGCAGATTTCCTACAACCAGAGTCACGATCTGTCCCCCACCGTGCTGTTCAATGGCCGCATCCTGTTCAGTCGCTGGGACAATATGGGTGGAGTGGATCGGCTGAGCCTCTACACGGTCAAGCCGGATGGCACCGACCTGCAGTTCCACTACGGCTACCACAGCCAGGCCACTGGCACCGGCAGTGGGCCGGACCCGATTCCCGCCGCCTTCAGCAAACCCCAGCAGATGCCGGACGGACGCATACTCGTCACCCTGCGCGCGCCGGAGGGGATTACCTACGGCGGCGATATGGTGGTGATCGATGCGGAAAACTTTACCGAGGCCTACAGCGAGCCCGAACAGCAGGGCGTGTTGCAGGGGCAGGAATCCCTGTCCGTCGAGCAGGTGATTACCGACGGCGGCCTGTCACCCCACGGCCTGTTTGCCAATGCCTGGGCATTCCACGACGGTACCAGCCGCCTGCTGGTGAGCTGGAGTGAGTGCCGGGTGATCGATCCGGAAACCGAGCTGCCGCAACCCTGCACCGACGAGTGGCTGGCGACACCGGACATCGTGCCTGCGGATCCCCTCTACGGCCTGTGGATTTACGACTATCGCGAGGGCACCCAGCGTCCGATCATCCAGCCGGTTGAAGGGCAGATGATCAGCGAGGCGGTCACCGCGGATACCCGCCCGATTGCGGAATTTATCCCCCAGCCGATTCCCGGGATCGATATCGACCGCGACCTGTTCGATGAGGGCATGGCGATTCTGGATATTCGCAGTGTGTACGATTTCGACGGTGTTGCCGCGGTGGATATAGCGGCGCTGGCGGATCCGCTGCAGACCACTGCCGCAGAACGCCCGGCGCGATTCCTGCGGGTTGTCAAAGCGGTGGGTGTTCCCGATCGCGATACCCTCGATTTCGATCGCTCCGCTTTCGGTCGCAGCCGCGCCCAGCTGATGCGTGAAATCATCGGCTATACCCCGATCCAGCCCGACGGCTCGGTGCGGGTTAAGGTCCCGGCGGACATGCCACTGGCTATTTCCGTGGTGGATGCCAACGGCCGTCGCATCGTCGGTCGCCACAATAACTGGCTGCAATTCCGCGCCGGTGAGATCCGCAAATGCCAGGGCTGTCACAGCGGCGACAGCGAGGTACCCCACGGCCGTACCGACAAAGAACCGGAATCCGCGTGGGCAGGTGCGCCCACCAGCGCCGCTCCGTTCGCCAACACCGAGCCGGCACTTACTGCGGATATGGGAGAGACCATGGCGCAGCTGATGGCGCGGGTGGCCGGCCATCCGGTTCTGGATGGCGACCTGAAATTTGCCGACCTGTGGACCGACCCGGCGCTGCGGGAAAAAGACCCGAGCAGTGAACTGTTGACCAGCGATCTGCCGACCCCGGCGCCCACCAGTCTCGCCTGCCAGAGTGAGTGGACTGCGGATTGCCGCACCGTCATACACTACCCCGAGCATATCCAGCCGATCTGGGATCTGCCGCGGGAGATCACCGATGCCATGGGCAACGTGATCGATGATCAGACCTGTACCAGTTGCCACAGCAACCGCGATGCCGCCGGCATGGCACAGGTGCCGCCGGGACAGCTGGACCTGAGCGCCTCCCAGTCCGGGGTGAACACCAATTTCAGCACCTCCTATGTGGAGCTGATCTTCGATAACCCCACCCAGGAGCTGCGCGACGGAGCGGTACAGAATGTGCTTGTACAGGATACCGATGACGACGGTAACCTGGTGTTCGAGACCGATGAGGACGGTGAGCTGATTTTGGATGCCGATGGCAACCCGATTCCTGTTATGGTTACCGTCGACATTGAGCGGATCATGGATACGGCCGGCGCCAACGCCAGTCGCTTCTTCCGCGTCTTTGAAGCGGGCGGCGTCCACGCAGGTGCGCTGTCCGCAGCGGAATTGCGATTGATTTCAGAGTGGCTGGATATCGGTGCGCAGTATTACAACAACCCCTTTGATGCACCGGTCAACTGAACAATGAACAGGCAGCCCGGAAACAGGATTTCCAATTTGGCGCTATTGCTGGCAGGACTCTTGAGTGTTTCCCTGGCCCAGGCGCAGACAGACACGGAAGAACAGGCAAGCGGAGAAACCCCGGTAACCGAGAGTTTCTCCGCACAGCAGTTTGGTGATCGCGCACCGCAGCAGCTCCCCTTCGACACCGAAAAAGTATTTGTGGGTGCTGAATTCCTGAACCTGTATACCGGCCCCGGGCGCGGATATGTCATCGACCAGGTGGTGGAATACGGCGAGCCGTTATGGCTGTTGAAGCGCCGCACCGACTGGGTCAAGGTCATGACCCGCACCGGCAAGATGGGCTGGGCAAAAATTGCCGACCTGGATGCGGTGTACGGTGCGGAAGGTGAACGGGTGGTGGTACCCGCCCCCGGCGTAGATGACGCCCGCGACCGCGGCGTGCGCTTCGGCTTTACCTACGGTGACTTCGAAGGTGCGAATTCGCTGGGGATTTCACTGGGTTACCGCTTTACCGGCAATCTCTCCGCGGAGCTGCGCGCTGCGCAAACCATCGGTGCCTATTCCGATAGCCAGACCTACCAGGTCGCTCTGTTACACAAGCCGTTTCCGGAATGGCGGCTCTCGCCGTATTTCATGCTGGGTACCGGGATCAATATCACCTCGCCCAACGCCACCATCGTCGCCACGGAAGACCGCCAGGACACCACCATGCTCAGCGGCATCGGCGTCACCACCCACTTGTCCCGCCGCTTTGCCCTGCGCGCGGAAGTTGCCAATCACTACCTGCTCACCTCGCGGGAAAATAATCAGGAGATAGTCGAGTGGAAACTGGGCTTCGACGTATTCATGTAACACTCGCTGGCCTGTTGCTGGCCGCGAGTGCTTCTTTCGCCAATATTGCCTGTGCTCAGGGTGATACGACGATTGACGAGATCATCTCGCCGGATCTGGAGCGTCGTGAAATCCGCGAGGCGGAAATCGACAGCGAGGACTTTGAAGTTACCGTCTACTGGGGCGGTATCATGAGCGTGGAGGATTTCGGCAGTAACCGCATGATCGGCGGCAGCCTGGCCTACCACATCAATGAAGATTTCTTTATGGAGGCCGCCTACGCGCAGACCGAACTGGGCGAGTCCAGCTATGAGCGCCTGAGTGGATCTGCCCCGCTGCTGACCGAAGACGAGCGCGACCTCAGCCTGTACAACCTGTCTCTGGCCTGGAATTTCCTGCCCGGCGAAATCTTTATCCTCGATCGGTGGGCGCTGAACAGCAACCTTTACCTGATCGGTGGAATCGGCAATACCAGCTTCGCCGACGAAGAGTATTTCACTTACAACGTCGGGGTGGGGGTGCGCATGTTGACCAAGGACTGGCTGACGCTGCGTTTTGATGTGCGCGACCACATTTTCGAGCACGAGATTTTTGGTGAGCCGATTACCACCAACAACCTTTCCGCCCAGCTGGGTGTTTCCATTTATTTCTGACCGCAGTGAATTTCACAGAAAAACAACTGAGAAAACCGGAGAATTCCAATGCGTAAACTGATTGCCGCTCTCTGCACCAGTGCCGCCCTGCTCGCGGGCGCCCCCGCTTCCGCCAATGTCCCGGCAGCGGATTTCACCCTCGCGTCCCTGAAAGACGGCAACCTCAAACTGAGCGAACAGCGCGGTGAAGTGATCATGCTGAACTTCTGGGCTTCCTGGTGTGGTCCCTGCCGCGAAGAGATGCCGCTGCTCAATGACCTGCACGCGCGCTACGAGCCCGTGGGTTTCCAGGTATGGGGTGTCAATGTCGATGCCAACCGCGAAGATGCGCAGGCGATGCTGAACAAGATTCCGGTGGAGTTTCCGGTACTGTTCGACTCCCAGAGTGATGTGAGCAAGCTGTTCGGCGTGGAAGCCATGCCGAGCTCCGTATTCATCGATCGCGACGGCAAGGTGCGCTACGTGCACAAGGGCTACCGCAGCGGCGACGAGGCGGAATACAAGAAAATCATCAAGGAACTGATCCGGGAATAAGCCATGTACAAGCGCGCGCTTCTGCTGTTGCCACTTTTGTTGCTGGCAGGCTGTGAAACCATGATGCCGGATCCCTGGGTAAAGCCCTATGAGCGGCATTACCTGGCGGACCCGATCATGAGCTTTGAACGGGATCCGGTGGCAGCGGGTTATATGAACCATGTGTACGAAGCGCGTGAGGCTGCGCGGGGCGCGGAAGGCGGTTCCGGGGGCGGTTGTGGCTGTAACTGATCTTAAGAAACTGCTCGGCCTGCTGGCTGTTGCACTGTTCGCGACAACTACAAACAGCGCGGTTTTGCCAGAAGAGCGCGCCGACACCATGTATCACGCCTACAGTGGTGGCGGTGTCACCATTGATGGCCCATCAGTGCTGGTGCGCAAGAACATTGGCAACAAGGTTTCCCTTTCGGCCAATTACTATGTGGACATGATTTCCGGTGCCTCCATCGATGTGCAGGCCACTGCCAGTCCCTACAGTGAGCAGCGCGACGAGTTTTCCCTGGGCGCCGACTACCTGGTGGAAAAAACCACCATGAGTCTCAGCTACACCAATTCCAGCGAAAACGACTACCAGGCGGAGACCGTCGGATTTGGCATCAGCCAGGATTTCTTTGGTGATCTCAGCAACCTGTCCATGCGCGTCAGTCTCGGCAGCGATGATGTGATGCGCAACGGCGACGAGAACTTTCTCGAGCAGGCCGAGCACCGTCGCTACTCTCTCGGCTGGAGCCAGATTCTCACCACCAAACTGATTGCCGAGGTCAGTGTGGAAACGGTGGCCGATGAAGGCTTCCTGAATAATCCCTATCGCAGTGTGCGCTACCTGGACCCAAACTCCGGCACCGGTTTCAGTTACCAGGCCGAGCTGTATCCCACTACACGCAACAGCGATGCAGTGGCGTTGCGCGCGAAATACCGCTTGCCCTACCGCGCCGCGATCAAGAGTGAATATCGCCGCTACGCGGACAGCTGGGGGATCAGTTCCGACAACCTCGAATTCCGCTATACCCATCCGCTGGAATCCGAAAACCTGATTCTCGAAGGCAAACTGCGTTACTACAAGCAGGACGGGGCGGACTTTTACAGTGACCTTTTCCCCTACCTGAACGCCACCAATTTCCGCGCCCGCGACAAAGAACTGAGTGATTTTTCCAGTACCGCCATCGGCATCGGCGCCTCTTACCAGCTCCCCGATCGCTGGGCACTGTTTAATCGTCGGAATACCGTCAATCTCTACTGGGATTATGTGCTGTTCGACTACGACAATTTCCACGATGTGCGCGTGCACAACAGCGGCGATTACCTCCCCGGCGAAGAGCCCACCTACAGCTTTAACGCCCATGTCGTGCGACTGTTCTGGTCAATGTGGTTCTAACCCCGTCCGCTGATTAATTTGGCACTCCCGTTTGATAAGCGTGAGTGCCTGACCCTATTCGTATCCCCTCCTGATGCCTTCTTTTCTTCGGTCTGTGACGCTTATCACGCCATCAATGTGATCAAACCCTGATCAGAAAGGCGCAAAATAGCCCCCAAAATGCCTAAAAGGAGGCATTGTTCGCATTTCGTGGCATCTATAGCCTCCATCCCCGCGCGAATTGTTCTCCCCTCTCGCCGTGTCTGCAGCAGCACAACGCAGTCCGTTCCCGAGTTGTGCGAGAGGTATTGATCCGCAAAAAAAAGCTACGCCACTTCCGCCTTGAAACGCTCTTCGGTGGAACGGAAATCAATTTTACCTGGGGGATTTTATGTACAGTCGATTGCTACTCGTCTGCTCGTTTTCACTAGTTCTCGCCGCATGCGGCGGGGGAGGTGGGGGATCCGATGGTGGTGGAAGTGGAAGCAGTGGTGGGGGGAGCTCCAGCAGTAGTTCAAGTTCCAGCTCGAGTTCCAGTAGTTCGAGCTCAAGTAGTGGTGGATCTAGCTCGAGTAGCAGCTCCAGTTCCAGTAGCGGCGGTGGCGGCACTTCATATACGATTTCCACCGCGCTTGGTGTTGGCCTTGCCGCCGAGCCCGCATCTGCCACTGTTGAAGAGGGCGGTACCGCAAGTTTCACCCTTTCGCAGGTCGAAGCGGGTTACGCTTTAGAAAATATCGCTGGTTGTGGTGGTAGTTATGATTCCGCCACCGGCGTTTACACCACTGGCCCGATAACCGCAGATTGTGAAGTGGTAGCGAGTAGCCAATTAGCGGTAAATCTGCAGCCCTATACGATTACCGCAACGCAACCGTCTATCGTCACCATGATTCAGCGGGTGGTGGATCGTAGCAGTGGTGAGCCGGTTACCAGCCTTACCCTGGATGACTTCAACGTTCTGGAAAATGACACGCCTATTGCGGAGCGCGAAGCCTTTCTGGATCTTGAGCCGATTGATCAGATTCCCTACCAGCTGAAGACCGTGTTGATGCTGGATGTCAGCTCGAGTGTGACGTCTTCTGACCTGGTCGATGTAAAAGCTGCGGCTGAAAAAATCGTCGATAATCTTATTCAAAACCAGCAGATTGCTGTTTACGTGTTTGATGACACGGTCCGCAGAGTGAGTGATTTCAGCAGCGACAAGGAGGCCTTGAAAGCGGCAATTGACGGCATCACCGGCGGCGGCCCTTCAACAAATCTGTATGGTGCAGTGGTCAACGGTTTCAGCCAATGGAACAACAGTTTCACCCTTGATCAGGTGACCCATGGGGCTCTGATTCTGATTACCGATGGCAACGATACGGCTTCGTCTTCTACGCTTGACGCAGCTCTCGCAGCCAAAGGCGACAAGGATTTCTTCGCGCTTACCGTTGGCAGCGAAATCGATCCGGATCCGCTGGTACAAATTGTGCTGGGTGAGAAGCTGGATACCATCGTCGATTCCGACCGCGCCTTGGCTTCGAAACGACTTTTCAGTGTAAGCAATTACGGTGAGGTGGATACGGGTCTGCAGCAGATTGCGGCGGAAGTAGAGCGGCTGACGCAAGGCTTGTATTTCCTCTACTACGCCACGCCCAAGCGCTCCGGAACTCATACGGTGACTGTGAGTATCGAAAACAATGCACCCTGCTCCGAGCTGGATGTAAATTGTGTGACGTCACTTTCCGGAAATTTTTCTGCAAGTGGATTTAGCAATGTCTTGCCCGAATTGCTGTTCAGCGGGCCGGAAGGCACTCTGCGGCCGGGAAATACATACCAGCTTTCCGGGCGCGTGCGCTGGTCAAACCCGCCGTACGAATTTACCTGGGCACTGGAAAATCTTGATGGCCAGATGACGCTCGAGGTAAACCCGGAAGATCCCAGCAAGGCAACTCTCAGCATCGCCTCTTCTGCCCAGGTGAGCAAAGGTTCCGTTACGCTTTCTGTTCTATTGCAGGGCGGCAGTGGCGATGAACTGGTCAATACGGTGGATTACGAGGCCGGTATCTCAGTAAGCGGCCCGGACGGTACGATACTCGACACTATCCAGCTCAGGGGCGGACAGTCCTTGGCACTTACTGCAGATGTTGCCTGTGATCAATGTAGCTGGTGGCTTAATAATTCTGCAGTGGCCAGCCTTAATGTCACTACCGGCAATCGCGTGAACCTTTCTGCAGGAAGTTCCACTGGATACACCAAGCTAACGATTCAGGATCAGTTGTCTGGTGTGTCTTCGAGTTACGCTGTCGAAGTCGGCTTCCGCCCCGGGACCAGCGAGGATGTACAGGTATCCTATTACGACTCTCACGCTTTAACCTTGAAGGCGGATGGCAGCCTGTGGGCATGGGGCTGGAACATCAACGGTGCCTTGGGCACGGGTGACACGTCCTCCGTCTACGTACCTACTCGAGTGGGCATAGATAGCGACTGGATCAATGTAGCGGCAGGCAGTCAATCCTCCTTCGCTATTAAGTCTGATGGCACCCTGTGGGCCTGGGGATCAAACCACGCTTATCGACTGGGTACCGGAGATGAGAATCTCGTTGAGCAGCACCTTCCCGTGCAAGTCGGTGAAGACAGCGACTGGGTGAAGGTTTTCGCGGGTGAAGGCCGCGGTTTCGCGATCAAGTCCGATGGCAGTCTTTGGGCCTGGGGTAGTAATAGTCGCGGAATGCTCGGCACCGGTCCTGATTCACCTACCGCTGCGGAAACGCCCGTACAAATCGGTACCGATACCGATTGGGTTAGTATCTCGGCAGCTCGATACCACACTGTGGCGCTGAAAAGCGATGGCAGTTTGTGGGCCTGGGGTCACAATAACGTCGGTCAACTGGGTAACGGAAATTTCGATGCACAGTACAGCCCGGTGCGAGTGGGCGAAGACACGGATTGGACCGTGGTAGACGCTGGTAACTCTCACACCGTTGCGCTGAAATCCGATGGCAGTCTGTGGGCCTGGGGAGATAATGGCAATTATCAGCTGGGCTCAAGCGATAATACGCTAGACCTAAATGTTCCCACCCAGGTCGGCGACGACACGGATTGGATTTCGGTGGATGCCGGCGCGAATCATACGGTTGCGGTTAAATCCGGTGGCAGCCTGTGGGCCTGGGGAAGAAATGTTGACGGGCAAGCGGGTATCGATAGCACCGACAACTATGTGGTCGTGCCGACACAGGTCGGAGGCGCTTCCAGCTGGAGCAGCGTAGTCGCCGGAACGGCTACGACCTTTGCGATCAGCAGGGATGGCTATTTGTGGGGCTGGGGAGATAACGAGAACTACCGTCTGGCAGTTGGTTCCATGACCGATAAAAGGGCACCTGTAGTTGTTGGCTTCTAATTTAAGTAGTTAACCGTTAGGCAACCATTCCAAATTAAAGGGGGCTTTGTGCCCCCTTTTTATTTTGTTTGCAGATCATGCGCATGGGGTATCCGGCTGCCAGCAAGGTTGTCAGGTTTGATTAAAAATTGATTGTCACCGACTAAAAAGCGCCCTAAAGTTCGCCGGCATTCCGGTGAGCCCAAAAGATCGGGCCCTTTCCCCTCCTCGAGGATGCTCACCCGCCGCTGCCTACCTCTCCTCATTTATCTGTCCGGCAGCGTTTTGTCCTCGTTTTTCGCGCCCGGGTGGGTTTCATGCTCAGTTATCGTCACGGTTTTCATGCCGGCAATTTTGCCGACGTGCTCAAGCACTGCGTGCTTGTGGAAATTATTTCCTACTTGCAAAAGAAAGGTGCGCCTTTCGACTATATCGATACCCATGCGGGTGCGGGCGGGTATGCCCTGACATCGGATATGGCGCAGAAAAACTGCGAGTACCTCAATGGGATCGGCCAGCTCTACGGGCGTTGCGAACTACCGGGACTGCAGAATTATCTGCGTCTGATCGAGGGGCTGAACCCGCAGGGCAGATTGCAGCAGTATCCCGGCTCGCCGTTGATTGCCGCACAGCTGCTGCGCCCCCAGGACAAGGCCTGGTTGTTCGAGCTGCATCCCAGCGATGCGGAAAAGCTGCGTCAGACCCTCTCCCGCGGGCGCCAGTGTCGGGTGCGCGAGGAAGATGGATTTGCCGGGCTGTCGAGCCTGCTGCCGTGCAGCTCCCGTCGCGCCCTGATCCTGATCGATCCGCCCTATGAACAGAAAGCGGACTACCAGCGGATAGTAACCGCGTTACAGCTGATTCACCGCAAGATGGCCACTGCCACGGTGGCGCTCTGGTACCCGGTTGTGGAGCGCCATCGCATTGATGCGCTGGAAAAGCAGATCGCCGGATCCGGCATACGCAATATCGAGCTGTTCGAATTGGGTATCCGCGCCGATGCGGATGGCCTCGGCATGACCTCCTCCGGCATGATCGTGGTCAATCCCCCCTGGACCCTGCGCAAGCAGATGCAGGAATTGTTGCCCGCGCTGGCCGCAGACCTGAGTGCCGATGGCAAGGCTCACTACCGCTGTGTGACCCTGGTTGCCGAATAAGGGGGGGCGGATCGGGCGGCGCTGCGCGTCTCAACTTGTCACCCCCCGGAAGATTGTTGTATGTTTTCCAGACAGAACAATAATCAACCGGGCGCGTGATAGAAGCGGCGACTCTCCCGAGCAGTGGTTCGGCAGGATGAAAGGCTGCTATCGCGTCACCGGGATCCCCGCTATCTGCCCCTGTGGCAATCGCCGGGAACAGCGATGACGATTTGCCTATGTCCAAGGCCTGCCTCAGGTCACTACCCGCCCTTTTGCTGGCGGCACACGTAAGTGCCGTACCGGCGGCATTTGCCGTGGATGCCGCTCAGAGGCCGGAGGGTAATATTGGACCGGGAAATTCCGCACAGGCCGCCACCTACCAATTCCAGATTCCCCCACAGCCGCTCGACCAGTCACTACTGGCATTCTCACGTCAGACCGGGCTGGCGGTGATGGTTGCCACCGCCCAGGATCGCGCTGTCAGCACTCCGGGCGGCGAGGCGCCGGCGGTCGCTGGCGAATACACCGCCGAAGCCGCGCTGGAGCAGCTGCTGGCGCAGTCGGATTTCCGCTACCGGCGGGTGGATGGCCAGGGAGTAGTGATTCTGCCCCCGAAATCGACAGCAGCAGAGGCGGAGACAGAGGCGCAGCTTATCGCCGAGGCGCGCCCACTGCTGGAGGAGATTGAGGTGGTGGCGAGCAAGCGCCGCACCAGTCTCCAGCAGACGCCCATGACCGTCACCGCGATCAGTGGCGGCACCCTGGAAGAGCGCAATATCGATAGCCTGGAGAAACTCGCGGCAGAAGTGCCCAGCCTGCAGGTGGCGCGCAATGGAGACCACACCGCATCCATGCTCTACCTGCGCGGGGTCGGGTCTGATAACCACACCGAGGCGGGGGATTCCGGGGTCGCCACCCATGTGGATGGGATATTCAGCAGCCGGGTACAGGGTTCGGCGGTCCTGCTTTATGACCTGGATCGGGTTGAAGTGCTGCGCGGTCCCCAGGGCACCCTGTTCGGGCGCAACTCCACTGGCGGGGTGATCAACTACCACACGGCGCGACCGCAGGACGAATGGTCGTCGGAAATGTCAGTCACTCTGGGCAACTACCGGCAGCACAAGATCAGTGCCGTTGCCAATGCACCGATCAGCGACAACTGGGCACTGCGCTGGGCGGGGGTATCCGAACAGGTCGACAGCTATACCGACTACACCGAAGATTCGGTTCACGCGGATCGCGACAGCCGCTATAACAACACCCACCTGTTCAGTCACCGCCTCAGCTCGAGCTGGCAGATCACGGATAGTCTCGACTGGTGGCTCAGCTACGAGCGCTTTGAGGATCGCGGCGCCGGCAGTCTGCCGGTGGTGGATTATGCCACCCCGGTCACCATCGATACCCCCGGGCGCACCCGGTTGGACCAGGACGCGTTGCGCAGCCGCATAGCGCTCAGTTTGCCCGGCGGTGCGTCACTATCCTATATCTCCGGTTATGGCTTTACCCGTCGCGCCCAGGACTGGGATGCGGATCGCAGCGGCGCGGTGGGCAGCGAGACAGACCCGGCCATCTATCACCAGAGCAATCGCACCATCTGGTCGAAATACCGCGCGCGTCAGCACGAACTGCAGCTGAAAAGCCGCGACGACCAGCGGTTGCGCTGGCTGCTGGCGTATTTCAACTTTGCGGAAAAGAATGCGATCCGCTTCGACCTGGAGCATCAGGAGCCTGACGGCAGCGGTTGGGGCGGTGCGCCGGCACACAGCTTCCTGCAACCGGACCGGGGTTCCCGGTTGGATGCGGCATACGGCCAACTGGATTACGACCTGAGCGCGCAATGGCGGGTCAGCGTCGGCGCCAGAAGCGGTCGCGACCAGCGCTATGATCGCGTCGGGCGCAACATCGCCTGCCCGGACCTGATCCGCAGCGATCGCGGTGGCGAGCTGGGTTCCGTCGCGGTCAATCGCGAATCCGCTGATCCGGATCAGTGTTATGTAGCAAACTACAATGACGTCGACCGCACCTGGCGCAGCACCACCGCCATGGCGCGCCTTACCTATCACCCTTCCGACCAGACCCTGCTCTATCTGCACTATGCCGAGGGATTCAAACCGGGCATCGTGCAGGACGGCGCCAAGCTCAGTGGCACATACCTTGGTGTCGATGACCCGAATTACCGGCAGGCGCTGGAAACATTGCTCGAGCGCAATAACCGCGGCGCCGCCTTTGTCGGCCCGGAAACCAGTGCCAACCTGGAGCTGGGCTTCAAGCTGGGCCTGCTGGATGGCGCCATGACCCTGAACGGGGCGCTGTTTGATACCCGCTACCGCGACCTGCAGGTCTCTGGCATCGCCGTGGAGGAAGATGGCACCGAGTTGATTCGCAGCTCTAATGCCCCATCCGCCACCATTCGCGGCATGGAGCTGGAGCTGAACTGGGCCAGTAGTCTCAACGGGCGGGTTGCGGGCTTCATATCCCTGCTTGATGCGCACTACGATCACTTCCTCGCGGTGGATAGCGAGTTTCCCGATCACGGCCAGACCTGGAACCCGGGCGCCGGTGACCCGCAATTCCCCAACCTGGTGGATTTCAGCGGCAACCGCCTGAAGCAGGTACCAGAGATCAGTCTCGGCCTGAACTACCGCCATAGCCTCTCACTGGGTAACTGGGCGCGCGCTACCGCACGGCTGGGGGTGCAGTTCGCCTCGGATATGTACTTCGATGAGGCCAATCGAGGCAGTCGCAGCGGCATGTTGCTGGATAACCGCAGCGGTGAGTGGCAGCAGGATCCCGCCGGTCCCGCGGACAACATCGACCGTCAGCCCGCCTGGAGCCGCTGGAATACCGGTATCAAGCTTGAGCCCTACCGAGGCAACTGGTGGCTTGATCTCTACGGAGAAAACCTCACCAATACCGCCGTCGCCAACGATGTGCAGGAGGCGGATATTGCGGTACCTGAGTACTACTACGGCGCGCCGCGTACCTTCGGCCTGCGGCTTGGCGTTCAGATCGACTGAATAGCGTCGCGTGTTCATTATTTTTTTATCGTGGGGGGACGATCCGTTTCTCTTGACCGTTCTATCGACAAGAGAAATAGATTTCAGCGCCCGCCAGAGGCGTCTTCCATACAGACAAATACAACAAAAATGATGGTGAAGAGAATCCATGGCAACAGCGTGGGCTAGCCAATTGGCGACCGATAACGACAAGGACCTGGATTACTACTACCGCGAATATCACCAGGAACTCTGTCGGTATGCGGTGAGTAAGTTCGGACTGTCGCACAGCGAGGCCGAGGACCTGGTGCAGGAAGCATTTGCGCGCATGGCGCCCCAGCTCCGGGTTGGCGATATCGAACATGTGCGGGCCTTCCTGTATCGCTCTGTGCACAACGCCACGATTGACGCGTTGCGCAAGGGGCAGGTGCGGGAGAGTTATGCACAGTCGGTGCAGGACGACCCAGACCGGGAGCAGGACAGCCTGAGCCCGGAGCGCGTTGCCACCAGCCGGCAGTTCCTGGGCCTGATCAATCGCGCCCTGTGGAGCATGCCCCACAAGCGCCGCCGGCTGTTGTTGATGAATCGTGTCGATGGTCTCTCCTACGCGGAAATAGCGCGGAGGGAAGGACTCTCGGCAACCGTAGTTAAAAAGCATGTAGCGAAAGCCCTGGCTGGGTGTCAGGAAGCGCTGCGTGCACATGGTGGAGAATTGTGATGACGACTGGCAACAGTCACCTGCAGACAGATATCCGGCGCGTGGAAGCCGAAGCCCGTGAGTGGTTTATGCTTCGCGGCGAGCGCAGCCTCTCGGGTGACGAGCAGTCCGCGTTTGACGAGTGGATGCAGCAGGTACACAACCGCGGCGCTTACCAGCGCCTGGAACAGATCGATCGCAGCCTGGCAGCCCTCGCCGCCGGCGCGGAGGGCGCACGCCTGCGCCAGCCTGGGGGGCTCTCAGGCTGGCTCGACAAGCTGAATAACTACTTCGGTATTGCGCCGGTCGCCGGTCTCGCGTTTGCCTGCACATTGATGCTCGCCGTGGGGGTGGTTTACCTGGCCCCATGGCAGGCTGAGCCGGGGCCCCAGGCCTACGCCGCGGAACTGGCACAGCAACGCACCGTAACCCTCGACGACGGTAGTCGGGTAACTCTCGGCGGCGACTCCGCCATTGAGGTCGCGTTCAGCGATGACCGCCGCAGCGTGAAACTCCTGCGCGGACAGGCGTTCTTCGAGGTCTCCAGGGATCCTGCGCGCCCGTTCTATGTGGGCGCCCGCGACGCGGAGATCCGCGTGGTAGGCACCCGCTTTGATGTGCATGCCGGCAGTACCCTGCACCCCGCGACAAAAGTCACTGTCGAGGAGGGTATCGTCGATGTCGCCAGTCGTCCGGCAGGCGAGGCTGCTGTTAGCCAAAGCGGCCCGAAGGTGCGCTTGGTTGCCGGTCAGCAGGTCAGGGTTGAGCAGTCCCGGCTGAGCCATGTCACCACCGTGGATAGCACCCAGGTTGCCAGCTGGCGTCAGGGAAAATTCAGCTATCGCGACGCACCGCTGTCCGAGGTAGTTGCCGATGCCAATCGCTATCGCCAAAAGCGTATTGTGATTGGCACTCGCGAACTGGAAAACCTGCGCGTGACTACGGCGTTCACCGCTGATCAGGCCGATACCCTGGTGGCAATGCTTGAACAGTCATTACCGGTGCGGGTGTTCAAGGAGCCCGATGGCCGTGTGGTGATCTGGCCGGGTACCGTGGAAGATTAAACGACTGATTAAGTAAAAAAGCCCGGAGATTTCCGGGCTTTTTTATGTGTGCTTGTTACGAATGTTTGGTATTTCGCTGTTATTCAGTAAGGCGCACCGTAGTTTTAGGGGGCATCATTGCGCCTGGTCATGCGCGTCTCTGGCTTCGCGAAGTATTTTCCAGCCACCGCGGATAACCACGAGCGAAATAATACTTCCGATAATCAAGTCGGGCAGCCGGCTACCGAGAAGTGCAACAAGTACGCCGGCGACTATCACCCCGAGATTAGCGATCACATCGTTTGCGGAAAATATCCACGAGGCTCGCATATGCATGCCCCCTTCGCGGTGTTTTGAAATCAGGGCGAGACAGATGATATTGGCGATCAGTGCCACAGCACCGACGCTCATGATCAGCAGGCTATGTGGCTCGCTACCAAAAAGCAGCCTCCTGAGCACTTCGAGCAGAACTCCCGCGCCTAATAGTATCTGCAGGATACCGCTGATTCTGGCTGCGCGAACTTGCAGCATAACGCCCCGGCCTACCGCGTAGAGAGAAATTCCATATACCAGTGCATCGGCCAGCATATCGAGTGAATCGGCTATCAGCCCGGTGGACTGTGCCAGCCAGCCCAGAATCAGTTCGACAGCGAACATCAAACCGTTGATGGATAGCAGCGCGATTAAGGTTTTTCTCTCGAGCTTCTCTGCTTGTGCAGGATTGCAGCCACAATCGGACATTTTTAAGTTTTCACCCTGGGCTCTATTAATGAACTATTCGCTGCGTTCTACCCTCCACGGAGGGTTCAGGCGATTATTTCCCGCCCAGTAGAGCTTGATCTTGTTGCCCGACGGATCATGCAGTACTGCCTCCCGCCAAAGATATGGCATATCTGTAGGCTCCTGGTCGAAGGCAAATCCTTTTTCCTTGAGATTCGCTACCAGCGTATCCAGCGTGCTATTTTCAAAGTAGATGACGGTGCGGCTTGTAAAATCTTCAGATTCCAGTGAGAGGGAAAATGTGGAGTTTCCCTCGGGGCATTCAAAGCGGGCGTAATGGGGCGTATCCACGATTTGCAGAAAACCCATGCGCCGGTAGAAGTCTGTAGATTCTTCCATGTTTGAAACCGGTAGGGTTACCTGGTTCAAATCCATTCTTTAATCCTGCAAGTAACGAAATGAATTGGCTGAGAGGTTTTTTCCCGTTAGGGAAAAGCGCAAGCTCTGATTGAATATATTAGTCGGGGCTGTCTATCGATTTGATGGCAGTATGTACAAGGCCATCTATCAAATTGTCCTTCACCGAACGGTTTTTTCTTTTTTCGTCCTGCCTTCTCTGCTCTAGCATTTTTTCTCGGGGAGTTTTCCCCAAGTCTCGAATATCCTCGTCACTTTTGGAGGTATATGCATCTGGATCTCCAGACCACAAGTCTGCATGCAACATGTCTTCCTGGCTTGCGCACCCTGAACCAGCTGCGACAAAAATAGCGATAAGAACAAATTTATTTTTCATTATTCCTTGGGGCTCCGGATGGCCGGTAGATTGCTCTGAGTATGGCCTGGCAAGAATGCTAGGGACATTAAACCTCTATGTTGATGGCAAATCTATCGTAGCAGTCACTTCAACTTTCCTCGGTATCCGTTATTGCTTGATGCAGACCTTAGGTTGGTTGAAATTTGGGCAGCTTGTTCGGGTAAGGATTTGCGGCGAATGACGCTCTGGGATGAGAGGGTATTTTTCTGGAGTGGTTTTTTGGATGGGAGCGAAGTGCTTGCTGCAAATCGCTGGCGCGCCCCGTCGAACAGCGGTTGTTCTCGATTGCCCGGCGCAAGCATAAAAAAAGCCGCACCCTTTCGGGAGCGGCTTTTTGTATGGTGCCCAGAGGCGGAATCGAAGCATCTTCTAGCGGTCCTATGGTGTCTATAGGTTAAACAGCTGAACTTGTGGATAACCACAACTATAACCACAGATTACCAATATCTTATAAGTTACAACTCCCGTTTTCATCATGTGGAGAGCCAAGCCATAGAATTTTAGCAATTCCCACCATCGATGCCACGCTGGGCACTAGTGCTCAGGTAAACTGATGCTCTCATACAGGTTTTGGGCTGCAAGCTTGGCCTCGGCGTCTTGCTCGGGGCTAATTGGATCAAGTGTGACACCGTCTCTGCCATCGACAAGCATCGGCCCGCCGATGTCATCGTCATAGAGGGAGCCGTCCTCGTGGAAGGCGTAATATTCATCCTTTGTCAGGTCCGTACCCACCAATCGTGATAGATAGACCCAGGTCCAGCATCTGACTAGATTGTCACTATCATACGCTTCAAGCAGCTTCAGCATTGCATTCGTGTCACCATTCTCAGCACTAACCGTAAGCCGATATTTCGCTCCCTGGTCATGTCCAATTTGCTCAGCGATTTCCGCGATTTCCGCTGGATCGACGTCAATATCGGGGCATGACTGATCGAAAAAGGTGGTGTCGCCAAAGCTTTCCGCCAAATCGAGCAGCGCCATGGGGTAGTTCTGACGTCCAGCCTCCCGAAGGTGGTACTCGTATTTCTTAGTTTGGTTGAGGCGTGCCTCATAAGCTTCGGCCCACTCCTTTTCTACCCCAACTAGAATGCGCCCACTTTGGGCTTGCTCAAACCAGTATGAACTTCCCATTCCAATTTGCCTATGGTCACCGTTGGGGGCATAGATCAATGCAAGTGCATAGTGAGCCTTGGCGTTGCCTTTACTGGCCGCCATCTCCAAACTGTCCAGCAGTAATGGCCCGGTCCGGTCTGGATCATCGAAGCCAAATAGCTCTTCTTCGGTGTCCTCAAAGTAGTCATCTAGCATCCGTAATTCTCCCCTTAGTGAATTGATAAGGGATGAAATACTCACGACGCCTATTTTGTTTTCCGTTAAGAATGCTATCAGCGTGGCCGCGGCTAGATCAGCCGCGTCTCGTTGATATCCAAGGTCGATACAGCGCTGGACGACATGCTCGGTTTTCGGTAAAACCGGACTGCCATGCTTCCGAAAGTGGCCAAAAACATGTTCGACGTTGAATGCTGCGTAGGACTTGAAGTCGAATGAAGACGCCAATAGTTCGTAAACGTGAGCTCTCTTGATTGAGCAGCCTGTATTGGCATGGAGGGATTTCTGCGTGGAATACGCAAGTTCTTTGATAGTCATTTCAAACCTTTCCAAAGTACGCGTCGATTTCGGGGTAGGCGCACACGTTTAAGTCCCCGACGACGAGGTCTATAGAGAGGTTTTTTGACGAATATGAAAGGGACGCCTTTTTTTACTCGTGTGCAAGTAGGGTGGGCACCTTAGAAGGAAGTCTATCGAAGTTCCAAATATCTGTCTACTGAGCCATTTTTTGATTTGGCAAAGTCTATCGCGAAGCTGGCGTGGAGAGATGAGCCTAAATAAGGGCAACCGACAAATGATGTCTGCCTCGGCTTTTAAAACGCAATATGTGGCTGCGCCCATTTCTAGCTGATGTTTGTAAGTGGGGCGGAAACAGTTGATCACAACACTAAAGGAGACTAACTGATCCGGTCAAATGAAGAAATTGGCTTCTTGGGGAGTCTATGCAGATATTCTAAGGAGTCTCTTATAGAGAGTTGTTGCTGGTGGTGGGAGCAGGAATCTCTCATTGTTTCGAATAAGAATGACGTCGGTAGTCTACCCGGGACCGATACCTTTAAGTAGTTCTCCAGTAACTTAGTAAGGGCAAACTGTACACCTAGGTAGAATTTATACTCGCCGTCACCAAATATGAGTTCAATAAACTTGCCTAATCTATCGAAACGAACTTTATCTTTACCGCTTCGTATGTGATGCAGCGAACACGCTAAGCCATCATTCCCTTCCGGCATTCCTAGTTTTACTGCTAAGGCCGTCCAGCTTAACTCTTCTTCTAAGTGGTTCTCGGATAATTTCTTAAAATTTTCCCAATACAAGTTGTTAATGCTACCTCGATCATACACATCAGGTAGTAATCTTCCCAATAAGCAGTCACTAGGATTGGTATTATTTGAGCCGGAGGCTTGTGTCGTGATTTCTGCGTCCATGACGCCAGACAGCCAGAATATAAACAAGCCAAGTATATTCCATCTATCTGATCTGCTGGGGATAGCAAATTTTCGTTTCTCACTGGGTAGTAAATTGACAGGTTCAAATCCTCGCAGTAACTCGGAGAACCTATGATCCCGATAAAAAGATAGAGTTCTTTTAGTTTGGCTTATGTTTTCATTGGATAGTTCGGTTAAAGCAAAATGCTCATTGCAAATTAGATTTTCCAGTATGGCAGCGGTATATGGAACTTCTTCAGTTAACCACGCGATGGTATCTAAAGCATTTGCGGTGCAGACGGCACCATATCCAACGTAGCCATCGTTGAAATATCGAAATGAAAGGTCGTGACCTTGCTTTTCGAAGAAGTCGATTGCCCAATTTGAAATTTTGTCCCGAGACTTCCACTTAATTTTTGAAAATGGATTATCCAACACTTTATTAATTGTGTTGTGGCTTGCTGGAAGAGGGATTGATAGGCGTTCTGATAATTTCTTAAAAAGAGTTGCCTTTGATCCTACTTCTAAAAGTGGGTACAAAACCTCCGTAGGCTGAACTATGACGCTCCAGTCCAGTATTTTGGCAGATCTTGCCATTCCTTAAGTTTCCTATCGTAATTCGCCTACAACGTTCTTGGCGCCGTTCTCTATGGCGAAATTTTTGAAAATTCTACCCACTGTAGCCCAAGGGGCAGGCTATCTACAATGACTACAAATTGGTCTAACAGCTATTTAGAGGTAACGCGTGAAATAAGAATATATATCTGTGTTCATTGAAGCTTTGGGGTGCGAGTTGTACCGCCGATTCGCAAAGGATCATTTTTTCGTCAGGGCAGCGGTATCAATATGAGTGGTGAGCGAGAGACGGATCCCATCCGTCAAAGACTAAAGTCAGATGGTTATGCGTTGCTCAAAAATAGGGCAGTCAAGGAGGCGCTTAATATATGTTCGAAGCTAGGCAAAACGATTCGTCATGATGATGTTTGGGTTGACCCTAACTCACGAGCACATATCAACTCTGATTGCCTGCTTGATTTTCATACTGACCATAGCAGGGCAAAGTACATAGCCTGGTATTGTTTAAAGCAAAGCAGCTGCGGTGGTGAGTCAATGCTCTTAGATTCCTACAAAGTTTTAGATCATCTTAGAGAGTATGAAATCAAGAGCTTAAGAAAAATTTATCTCTATCAGCACTTTGTATTTGAGGGAGACGCTCGCTCTTGGCCATTACTAAGTGATGTGGATGGAGCGCCGCAAATTTACTATGCAAGTTGGCTAATTGATTCTGTGGATCAGAGAAAACGAGAAATAAGAAAATTAAATCGGCTATTAAATTTGGCCGAAAAAATTAAAATTCGACTAACGCCAGGTGATTTTTTGGTGATTGATAATAGAAGAATTTTGCATGGAAGGGGAGAAATCAAAGGGACTAAAGATCGGCATTTAAGACGTTTTTGGTTGGCGTAAATCAGGAGAGTTGTTAATGAGTCATGTAATACATAGAGCAGAGAATCTGGTTTATCCGGATTCGATCAGTGAATCTAGAGTACGGTACCTCATTGAGGAAAAGGGGATTATGAAAGCAGTAGCTGAGCTTGATCTAGAAATGGTCAAGATGAAGCTGAAAGAGGAAGAGGAGGGGCTTGGTTGGAGTGACGAGCAGTGCGAGAGCGCTGAGATTGAATATAAGAGATACCTTCATCTTTGTAGCGTTTTTGGTAAAGGAATCGTTCCAAATAAAATAATGGATTACATGTGGCATTTTCACATTCTTGACACTATTGCTTATCATGAAGACTGCGGGAAAGTGTTTGGAGGATACATGCACCATTACCCCTATTTTGGGATGCGAGGAAATGAAGATGCTAGAGACTTAGAGGATTCCTTCAATAAGTCGAGAATGCTCTACCTTAATGAGTTTGGTGAGGATATCGCGCGAGAAGAACATTCAAAGTGCTGGCATGATTGTCAGAATAGATGTTGGCATGCTTGCCCGTCTCATGGAGAAATGCATGCGGCATAGTGAATAAAGGGAATGGTAACGGCACCTTGATAAATTGGTGCCGTTAATTGGATTAGTTCAGACTTGGCAAGAAACAGAGACTTAGCACATGGCTGGATGCCTCACCCAAATCATGCCTTTGGCGGCCTTTCTCCTATTGGTTTGATTGAGAAAAGAGGCATGTTGGGAATGTATATTTTCAGGAGTTTTCTGTACCAATGAAAAATCTTTGAATAGACAAATTAGATAGCCACTAAATTATTCTTTCTGGCCATCAATGTTCGGGCGGTACGAGGCTCGAGTACTGCGCGCTAATGTCCCGGGTTAAGTCTGCCAGAGGGTCAACCTGTTCATGGCCGAATGCCGGTACTGCCCGCACAGCCTTGAGTGCCGCCCCCAGGCCCAGCAGCCAAGTCTTGAATTCATAGTCGTACCAGAGCTTGTGGATACGGAGTAGCACTCGCGGCACGGGTTCATGCTGAAGAAATTCATGTTCCGTTAGGTGTTTTTTCTCTTCTTTGGGATGAAATCGCATTTCTGATAGGTGAATCGCCACGGGGCCTTCTACTTCCAGTTCAAGTTTCTCTAGTTCGCCCCAGTTGCCGGGAATACGAGGCTTTATTGTTGGATTTGTGTAGTCGATAGAGTGATTTCTTTCCTTGAGGGGGAAGTCATCGACACTATCTGTAATTCCAATATCGATACTGAAGCGGTGCAGGGCCATCTCTTCATAGATGCCCTTGCGTTCGTCGGTGGTACACACGAGGTAACTGATCTGCTCGCGGCGCACCAGCCGCACCGGAAAATAGATGATCTCCCGACCACCCTGATAGCGCGCCGGGAACCCCATTTCTTCCTCAAGTGCTCGCAATGCCACTTGCTCGTGTAGGCGTAACCGTTGCGTATCGGTATTCGGGAATATCCCCGGATAACGCGCAGAGTATCGTAACCTCTTAATGAGACTGTCTATCTTCTGGTTGGAACTAGTGGATTTGATTAGTCTAACCAACGCCTTGCGTTCATTTTTTGGAAGAAAGAACTCATTGAACTTGCCTACCAGAAGTAAGTGAAGGCGCAGGCTGCGGGGGTGCAATATCTCCGGTTCAGCGGTTAACTTGTAGCAACGTACTTTTCCTGGCCGATGTGGGCCTTTTTCATTTTTCTTATTTTTAACCCCGGCTTCGTTTTTTTTCTTTTCCGATTTTGGTGGCCTGGGGATCGGCTCTATTTCTTCGTCGTGTTTACCCCAGTCATTAACACACACGACGCCGCCATGCTCACTGTTGTACTGTCGCAAAAAGGCCTCGGCTTGGTCCTTAAGGAGGCGGCGGTTGCTTGCGCTGGTGAGGCTGGTGGTAGACATGATCTCTTCAAGAGCCTTGCTGAGCCTCAACCCTTTTGTACTATCAGCCCTGAACAGCATCCACAGTAACCTGTACTTGGCTTCCTCATCGAATTCCGCTCTCTTGTCCAATTACCGTCCCCTCAATACTGTCTTGGCGTCCCAAGATTTCCGTCCCGCAAGCTTAAATAAAACCTACGATTACATTCGTAGGTTCCCTTTGTATGCTGGACTTGTCAAATCGGGAGACACCAAATGAATCGAAAAATCCTCCGTGACCCCAAGGGCCAGCTGCTGGGCTGGATCCAGTCAGACCCTTCCACTGGCCACATACTTGCCTACCGCGCTGGCGGCAATGTGCTTGGCTGGTACATACCCAACTTCGGGCCTGGAGGCCGGACCTTCGACAACAAGGGCCAGCCGTTGGGCCAGGGCAACCACTTGTCCAGCCTGTTCTACCGCTAAGTCAGTCGCCAGGAAAAGGAGCGCACAGCATGAAGAAAGCCATCCCGCAGAAAGATCTCCCTTTGAGCGATTATCTAGAGTCGGTGGGCCTGTGGATTGCCGGTGTGGGCAGCCAATACTTTGGGCCGCTGACCAACGGCTGCATGCTGTCGGAAGAGGTGGGCGAGGTTAATCGCTTGCTGTGCCGACAGTACGGCGAGCAGCGCTATAAAGCCGGTGAGGAACCGGCCAATTTCAAACGGGCCCTGGCAGATGAACTCGCGGATGTCATGTTTGTGCTGGCCTGTATTGCCAACGAGCAAGATATCGACCTAGCTGATGCGCTTGTGCGCAACCTGCAGAAAAAGAATACCCGCGACCGCAGTCGTTACAGCCAGCCCGAGCACAAGGAGCAAGCCTATGCAGGTTAAGCGGCGCGATCGCCTTCCCGAGGCCCTGCTATTCCGCAATATCGTCATCCGGGATGCGGTGGCAGCGGAGTACTGCCGCAAGGACGACGACATGACGGTTTTCATCTATGCCAAGGCAAAAAATTGCATCCTCAATGGCAGTCACCCGCTGAACGTCCCGTACAAGGGTGAGCTTGCGCTCGAACTTGTTTTTACCGGGGTGGATGCCTCTTTCCGGGGAGTGCCCACTGGCGAGCACAGCAATATGCCGATTTTTGAAGACTTCTTTGAGGGCGGTGAGGTGCTGCTATTGCCCTCCGTGATAAGTGAGGACACCCGGCCGCTGGGTCTGCCCTGGCGACCGGAGGAAAAGCCGCGCCCATACCGGATCTACACCCAGTATGGTTTTTTCGATGACGACGACGGGTACCGCAACCCGCCTACGGCCAGTATCTACTGTAAAGAGCAGTTCCACTATGTGCGCAAGGGCATGTCGTTCCATGGCGACTTTCTCTGGGATATCCGCGCCGCTTCAGCCCACGCCTGTATCGATTTCGGTCACCCGGAAGTATCCGCTGGTTAAACATTGATTTGTGCGCCAGTTCACACTTATATTGGGTGAACTGGCGGTATCACAATAAAAGATTCGACAAGAACTCCAAAAAACGAGAGATAAGGAAGTTGCATGCCCCAGAGTTCCGCTGTTCCCCAGCGCTCGACATTGCTGACCAAATCGCGATTCAAGCGTGCCCTGGAATGCCCCACCAAGCTGTATTACGCCGAACAACCCGGCTACGCCAATCAGAGCCTGGAAGATGATTTCTTGGCTGAGCTGGCCAAAGGCGGTCACCAGGTGGGCGCGCTGGCCAAGTGCTATTTCCCCGGTGGAGAAGACCTTGCTGGAATATCCCCAGAAGAAGCTCTGGTGCGCACGCAGGAGCTGTTGCAACGGGACCAGGTCACTATCTTCGAAGCGGCTATCCAGCATGGCCAGTTGTTGGTGCGGGTGGATATCCTGGTCAAGGACGCTGGCCGTTACCAGCTGATCGAGGTCAAGGCCAAGTCCTGCGACCCCCTCGACCTTCACTTCATGAAAAAGCGTGGCGAAGGCATCGTCAAGGACTGGGAACCTTACCTGTGCGACGTTGCCTTCCAGAAAGTGGTGCTCGAAAAAGCACTGAGCACGTGCAATATCGACAGCTACCTGATGCTGGCGAACAAACAAGCACGCGCTGCCACCGATGGTCTGAACAGCAAGTTCCGCGTGGCGGGCGACCACAGTGTAATCGTCTCCCCTGAACTGAGCGCGGAAGACCTAGCCAGCGAGCTGCTGGTCAAGGTGGATGTCAACGAGCCGTTGGCCTATATCCGCACAATGTGCGAGTACCACGGCCACACATTCGAGGGCTATATCGCCACCGCCGCCGATGCCTTGCAGCGGAGCGAGCGCTTGCGTGGGTGCGTTGGCGCCCATTGTAAGAAGTGCGAATTCCGCTGCACTCTGGAAGATGAGGCCAATGGCCTGCAAAGCGGCTTCCGCGAATGTTGGAAGGAGGCCATGGGATGGCAAGATCAGGACTTTGAGGACCCGTTGGTGCTCGAAATCGCCAACTTCCGCAAAGCCGATAAGCTGCTAGCGCAGGGTAAGGTCAAAATGATCGATCTGGACGAGGCTGATATCAGTCCCGCACCAGGGGACAAGCTGGGCATGTCCAACAGTGAACGCCAGTGGCTTCAGGTGCAAAAGGTTCAGCAGGGCGACACCAGCCCGGAGATCGATATCGACGGCCTGCGTGCGGAGATGCAGGGCTGGACCTACCCCCTGCACTTTATCGACTTCGAAACCATCACCGCTGCCCTGCCATTCACCAGCGGCCGCCGTCCCTACGAAGGCGTTGCGTTTCAGTTCTCACACCATGTAGTCCTCGAGGACGGCACGGTGGAGCACGCCCACCAGTTCCTAGATACAGAGCCCGGGCACTTCCCCAGCTTCGATTTTATCCGCGCTCTGAAGCAGGCGCTGGAAGGCGACAACGGCACTATCTTCCGCTATGCGGCCCATGAAAACAGCTTCCTCAATCTTATCCACAGCCAGCTGCACGACAGCGACCTGCCGCAGGAAGAAGTACAGGAGCTATGCGCGTTTATCGAGTCCATCTCCCATTCCAAGGAAGATAGCGAACTTACCTGGAATGGCGCGCGGGATATGGTCGACCTGCTGGAGCTGGTCAAGCGCTATGCCTACTACCCGCAAACCAGGGGCTCCAATTCGATCAAGTATGTGCTGCCGGCTGTGTTGAATCACTCTTCCTTCCTACAGGAAAAATACGGCCAGCCCATCTATGGTGCGACAGGCGGAATCCCCAGCTTCAATTTCCAAAACTGGCAGTGGGTCCAGGTGGAACACGGCCAGGTACGCGACCCGTACAAGCTTCTTCCCAAGATGTTCGAGGATGTGCCAGAGAATATCGATGAGTTGCTGTCGGAGGGCGATAGCCTCGCCAATGGTGGGGCGGCGTTAACGGCTTATGCCAGGATTCAGTTTACTGACTTGAGTTCATATGAGCGCGGGGAGTTGCGGGCGGCGCTTCTGAAGTACTGTGAGCTGGATACTCTCGCAATGGTGATGATTTATGAAGCTTGGCAGGCACAAGCGAATAACCGATAAGGAACTAGCTGTAAGATGAAAAAGTTGGCCGAGTGCATCGCTCAATATATCGAAGATCAATGTGGAGATGCGTCACTGCAGTTCTGGTTGAGTCAAAACTACATCTGGCCGAAGAAAGCTGGGGACCGTGAGGCGCTCTATGAAAAATTTAATCTGCAGGACTGGACTGAGTCTGCAGTCGACGTACGCGACGATAGCTGCTATGTAAAAACCAGCAAAATCAAAGCGGCAGTAGAAAAAGTACTGGCCGGAACTGCCGGCGATGCCGACCAATTCAGCGCAATACGATTTTTTCTCAATGATTGGGGCAAGGTTAATGTCAGCGATGAAACTTTGAGAAGGCTCGTAAAGCTGCGAATAGGAATGGCAGGCCCTGATGACGTTTTGGCTCCTGCTGGCACAATTGATGGCATCAATCGGCCGCGCTCCCGCTTCGCCCTAAAAGCAACTGGTACAGAAAAAACGGGAAATGTCAGCAGTTGGTCCAAGTACCTCGCTGTCGCTTTCCCGGAATGGGCTCTCATCTATGATTCCCGAGTGGCCTACGCCATCAACGCGATCATCTACCTGCACGGCCTGGCGGACGAGCCTCTGTGGCCGATGCCCGATGGCGTCAATAGCAAGCTCAACCTCATTGATATCGAAACCATTATCCTTGCCAGCCAAGGCAGACAAAGACGTGCTTTTGAAAAGCTCAGGGCCTTGCAGGGGGCGCCTCACCGGGTGAGTAGATTCCGCGACACTTTGTATCACGATGATAAGGATACATACCAACTTTACTTAGCATTGATCGAGAAGGTGCACAGTATTCTCGAGCAGTCAGGCAAAGTAGCCTGTACCAGTGCAGGGCAGATCGAGGCATTCCTGTTTATGGTGGCAGATGGCGACCTGTTCGAGATGATTGCCGAGCGCGCACTCGCGCCGGCGGTCTGATCTTCATTTCTCACTCATTGTTACATACAACTGGCGCCCCCCTCAGTGGGGGCCGCTTTGGTAGTTTTCAGGGCGTCTTTGGCCACGCCACAGAATGAAGAGCTCTGGATCATAACGACCCTGTACAGGTTCGCCGCTTGTGCGCAATCTTTTCTGCGCTTGGTTAAATGGTGCAGGCTCATACCGAAGCCAGCATAGTGGCAGTCGGAACTGAGCGGTAGCCCATCGTTGCTGCTTGTGTTGCTTGTGACGCTCGGTTTACATGGAGCGGATGATTCGTGCCGGCTGATCAATAATCTGCCAAAGAAATTCAGAGTAACGGCTAGAAATACCTGTCCTACTAGTTCAGCTGTATGTGCCGCCTAGGCGTATCAATGCCTTTTAAGGGGAGTGAATTATGCTATATATACCGGCGCCGAGCATGATAAGAATGAAAATCCAAAGTTGCTTCTGGCCCTGCTTTCTTTCCCATTGCTTTTCAGCACGTAACTTCTTTGCGTAGATGAGGCCATCTTGCGCCTCTTCTAGGCTCCATTCAGCTTTCGTTGGATTACTTTTCGCTTCTTCGACGGCTACTTCCCATTCATGGATGCAATTTTCAAAGTAAGCGTCAAGCTCCTTGGCCGACATATTGTCTCGGTACTTCATGTTTTGTCGTCTTGTTACTACTTATTATCTGATTTGCGAATCGCTGTAGTGGCAACAAGCAACAGCCGCTATACGGCTGTTTTAGTGCTACCACCATGTTGTGTAATGCGAGGTCTACATTTTATCTTGACCGCCCCACGCGTAAAAGCTTCGTCGGAGGCTTTGCTCGACCACACATAAGCTTCACCGGTTCCAAGATGGCTCATCCTGTCTGAGGTCAAGTCACCAAGTGCTGCATTGGCTTTCTGAATGTGTCTCAACCAGGCAGGTGAATTGAACTTGTGCATGATGATCTGCGATGAAAGTTCGATCAGTGAGACTGGTACCGAAGGGGGGTCCTGCGAGGCAACCATGATACTAGTCCCCTTGTGTCGCATTTCACGAACAACTTCTACCAAACCAGAAATCAAATCATCGTTTTCGATGTATTTATGTGCTTCATCGAAGACCACCAGTTTATTGAAGGTACTTCCTTGGTAGGTCGCTTCCGAAAAGATTTGTAACATAACCACAAATAGACCGAGAGCTTCATCTTTTTCAATATACTCGTCGCGAAGGTCCACGATTATCAGGCGGCCAGGCCTTATAAGATCTTGAAGTCGCTGGTTATCATCAATGTACTCAGATGCAAACAAAAGGCGAGTCTGAGCCAAATCTTTAAGATGATCCGATAAGCTTGAAGACTCAATGCCGGCTCGCAAAGCCTCCAAAGTCAGATTGTCGCGCAGCCCCCTCATGATGAGATTAATTTGCCGCATGTACATGCTCTGGCTTCCAATCGCACCCATAAGAAATTTCCAGTGTGCCGCCTTTAACTCTGAGGCAGAGAAGGCTATCGGCTTGACCTCGATATCTGGGTACTCGGCTCGGCGATCATCTACCTTATTTTCGGGAGTAAGAATTAGCACATCCTTTAGCGCTTCCGGATTTGCCTGGTAGCGCTCACGAAGTATCTGGATCTCTTCATCTACCGAATTGGCGCGATTCATTGAGGTAAATTCCGGCGCATAATCCTGCGTCGGGCTGTAATGAAAAATTACTGTGGCGAGAGGACTTGGTAGCACATTGATGTGTTCTACAGGCATGGAAGCCATCTCTATGGCTGTACCAAGGGTATAGCTTTTGCCGCCACCCTGTACTCCAAAGAGGCTAATGGTATGGGTGTGATTGAGGTCTAACGCTATTTTCCTGCCGGAAACCTCTCCGAGCAATCCGTATTGGGGCGAATCGCCATTCACACCCAGCATAATGTCATAGCTGACCTCGCATTGAGGTTTAGTTTGAGATTCAGATTCAAGCTCGGGTTTCTGGGTGGTTCCTTCTGGCACACTATCGACGACGGTAGGCTCGATATCCTCTTCTCGTCCTTCACGCTCAATAACGGAGGGGAGAGCTATTTTCTCGACAGGTTCTTTCTGTGCGTCATTCTCGTCTTTGCCAGAAGCCGCTCCTTCTTCTGCGGCAGGGGATGCTGGCTGGGGAATTTGTGTCTCCGATTCATCATCCCATAGTTCTTCTAAAGTCCAGGACGTCGACCGTTCTCTTTCAGGTGCGATAAAGTCTGCGGTTTTTAGCTTTGGCACACCCGGAATAAACAACTCACTGAGAAAACTAACTGTCGGTTCTTCTTCAGATACGCTAGTGGCTGGTTTGCGGCAGTTTTCTAGTAATTCACGAATTAGATCTTTACCTATGCGGTAAAATTCAATGCCTACCTCTCTATCTGGAGGCTCGGTTCCTGGTTTGTCGAAATCAAAAATCAGTGCACAGCGTCTGAACTGCAGGGCGTAACCCTGCTCTATAGATTCAAGAAAGCCCCGTGCTTCCTGTGCAGCAGCCGTATCAAAGATGCCGTAACGTAGAGAGCGCTCCAAATAGAAATGTAGAATCTGAACTAGTTCACGACTTTTAAGCAGTCTGTCTGGACGATCCGGATTTTTCAGAACTGGGTCGAAATGACGCTGGAGAATACGCTCGCTTTGATTGATTTGTGCGGAAATGCGCTCTTTAAGCGAGTTAAACGCCGAAAGATCGCCCACTTGTGAATAACATTTCACTTCTACCAAATTGCACGTAATTGTTCTCTTGTTCAAATCCAAGTCAAACAACGCTAAGTCAGTGCGCTGTAGGCTGATCCCATCGCTGACATCGTCTGACTCACCGCCTGTGCGGTAGAGGTCTATGTGCGCGTCTAACGGCACGATGACCTGATTACTCAATGCACCCTGATATTCAAGGTAGAGACGCGCTAATGCCAGGCCGAGGGCCTCTGCTTGTTGTGTTCGCGCAGAAATTAGCTTTAGGGCGAGCTGCCCTGATAGTGATCGTAGGTTCGCCAGTAGCTGAACTGATTGCTCGCCGTCGGCGGACAAGCCGTATTCGAGTAATACCGGCTTTAGCATGGCCTCCAGCTCATCGTTTGAGCGCGAAGAGATGATTAGGTTGTGCGTCGCTTGGGAGCTGGCTCCAGGTACATAGTCAATCAAATAGTCTGGCCTATTCTTCCTTCCGCCATGGTCGAAGAATTCAATTCCCATATTACGATCGATGTTGAATACCCAGTCGCTAACCTGGTGGACTTCATAGATTAGCTCTCGTTGAGCCACATCGAGGCCAAGGGTCACGACGGGTACGGCTTTGAAGCTGGCGCCAGAAGCGGCAACTGCTGAGGTCGCGAAACAGAGATTTTTGCTCAGTGATGACAACAAATCAAAACACGGGGCTTGGTCATAGCTAGCGAGGGAACGTCCAACTATTGGCCGTTTGTTCCAGAAAGTACCCGAATCATCATCAACGAATTCGGTGGCGAAGTCCTGTATTAGTCCTTGTAGTGGAACCGCTCCCATTGGCATTTCTGCAATGGAAAGCTCCTCGGCGGGAAATACATCGAGAAGAAGACTGATGTGTGCTGGGAATTTCTGGGGATTTTCGTGGAATTCGTTCAGCGCGTGCTTGGCCAAATTCATCTTTGAGAAAAGATGGCTACCTGTTGAGGTGGCAAATGCATCGGCAGCCTCATTTATGGTGACTTCTGGGCGGACCATGTATTCAAGGGCTTCGCCCAAGACCGGAGAGTCAGGGTCAGAGGTAAAGAGCCGAATGTCATAGCGCAAATCGGCATGCTCTCGCTTCTGCTGAAGCGATAGTAAGGCATCTGCTAGCACTGAACCCGCTCCAGGATTGAAGATGTTCAGTGACAACTCTCGTACATAGGGGTGCTGGGAGAGATAACGCTCAATTTTGTCCGCAATGAGCTTCCCAGAAATATCCGTTCCTGCAGTAGACGGTTCAGCCAAACCCAGAGCAGAACAGATCTCAGCCATTAAGCCGCGGACGTTATCCTCAGTCGTTGGGGCGTAGAGGGCCCAGAACGTATTTAAGTTGTCTACGGGGGTGAAGATTCGTCCATCCTCGACCGGGATGCCGACCGGAAAAGCTGAGGGTACAAGGCTATCCAGTAGGGCAGAGCGGATATGAGGAACATGGTCCCTCCCGCCGGCCTTCAATTTCTCAATCCATTTCTTACCCAAAGTCCCCCAACTGCAAAGCCACAACGCTCGGAGAGGGTGGGTTGGGGAGACCATAACAGCCTCTCTGTGCTTCCCTCGAAAGTCTGTCAATATAACGTGAACGGAATCAACGGCCAGAACGTTTCGGAGTGTTTGAAGATAGTGCTGGCTCTCCGTCCCTGATGTTGTCTCGGCCTGTCGGACAAGATTTCTCACTAGATCGAGGTAGCTTTCAGCATATGTAAGGCATTCCTTCTCGGAGTCTCGGAATGAAAGTCCTTGCATGATCAGTTCGGCAGTATCCTTGCGCACTGTCGAAAAGAACTCTTCGCGGGCGGCGAGGAAAGAAGCCATCGCGGCTGAAGATGGCAGTGTCAGTGCTCCCTCAGACGGTGGTTCGGCGGTATCCAAATTGACTTGCATTCGCCAACCTGATGGATGCTTGGGTTCCGCCAAGATACGCTGCTCAATAGTTTTGAGCATGCGCGAAAGCGGGATCTGAACAGCGCCTTCACGGCCGAATTTTGCAAGCAACGTTTCCTGACGCCCGGCATTTTTCGAGCGACCACCTTCAGCCCATGTGATACTACTTACCGTTATATCTTCCGGATCACGCTCATCACTCAAGGCAGTTAGCTGTAGCCGGAACCGTGCATGCTCCAAACTCTGCTCAATGGGTATCGCACGCTGTGGTGGTTCCTCCTCGATAATGCCACCCGGCAGGACATAGAAAGGCTCACTTTCATGGGAGCGCTTAGCATCCCCAATGCCGGATTCAGCTTCAAGTGGGATCGGGTCACCATCGGCCGTCCAGGGCAAGATGCGGATGAAATGCCATCCTTCCTCGAACTCTATCTTGTTAAGCTTAGTTAAATTGGTTGTGCATTTCAGTCGATTTGGTGTCCAAGCTTTGACCTTTTTGGACTTCCCTACTGGGCCATCGTTTTGTGAAACGATCTGAACTGAAAAGTGGTCGAGCCCACTGACTTGACCTGGGTGAGGATTAACCTCAAACACCACGTTTATTTTACGTCGTTCATTAGGGGCCAGGACCTGCTGTCCTATCAGGCTCGAAAGTTGCTCGTCAGTCTCATCTTCTTGTACAAAAGGTAGGTCGGTTTCCGTCACCGTCAACAGGATCTTGTCCAGCGACAGCTCTTCTCGAAATTTCCACTTGTCGAAAGAAATGCTCCACCAGCTTTTGTCGACGGCAATAGTTGGCGTCCAGGATTCAGGCTCCTGGACATCGTATTTCTCAAAGTAAGCGAATAATCGAGACTCGAGTGCTTTGTCACTCAGCCCCAAATTGGCTATACGACCTCGAACCGATTTGTGCGAGGTCATCAAACTGCGAACGCTGGCAAGGTTACGGCGAATCTTTCCATTCACCGTGCCGAGATCGGCAAAGAGCTTAAAGTCAGGAATCAACGTCAATTCATACAGGCTGGCCCCGAGTGTTTCTCCATCAATCCCATTTTCGAGCGCGGTCAACAGGTACCGAACGCGGGAAACGCTATCGGCAAATAGCCAATCCTCTTCCGTTAGTAGGCTAAACACATCTCTAACATGACCAGCCAGTGTTCCTGGAATCCGATCAAGTAGCGAATCAACAAGATCTTCGTAGATTCCTGTGAATGTCAGTTCTTCAAAAGTCGCCACACCGAACGAGTCTTCGGCGCTGGTGCGAAGCGAAGTCGGTATGAATACCAGTAAAGGCTGACGTAGCCCGCCGTCTGCATCCGGGTTGCGCAACTCCACCAGTTTGGTAGAAGTGACTCGGAATGGCTGACTCTCCTGGTCATGGCCGCCGAGGATAAAGATGTTTCCGTTTGGCTGGATCCTGCGCAGTTCTTTGCAGACCGACTCCATTACATCATCGTCGAGATCGGTTATACGTATGCAGTGCCCTGGACCACGATCACTCAGGATCTCATCAATTCGTGGGCATAGCATACCAGCGACGGCGGCGTTCAATTTGCCCCGGGAAAGCTTGGTGAAGGCATTACTCATTTACTACGTCCGCCTTTATTTGTTCTGTCAATTCTCTCAATCGCATAGCGGGGCGATACTTTTTGCGTCACGTAGGCGTCCGACAGGTCTTCATAGAACCCAATTTCACGCAGGCGACGTTTGAAGGCTTCAAGGTTAAGACGAAGGGCGCGTCTATCTAGGATGCTGCTATGTGCCTGTGCCACTTCTGGCAGTTGGTCAATGTAAAGACCATACCGGTGCCTCAAGAAATCCAGTAACTCTTCGATGCGAACTTCCCGAGTCACGAACTGTCCTCCATCCTGGGTGAGTACCGCTACCTGAAGGAGAACTTCGAGTAGTTTACTTCCGAGAACAAATCGTCGTGGACTTCCTTTGGTGCGAGATTGGGCCAGCAGGCCGCTTTCTTTATTTTTGAGGAGTAATGAGTCAAGACACTGAGTGATGTACTGACGGTGATACTTTCCCCGATACGCCATCAGGATTTCGATGAAGGTTTCGAACTCGCCGAGTCCCATTTCAGTGACTTCGCGAATCTCAGGATCGACATCTCCGTTTCCAGAAGATGATTCCTCGATCAGACTTGCCAAGCGAAACTTGAAGTAGGCCTGCCGATCTGCATCGTGCTCGGGCTTCAGCAGGGATACCAGATCACCTATGCTGAAAAACCCGTTGGCGGGAGTAGCCAGTTTGCCGGTCTTTTTACTCAAGTATTCCGCCATTTCATCGAGCTTTTTGACGACAAAATTAGCTTGTATGAATGAAGGTATCTGGCGGTACAGTCGGTCAGTCGACTTCCGAGCTAACTCAGCCATATGTGGATTGCTGATCTCGCCCATGTCCACAACTAGGGCTATTTGGTAGGGACAGCCTTCCAGTGCATTGTCGAGATCGGGGTTAATCGGGCAATCTTTGGTGGTACAAACATTATTGCCAGAGCGTTGCTTCACCAGCTTGGGAAGCACGTGTAATAACTTGAGGTGGTAGAGCGCCAGGTGGAAAGCCATCAAAGTTTTGAGGTAATCCACCAACACCGAACGCGGAATGTAGGGCTCATAAGCCAGCAGCCGCAGGATGTCATCAGCCATAATATCAGCCTGGCCGATACACAGTGGCTGAAAGCGCGAGGGCTCCTTGGAGTCTTTCATGTCCTGGGTAACCTGGTGGTCCAGGCGTAGGATGGCTTGAGTTTCCACATCCACGGAAGCGGTGGGATCGTAGCGGTCCGTAACTAAGTCGATTCCCGGAAAGAAAAAGCGCTTTAAGGCGTCTCTTGCCGCTTGCCCTTTGCCCTTGCGGGCGTAGAAAAGCATCCAGTAAATCTGCTCTGCCGCTCCGTAATCTCGAGTGTGTTTGGCATTGCGAAATTTATAAGTATTGCCATGCAGTGGTCTGGGTGCAGCTAGGGCCTGATTGCTCTTGCCCCGATTGACCAAGTCCATTAGGTCCGTCTCAATCCAGGCGCGAACGATATCTGGGTGCTTGTCAAAGCCTGCGAACCATTCTCGGTGCTCTAAAAAGTCTTCCAGAAATTCATCGACAGAAAGGTCGCCTCCACGTGGTGGCCGGCGACTGGCATACCCATCGTATTTCAATCGCGGAAAAAGCATCGTCAAAACACGATCCATCTCGATGTGCTTGAAATCGAGATACGAGACTTTGGGAATTCTGAACTCTTTATCGCGTCCTTTAATTGACATTGTATTCAGCACCCTTCTCTGAAACTTCCATCACCAGTCTACCGTCATCTTCCCGGCGTATTTCGTAGAATCTGTGACCAGCCCTAGTGAGTAAAACCTCTTTGTAAGGCACCGAGGCTAGTAGGTTTTTAAATACCGATAGGCTCAGGAGGAAACCCTCTTGCTCCTCAATACTGGGGCGATAGCCGTTGTTGAGGCGCATTAACATTTCATAGATATCAAGATTGATTCGCAGGCTAGCTCTGTGCCCGTCGCCGGAGTCATATTGCAGCACCAGGGCCTGAGGCAGGCTCTCTAGAAAAGGATGAGCTGTTGTTTCTTGCTCAGCGCTCAGCGTGAAATGGTCACCGTCAAACAGTCGGTAGCTACGTATGGTCCCCTTCTCTACCTGGCGGACGCGCAGTGCCAACTGGTTACCCAGTCGAGCCGGATTGCTCAGTCCTTCGCCTCTATTGATGGCCTGTAGAATGTTAGTAATTTGGTCCGCGCTTTTCGCACCAGGTTGTTCAATGGCGTCCACGAAGGGATCGATACTTCCGTAGGGCAGCATCTCCCTCCAACCTCTGTCCCGTCGCTCGAAGAAGTGTCGGCGTCGCATGTGCGACAGATAATTCCGGTGCTTGGAGATCAATCGCGCACGGCTCTTAGACGAATAGTCGCGGGGTAGGCTGCGGAACAGTGTCTCCATTAGCTCATTGTCATATCCGGCTCGCTCAGCGAATGAGTAGCGGCTCATTACCTTAGTCTTGGGGTTGAGAAAGCCTAGTTCTCGGTCCAGAGCCGGATTGCTGACTTCGGCAATGTCAATCTCGCGCAACAAGGCGATAAGTCGGTCATTCGACCCTTCTTCCCCTCCAAGCCAAGAGTTGAAATAAAAGCCGTCAAGAATGCGCTTCTGGGTTTCTTCACCACTCTGTTGGTAGAGCTGATGAATACCCTCACAATCCCGAGTACCCACTAACATGAAGGCTAGCGCCGACCGTAAATCACGCATCGTAATGTGCAGGCGACCGCGCAGATGGGTAATGGTGTAGAGCATCTTCAGGCGTTCAATCACCCTGGTACCGGCAACCGGATCTTGGAAGGTGCGAGCATTGTGATAGGCATAGCACTTAACCTTGAGATCGCACTTCTCGCACGCCTGCCAGTATTCCTGATGTGTCATACGAGCGATCAACCGTTCCATGATGGATGGCTGGCCCTCTTCGGGCTGGGAAACCACCGAGCGCAGATTGAGGTTGATAACCGCGACACCTTCTCCGGGTGTCGCTCCGGCTAACCCTTGCTGGACCTGTTTGGCAAGTAGCGGGAATTTCTCTTCGTGCTCCAGGAAGAAGTCGACCAATCGGCCCTCATTGATGGCGATCAGGCGGGTCTGATTCCCTGGCCATTGTGAGGTATCACTGCCTGCAAACGGCGCAAAGAACTTTTGTAATACTGTGTCGTTGCGCTCGTCCCCCTCATCTTGGCTACCGTCATAGTTACTCTGATAGTTATGCCCATTGAGCTGAAACACCGCCCCATTCGCACCACGCTGCATCTGTGCGCCTTTGCTTTCGGCAAAAGCTTCGAACTGCTGAATAAAAGCCGTTTTACCGTCACCAGCGTTACCACTGATAACAACTAAGCGGAACTCTCCTTTGAGCAGAGCGGGCTTGAGTTTCTCGTCCAGATATGTAGATACGTAGGTGGCCTTGCCAACTTCATCGAGACCTCGAGTCCCCGCATTGGACACTTGGCTTTGGCTATAGAGAGTTAGGAGATGGGTTACAAAGGGGTTTACGTTAGGCCTGGCCGCGCTTAAGCCGAGCTTCGAAGCACCCTTGTACCCAGTGCCAATGTCGGTCGTGGTTAGCAGCGAGCGCAAGTGCTTAACCTCGGCCAGCGCGGCCGAGAATTCCTCCACGGATGCAAAGCGATCCTTGCGCTCGGGCGCTATCGTCTTTAGTAGCACATCAATCAGAGATGGGCTAAGGTCGGCACAACCCTTAAACTGCTTCGGGTTCTTGGGTTGAGTATTGATCGGTGGCGTAGGTTCGTCGAAAGGGTACTTGCCAGTTAGGCATTCGTAGATGGATATGCCCAGTGCATACAGATCTCTGTCTATTCGATCAGAACTCTCTGGCTCGGAGGAATGATCGTAATCCGGTGGCAGGTAACGGCGTGTGCCACCACCGCCTTGAATCTCGTCATTCTCTGCAACTGCGACGTTAAAATCGATGATGCGGACTCCACTGTCGGTCCACAACAGGTTAGACGGCTTCACGTCCTGATGGTACACGCCGTGCTTATGGAGGTGGGCTAGCCCATCTGCCGCCTCCCGCGCAATACATACGGCATCGTCTAAGGATAGGGCCTCCGCATCTATTAGATCAGAGACATCAAGTCCGTCGACATAGTCAAAGACGATATACGGCGTCTGCTTGGCGTCGGCCATGCGATCCGCCCATATCACTTTAACTACGTGCGGGTGCTCGGGAAGATTGGTTAAGGTTTTGTATTCGCGGCGCAACCGTTCGTAAATGCTGCGGCGGTCTCTGGTTACCAACTTGATCACCCGCACGACATCGCCCAGGGAATCGAAGACCTTGTAAGCGACCCCAAAGCCACCACTCCCGAGTTTCTTCTGAATGCGGAAGCGATCTGCCAATATGAAATCTTGTGGCAGATCCATTAAGTTTTCTGGAAGCTGTCGCACATTTTCGCCGGGCCCGCTTGTATCCTGGGCGGGGTCGTCCTTGGCCTCGGGTAGAATCACGTCGTCCAGGGCTTTGCGAGCAATCGCTGCGCTAGTATGGCGATCCTCTGGGTCAAATTCGCAAAACTTCTGCAACCATTTGTCGAGTCCTTTGGGTAGGTCCGGCTTGTGCTCCGATGGCTTAATTGGGAATTTGCCGTCGGCCTCGATCATCTGATCGATATCTTCGTAAGCGAGTTCTCCAGTCAGCAGTCGATAAAAGATCAATCCTGCCGAAAACAAGTCCGATGCGATCGAGGCTTCTTTTGGTTCAGACTTTCTCTCCGATATCACGAGCTCAGGTGCGCGGTAAACGGGATCTAGTGACTCTTCGATTTGATAAGCAATCGTTTCGCTGGTCGAGCGCTGTTTGCCGACCCGAGCATAGTCAAAATCTGTCACCCGCCCGTGACCACCTTTAGTAACCAGTATCGCATCCGGGGTGAGATTGCGGTGGATTACTTCGTTTCGATGGGCGTGGTCCAAGGCAGCCAGCACGTCCCGCATCAATTGCAGCTTTTGATCAAACGTCAGCGCTAGGGAAGCCTTGTTTATGTGGAGGCGTAAGGGCTGACCGGGCAGATCCTCAGTAACCAGCACCACCTTATCTTCATCGTCGGATACGAATAGGTCCTTGACCGAAAGCACATTGGCATGAGCGGGCATGTGCGCTACAGCACGATACGCGTTGCTGATCTTCTTGAACTCTTCCTCGCGAGTCCCCTCATCTTGGTAAGGATCTGCCTGGTAGACGCGCAGTCGGGCTAAACCGCCGCTCTTACCCAATAAATTGTGCTTGGCGCGGTACTCGGTATAGCGGTCGGTTCCACCGAGTTTTTCTTCTACTTGCCAATCGCGATATACCTGTGCAGCACTTTTCGGTTTCGCGTTGCCAGTAATCGCTTTTGCGATTTGAGGATGGAATCGAGAAATGGATTCCAGACGGCTGTTCGGGATTCGACTGGCATCGCGAAAGTACTTCAGGCAGCGTTTGAAGTCGGTGACGTCTGGGCTGTCGATACCAGCTTGATCGAACACCGTCGCATTATCTGCCGTAAGTAGTACGGCGGCGTGTACATGCGCCTTACGTAGTTCCGTAAGGCCTTTATTACTCTCGCTAATAATGCTTGCCAATACCTTGGCATGGTGGCGTAGTTTTGCGAGGGGGGAATGGAAGGACAGTCGTCCTTCCGGATACCATTTTGAGCCATACACATCGATATTGCCCCGCGTGCCTTTAACGTCCACCAGATAGACTGCGTGAGGCGTGAGGATAGCGATGTCGATTTCGAACACCTCTAGCCCCTGCCGCATCTCAAAGTTGTGGAATATCAGCCAGCTCTCCGGGAGATGATCCCGGAGAAAGCCTATGGCTTGGCGTTCAGATTCGTTCGCGGGTTGGCCGATGGGTATGACTTTCGCCACTAGCTGGCTCCTTCCTCGATTGTACGCTCCACAAGAGCTCGAGCCTCATCTTCTAGCTCGATTGCTTTTTCTCGCGCCCTGTATGCTTCTATAACTAACTCATTGCAGCGCCGACGAACATCCTCAGGAGGGTAGGGAATAGGCAGTGCTGGCAGCATCGTATAATGATGATCCTGAAGCTTACTGCCTACTGAAATAGAGCGAAGCATTCTGAAGGCTGTTTCTGATCGCATGAAGGCAAATAATGCACCTCTTTCTATTAATTCTTCATTTGCCAAGACTCGTAGTATGTGTTCGGAATAAGCATTTTCTAAGGCCTTTCCGGTTGCAAACTCGGATCGGCAATAGAGCTCAGATTCACCAAGAGTTCCCTGTGCTGCGACCAGAACGCAGCCATCTTCAACAAGCACCCCGTCAGGGACAAAATTTTTCCCGATCCAGCGGCCTTGGGGTCGCAACCAAAATAATTCCTTCTGCCCTATCAGTCGATAAGCATATTCCGGATCAGCATCAACTCGACTAAAACGAACACCGCGCTTAAGTGTCCCTGGAACACAAAGCTCCCCCAATAGTTTCCAAGAGCCCTGTTTTATCCGATCGCAAAGTCGATTAAATCGAGGGTTGAAATTTAATGCTCGTAGAGATTTGGACCCCGCCAGTGAGCTAAAACCAAGGTCGGAGCCCCAGGAATGCCATTCACCTGGAGTGATATCTTCAAGGCCTACAGATTCTAAATAGAGTTGTGTTGCGTCATTTAAATATTTTTGATATTGGTCCAGTAGTGAGGCAGATCGCTCAATTAATTCATGCGCTTTATCCTCTATGAGATCTCCAAGGCGTGGAACAAGTAAATCACTAAAATGTTCGGGCTCTAGGTGCGTAATTACTGACCCATATTTGCCAGATAATACAAAGGGCACCCCAAAACGAGTGCACAGATATGCATAGAGATAACCTGACTTGACCTTAACTGGATCCGCGACAACCTTTATGATGTCTTCGTTCGACCAGATGCCCGCCATGCTAGAGCGCGCATAGATAGTTCGACCTACACTCCCTGAGCGGGTGATTAACGTCATTCCTTCACTAACTTTTTGGTTGATTAGCTTTCTTGATTCAGCTTCCTTTCTACTAATTAAGGGAAGTCGCGTTAAGTCGGCCTGCATCATGAAAGTTGTCGTCAAAAAAGGCACGCCGTAATTTGCATCTCTTACATAGGTGCGTGTGCTTCTCGGCCCATAGAAAATCCCACCTTCATGCCCTGTCGTTATATCTGGCAATCTTTCAGTGTCGTGCTTTTTTAGAAGTTCGCGAATTTCAGCTGCACCGGACATGTAGGGAGTACAGTCGAGCCGTCGACCATTCTGCTCTAGCCAGCTACTTGGAATCGCTTTTACCTGAAACTTTCTACTCATGACGAAACCTCGCCGCTTTCACAAAATTGCTTATATTTTTCGGCCACTACGGGCAGTTCATCGTGAATACGGCGATTTCGCCTCGTCATCCGGCGAATTCTAACTTCTCCGCCTTCTCGTATTCGCTCGACCACATCCTCATCGAAAACCATCTCTTCGCCGTCGGGAGCCCGTTGGAATAGTTGGTTTCCGCGAGCATCGAGACCGGCTCGGTCCACTACAGCCATAAAGACCTTGTATTCTGGGTGCTCTGTTTTTAGTAATTCCTCTGGACTACGACGGCGTAGCAGCAAAAGACTAGGCAATGCAGGCGCCAGGCCATACTCCTTTACGGTCACCTTAAAGGGCTCTAAGGGCAGATCAACCGAGGCCAGAACTTCACAATGTCGAAGAATCCACCAGCGGATGTATTCGTCACTGGGGTTGCCTAGAACACCATCAGGCAGAAGAATGCCAACACGTCCAGTTCCCGGCTTGACCCAATCGAGCGCGCGCTCGATAAATAAAACTTCTGGGGGCACGCCTGCTGTATTGATCGCCCCGGAGTTAATGTAACCAAGACCTACTTCCTCTTCTTCCCAAACCTTGCCAAGGTCATACTGGGAAAGAATTGATTCATCAGTAATTACATCCCTTGTTGTAAACCATGGGTTAAGCATTACGATATCCATGCTACCCAGGGGGATGGCCGGGCGGGCAGCTTCGATACCATCTAAGTCACCATCGGGAAACGTGCGTGCATCAATGCGGAAAACGCGGCCTGGGTTGCCCGTGGTGAATAGGAGGTTCATCCGGCTGGTCACGGCCAGAAAAGGGTCTATGTCACACCCCAGGGCATTGCTTGCTGCCCATTCAGCGGCTTCATTTTGAGCCTGGCGAATCTGTTCGTTGGTGGCCTCTTCAGGTGTTGTACCTATGGCCGCTAGCTTCTTTTTAAAGATGTGTGCGGCGGTAGTGGCGAGGAAGGTACCTGTACCGCTAGAGCAGTCCATAATGCGATCGCCAGCTTGCGGATCAAGCATTTCCACCGCCATTTCGGCAACGTTCAGCGGTGTAGGGTAGCGCCCCTCTCGGCCATCCATCACACTGCGGGCGACTGCCCGGAAAGCCTCGGTGCGGAAGCGGGGTTGAGTTTCGCTCAGCGAGTAACGAGCCAGCTCCATGACGACACGGGCTGTCTCGTGGGGTTCAAGATTTAGGTCCCAGCCACGGGTTAGTAGATTCGGTTGCCAGGACTTAGCTGCGCTAATGGACTCGTCGATGCGCCGTGCAATGGCCTGTTGGCCTTCTCCAGTAAAAGGTTCATCGCCCTTGGTCCAGAACTTATGCTCTCCGGTCGGGAGTGTCTCATCAAAGATCTTGGCTAGCATCAGAACTGCTAATTGCTTGAAGGAATCTTTGTGGTCGAGGCCCAAGTTCCGGTTTAGATACTGGTGGCAGCGTTTCAGTGCATCTCCTAGGTCTTCAGCATCCGCACTAATCTGGATAACACCTCCTGTACGGTCGAGGTCAGCGGTGTCTTCACCAGGAGCCGGCCATACACCTAGAGGCTTGGTGAGTGTTTCAAACCGCGCGTGCTCAACCTGAATAAGAAACTCTTCTTGGCCGTTAGTCCACATCCCGAGAGTAGCCGCAGGAATATGCTCGAGTAACTCCTTCAGTGGCTGGAGATCTGTATCCGCCTCGTCAAATGAGCGCAGCTTGTTACGGCTACTTTGGGCTTTACATACAATGACTCGCTGAAGGTTATCATTAGTATGTTCTGTGCCGGGACGAAAAATCGCAATATCGACGCGCTTACGCATATGCCCCGGAATACGCGGGTGATAATTGACTTCTATATCACCGCGGTCAAATCCATAGCTTTCGATTAGCATTCGCAAAATTTTCTGCGTAAGTCGATTTTTTGGTGAGGCGCTCTCCTTATTCCCAGTCAGAATGTCGACTAGAAAATTATCTGGGCCGCTCTCTTCGGTGGTTTCCTGTTGCGCCTCGATGGCATCGTTTTGATCGCTCACCCGTTCTGCTCCTTCAGAAATTCACGGTACTTCCCTGCGATAACCGGAAGATCATTGTCTTCAATCTTTTCACTGCGCGTCAGCGTACGTTCCACAAAGCGCCCCCCAATGCGGATACGCTCAATATGCTGCTTTGGCTCAACGATTTCCTCGCCGTCGGGTGTACGCTTGTATAGCTTGTTGCCACGGCGGTCGAAGCCAACCTTGTCTGCCACGGCCATAAAGACTGGGTATTCCTCAATACCGCCAAGCGCTTCCCGATGCTTTTCTTGCTCATCTTTTCTACGAAGGAACAGCAAGCTGGTCAGGATGTTGACATTGGCCTCGGCAATAAATGACTCAACTGGCAGATCGACGGATGCCAAGACCTGAGTTTCACGCATTATCCACCAGCGAATGTACTCTGCCGCCGGATTGCCGAGAACACCGTCGGGCAGCACGATCCCCAGGCGCCCGGAGCCTGGCTTAAGCCACTTGATACAGCGTTCAATAAAGAGAATCTCTGGAGAAACACTGCTTTTGAGAACACCTGTATTGCGGAATCCCCCCTCGCCATCGGACTCCCAGCTATGAGCAAGTTCATATTGCTCCAGGATATGCTTGTCTGTGATCGGGATGTCAGCACCAAATGGGGGGTTGGTCGCTATGATATCGATGGAGCCAAGCGGTATTTCCTTTTTTGCGGATTCCAGGTCCGCTAGGTGACCCAGCGGGAACTCCAGTGAATTGATGTTGTAAATATGACCTCGACCATCGCCCGCCAGCACCATGTTCATTTGCGCAGCACGGATTAAGAAAGGGTCAAAATCCGCGCCGTAAACGTTTGCGCCGGCATACTCTTTCAAGCGCTCAATATCGTTTAGAAAGCCCGTAGAGCTGTCATCACTTGATTTGGCCTCGTCGCGGAATTTATTGAGCATATGACCGAGCGTGGCAACTAGAAACCCGCCGGTTCCACAGGAAGGGTCAAGAATCGTCTCTGATTCCTTAGGATCAAGCATTTCAATAACGAGTTTGACAACCCCCCGAGGAGTGAAATATTGCCCGCGGTCACCACGTAGATTTACGCCCACCAATTCCTGATAGGCTACGCCTTTAGCATCGACGTCGGTACGAGTGAAGTCATACTTGGCGAGTTCTGAAACAATAAACGCCAGAGCTCGATCCGAGAGTGTGATTTCTTCATTACCTCGGAATATATTGCTGTACTGCTTTTTTACTTCCGCAAAAAGCTCTTCGATACGCTTGCGAATGGCTTTTCGGCCCTCTGCTTCGAACTGCTCTTTTGGAGCTGCCCAAAAACGGCGTACCCAAGCCTGGCGAAGCTTTCCGCGAAGGTTTTCGTCATGCATTTTGCAGAATATAAGGTATAAAAACTGCCAAAAAGCAGCATCTTTTGGCATGCCTTCGTTGCCGTGAATAAAATTATGGCAGCGACGGAATGTAATTTTGAGCATCTCATTATCGGCAACCCGCGTATAAGCATCCGATATGACTTCCTTGGTGCCGATCGATTCATCCGCTATTGGCCAGTCGCCGATTGGGCTGCATTTCGTTTCGAAGCGCTTTTGCTCCTTTTCTAAGAAGAAAAATTCGAGGCCGTTGGTCCAAAGGCCGTATTGAACTGCCTCCACTTCACGCATGATGCTCTCGATCTCGTCAAGATCTTTCGCGGCTTGCTCGAAGTCCCGAATGCGAACGGCACTTTTTCCGGCCTTGGGCTCCTGACGGCAGACCACTGCACGACCTAAATTTTCGATCGTATGCTCTTTGCCATGGTGGAATATGGCTACATCGACCTTCTTTCGGCCGCCGAGCTTATAGTCGAGCGCCATATCCTCAGGTGAGAACCCATATTCGTGAATGAGCGCTCGGACTATTCGCTGGCGTACCTGCTCTTTCTTCGATTCTTTGATTGGCTTGCCCGATATATAGTCAAGCGTATAGCCCGCCTGAATTGCATGTTCAACGGGCTTGTTTGGTGTGTTACTCATTAATTATCTCCACGCACCTTGCGGGGCGATTTCATATCTATTTGTTCTTCAATCTTTTGGGCCGTGAGTATTTACTCCTCGGCTCATCATTCATCAGTCGCGCACTCGGGCTGCAACCTGTAAGAACACGGCTCTTACAGTTGCTCAATAGGCGAGTCATCTTGTCGCCATTAATGCTGTCTGAAGTCGCCACACTGTCGGTCAAGAAGTAACCCGTTCGTGTGATATCTGTTCGGCTGGATCGTTCTCGCGTCACGTTAGCTCAGGATGCCATTGGATACTGTTAGGTACCAGACGATAGCAGAATATTTATGTGTTGCATAACACTAAACACTGAGCTATTGTAACTCCTATGAGTAAATTTGGTGAAACTTTGCGCAGCTTGAGGGTGGCGCAAGACTTGGGATTAAGAGAGGCTGCTGTTAAAGCAGGGATCTCGCCTGCCTATTTGAGCAGGATTGAGCGAGGTAAGGAGGGGCCGCCAAGCCCAGAAGTTATCAAGCATTTGGCTCGGGTAATGGCTGCAGACCCCGATGTCCTGTTCCGCTTGTCCTCTTCAACCGATCCTGAAGTGGTTAGCTACATCAATGAGCAGCCCATATTGATGTCTCTCTTACGCTATATCCAGGACTCCGGGTTCAGCGAGGCTGAAATTAAAAAATTGCTTAAGTCGGCAGAAAAAATAAAGAAAACTAGTGAGTAGGTTGAGGTCGAAGTAAGCCAGTTCATCTGCGGCCATGCTTCAAAATTTAATGAGTTCAAACCAATAGCTAAAGGTTGCTGTCGTTTGAGCATGAAGAAATAAAATAAAAGGGGAATCTTAGTGAGTAATAGTCAGGTCGCCAGGCACAGAGATTATGTTGAAAAGCTTCTGAAAGAAAATGTATTCGGGCACCAGCGAAGAGCAGCGAAAAATACATTTAGTGCACTGGGTCCTGGCTGTCGATCAGTAATTATGGCTGCGGAGATGCAGTCTGGTAAGTCTGGCGTTGCGCTTGCTCTCGCGTGTCTTCAAAGAAATAGTTTGTCTGATAGCGATATCGTTGACCAGTCTAAGTTGAGGGACACAATGTATGTCCTGACCATGCCAAACACAGATCTACTGGCTCAGGCGAAAGAAGACCTAAAGCCTTGCATGAATGCTGTAGTGACCAATTTGGTGCATTTTGAAAATGACCTGGAAAAATATTTCATCCGCCACGATCCGAAGCTGATCATTATTGATGAGTGCCATTATGGATCAGGTGAAAGCGCGGTACGCTATGAAAAGTTGTTTGAGTATGTGGAGAAGAAAAATAGGGAGTGTTCTATTGTTTTTATTTCCGCAACGCCGCTGAGTGCCCTTTTGGCCGCGGAAAATGAAGCGGTCCTCAGGAAGGATTTGAATACTAAACTAGTTTTTCATAAAGCAAGTGATGAATACCTTGGTATTACGAAAATGTTAAACCAAGGGCAGGTTATTTCTCTAAATGGTAGAAACCGTAATCTCCTAAATAAGTCTCCCGCTAGAGATAAATTTTTATCCCATGTTCGAGACTCAAAAAGCGAAGGTTGGGCCCTGATTCGCGTGCCTTCAGGGGCTGCGATGGATGCAAAAAAAATGCTCATCAAGGAGGGCTTTGAGGAGGAGAATATTTTTATTCTTGGCTCTAGCCTTAGCGGCGTTCCTGCAAATGAGCTTATAGACATTGACCAGTTCAAAAATCATTGTCAGCAGGGAATGTTATTTGGAAAGAAGGTCATTGCTATTACGGTAGCGGGTGTGCGAGCCGGAATAAATTTTGGCCAGGAAATGAAAGAGAATTTGCTTGCCTCATGGGATAGTACGGTTTCTAGTGTGGCGGCTATTGTTCAGGCGAACATCGGGCGTGCATGCGGCTACCATGGAAATAGTAATGCGCTTCATTTTACTAATATGTCTGGGGTTAAGGCGTATGCAAGGATCGTTGCATTCTTAGAAGAAAATTGTACGACGCATGCTACTGATGACATGGAGGGTCTGAGGGATGAGTTTGAGCGAATTTGTGCAGATAACGATATCCGAGGGCTCGATGCCGGGGCGCGGATAAATAAAGGCAGGAGTCGGAAGGGCAATAAATCTCTGTCCGAATATAAGGCCTACCACACTGATAGTTACTTAGTGGTTCCAGCGCGGTTGACTGAAGATTTTGATTATTCGCAGTATACCGATGACCCAGAATACCTTGAGTCCATAAAGGTAGTACGAGATACCCTAATAAGTGGCGGGCTTATGGTCAAAGGCTCTAGGTCGTTGCCACCCGGAACAAACAGCGTAGCTAACTGGGTAAACGGAGACACTTTCTCGAACCCGGAAAAGGCTATTGCTGGAGGCCCAGTTTTCGAACGTGTTGGGCGATTTACGACGCAGTTAGATCTTGAACATGACGTTAAGTTTAACGATATCGTGCCCGCTGGTGGCGGCGTTGATATTAATGAGCGGTCGATCGCGGTATTCGTGTTCAGTATTTACAATGAGTCGCGTCGGGATGTTGAGAAAAAGGTCATGACTCTTTCTGACGTTCATGAAGTCTCAGATGCCTACAATGTCGAAAGTGATGACACAGTTCTTGTTCTATTCAAAAAGGGTGAGTTCAGCCAGTCTCTAACTGATGAATTTATTGAAAGTAAGATCGAAGAAGAAAATAAGAGTAGAATTGTCGAAGAAAGTAAATTTCAGCGAGATTTTTCATAATATCCATGATTGAGCTGGAGCAGGAAGTATATTCGAGGATCGTGCCTACTAGTGTTCGAGATGTAGGTAAATGCTATTACTGTGGATGTGAAGCTGAAGCATGTTTCGATGATTTTGCGCCACCGAAGTCTAGCGTTTCTTTTTACCTAAATTCGGGTGAAAACTGTTCATTTGCTGTAATACCCTCGTGTAAAGAGTGCCATTTTTTTTTGAAGACCTGTAGGGATGGGCTGCTTGAAGGCAGGAAGTTGTTTGTCAACAGGTGCATAAAGAAAAAATATAGAAAAGCGCTTAATATTTACGAGAGGTGGAGTGAAGAAGAGCTCGAAAATTTAAGTAGAACATTCTCTGAAAGTGTCAAGGCGGGAATTAGGCTAGGTGAGGAGGCTTATGTGCGCCTTAAATTTCCTGGGTATGAGTACGAGATCGACGGCACTGTGTTCCATGCAAGACGTAGGAGTGTCGAATTATTTACCGTTTTCGGAGAAGAATTCGATAATTATAGAAATGCACTTCAATTTGCCGCTCGAACATATCGTATTAATATTAATGTCCTTAAAGAATGGTTGATCGAGCACGGAGCAAACTTCGACGAGGCGATTAATGCTTATTTTCGGCACATAGAGGAAGAAAAGCTTAGAAAGAAAAAGGATAAACTATGCCGTGAGTTTGCTAAAACCTATAAACAAAATAGCAATTTTGTGAAAGGGGCCTTGGACGCATATATGGATGCCAATCCATCGCTTTCTATGGAAGAGTGTCTGCAACTTATTTATAAAGAAAGAGTAAAAAAAGCTTAAGTCCAAAAAAACGTGATTCTCCAATATGGTGCTGCCCAAGTTGCTCGGCTGAAATAACCCAGATAATGCTCAATTTCTTGATGATGCGTTTTGCACTCTGGAGGTCGTCCCATTCAATGGCTACAAGATCGGTTTTCTGAATCCAATTTGTGTATTGCGTACAGTTTCTTATCCACCAAAATCCCCCTGCTCAATCCGCTCTAATAAGGCAATAACTTTTTCTCGCCCGCCGTTAGTGGGAAGCAGGGCTGCTGGTGGGCACCCAATTGCCGGGACATGAGTTACAAACCAAAGCTTGGCTTTTTCCTCGCTCGAAAAGACCCTTACTGCGAAAGTCCATACATCAAGCAGCTGGAGAATTTTCTCAGTATTTTTCTCAACCGCGCAATGATGAGATTCGTTATCTGTCTCGGCGGCAGAGAGCCATTCGGTGTCATCCTGATCAGGAACAAATCTGGTTGCGGGGCTTGCCTTGGTCTGTTTCTCAAAAACCAGATCCTGCACAGAAAGCTGCTGATCAAGGAATCCACGGACCATGTACATCCCCAGCATGCCGTGGCGCTCCACAATCTCTATAGCAGTCAGTCCGTCAAAGTGTTTATTTGGTTGTGATACCCATTGATACACCAAGTCTCTATTCTCGGGAAAAAGTACGCGCAGAGATTTATGGATGCGTAGCAGGGTACTGGCTCGCTCGACCTTGTCACGGTCGACGGCCAAAGATCCCCGGGAGAGATACTCGTTCGGATCAATGTGGCTCTCACGATCAAGACCGAGCAAGCTTAGCCTCTGGGGAGTGCTCAGCTGCCAATGCTCAAAGAGCTTGAGCAGCATCTGACCGATCCGGCTCCTTTCCTTGGGTCCTCCTGTCATGAAGCTTCTTCCCCATTCCGCAGTTGCTGATGGTCCGGTTTTGCGCCATCCCTCCTATGCTCCGGCCAACAAATGGCCTCAGCCAATACCCCTTCTTGGCTCATCCAATCACCTATACACACCCAGGCAAACCAGTCCCCGACTTCAGGAATTGAACAGCCGCTACTATCAGCTAGCACGACGCAGTATGGTTGATTCTGGAATTTGAACCGGGACATTAGTGACGTATGACCGGGATAAGTCGGGATTCTTTCAAAATCGTCTATCTGTTGTGGCATCTCAAAAAAGCAGGCTTCCGCTAGCTGGTCATGCCCATTTTTACGTAGGGCGGTACGCAGTGATTGTCGAATTGTGGATAGCATGATCTTTCTCCTGTTCAGAGATTTCACAATATCCCCAGTTGAATAAATGCAACTTCCCCTGTGTCGACGCCTTTGGCTCCTCTCCATAGCATGGCGATAAGGTCCAATTCTCTGTTGATCCATGAGCTGATGGCTTGCCAGTTAACCACCTTGTCCTCGCCCGGCCAGCTCATGAGTAAACCCAACGTAGGGAGTTGGGTTACACAATGCCAGCTGCGCAACAGGCAGGTAGACGCGAGCGCCCCAAGTTTGGGGGTCTCTCGGATACGCGTTACACGTCGATTTAAAGGGCTAGAGTATCGCCGGACCGGAACAAGCGGTGGTTGCGGCGGCGTGGAGGGCGGTCCCAGAGGCGAGCGCGTGGTAGACAGCAGGAGCTCTGCATCGGAAAGCAGAGGGGCCTTGGTGTAGCGGGTAAGGGCACTGGATCGCACCAGGCGGACATGCCCGTGAGGTGCAACCCTGTGGCCGAGACCAGCAAGGCAGGCGGCCTGAACGGACAGCTGCACAACGTGATTGGGCCACACAGCGGCACGGTTGCCGCGGCGCACGGTCATGGTTTCGACCGTCACTAGCCCCACACGGGTGGTAGTGCCTGATCAATCCGGCAATGGAACGGGTACTGTGCACGCAGGACAGGGGTGCGCAAGTTGAAATATAGCCTGCCACACGCAGGTCATCTGGGAGACCAATACGCACCAACCACCGGCAAATCACGACGAAAAAAAGGGCAAGAAGGGCTGCGATAGTAAGAAGTTTCTGGGCGCGAGCATAGCGGTTGCCCGCAGAAACTAGCAGGCACAGTGGGGCATGTCTTAAGGAGCCTCGCTCCGTTTGCCCCCCCGTTGGGATAATAGTAGTTCGTTTGTCCGAGAATATTCTCGGAGTAACAAACAGAGGGTAGGGTTTTCGGAGTAACAAACGGGATGCACCGATTCCGGAGTATCTAACAAGGTGGGGTTTTTGGAGTAACTAACGAAATGCACGTTTTTCGGAGTAATAAACAACACGGAAAACGCTGGATATCCAAATGTCGCCAGAGGGAGGCGATTTGGGCACCTCGAAGCGGGTATACAGGAGAGGCGTGGATACACTGCCGAAGCCACGATATGAAAAAGCTGAGCCGGAAGACAAGATATGTTCATTGGGTGATGTCAGGTAAGAGAGGGCTGTGGCAAGAGCGTGGTTTCCAGACTGCTAGAAGCATTGATATGCGGTGGTTACTGAAGCCGGAGGATCGACATAGAGTCGAACAGCGCGATCCTCGCTGAATACCGGGGTTTGGAGCATGCGATTTCTACTTTGCTAACAACGAGGAACTGGTGGGTATGCTCTATGGGCTGAGCGTTACTTACGTGGCCAGGTACAACCAGCACTTCGGGAAGCTGGTGGTTGACGGAAAGCCTGTCGATGAATCACCGCAGTGGTTGAGACTTCAGAAAAAATTGAGGTTGCCGTACGTCGGGGAAGGCCGGCACTTCCAGGTACCCGAATGAATGAAGAGTGGCTCGAACGGACCGGGGCTGCGAGATACCTAGGAGTGACACCACCTGATTAAGTTTACCGTGGGTACCGGTAAGAACTTGTCGATGGTGGATGCAGGCACAGCTGCTGGAATTTACGCTACCAACCTACACAATTAACACCCCTATCTCTTCATCGATAGGGTGTCCCCCCCTCCCCGAAAAAACATCTCTCACACCCCACCGAAAAGGCCTCCTTCCCCAATAGGGGCCATGCAAAAAATATCGTGGTGTCCCGAGATAACGCACATGGTTTCATCTGTTCCACGCGGAATGTGGAACGGGAACGGATAAAGCATTTTGAGTTGACTGAAAAATGTGCAATTTACTATAAATCAAGAGCTTGCCGCTGTTATAGAGTGTGTCTTTGCAGAGAAAAAGGGGCAAAAAGATCTGGATTCGTCAGGTGTCTCCCGGGAGACAAAAGGGCAAAAAAATCTAAATTCGTCAGGTGTCTCCCGGGAGACAAAGGGGCAAAAAATCTGGATTCGTCAGGTGTCTCCCGGGAGACAAAAGGGCAAAAAAATCTAGATTCGTCAGGTGTCTCCCGGGAGACAAAGGGGTAAAAAATCTGGATTCGCAGGTGTCTCCGGGGAGACAAAAGGGCAAAAAAATCTGGATTCGTCAGGTGTCTCCCGGGAGACAAAGGGCCTAAAACTCGGGATTCGTCAGGTGTCTCCGGGGGAAAAAGGGCAAAAATGATGGGGATGGACCGCTGATTTCGCTGTCCTTCCATGTGTAAACCCAGCAGATATATAGGTCTTTCATTTTCTGGTGTGCGAGGAGGCGGCGGGAGTCGACCGTCTTGGGTCTAGTTGCCCGCGGATACGGGTGTATATCACGTGCGAGGGCAAGGGTAAGCCTGAGTGATACGGCCCGTGTTTACGAGACAAGCAGGAGGTTAGTTGGCAGGGTGTGCTACATGTTTTACGCGACGCCAGAAGCGCGGCTAATTTCAATTTGCGGCGAGGGACGGGTAATTGGGGGCCTCTCGCAGCAACGCATTTTTCCGGAGTGTGGTATCAATGTTGTTGAAAACCAATAGAGAGGTGAGTCATGGAAAAAGTAGATAAGTTTCAACTGCTACGCCGGTCTGAAGTTGCTCAGCTGCTGGGTATAGGGGAATCAACATGGTCGAGGTGGGTGGCAGAGGGGCGGGCGCCCCGACCGATTCGTCTGTCGTCCCACACGGTGGCCTGGCGCCACTCGGATATACTGGAGTTTATTAATGATAGAGAAGACTGATGTAGAGGCCCCTTTGGCTAGCTGCTTTTTATCGCGACTCGTTTCAGTTCGTCCAGGTAGTCTGCCCATTTTTGCATCATGGTGCGGCGCTCGGGCAGATGTGTGGTGCGATTGTAAGCTCGGCCGAGTGAGTCGCGCACACGGTGCGCAAGTTGCGCTTCGATGAGCTCTACTCGTTCGTGAAGTGTTTCATCAAGCAATGTGCGTGCACTTGCCCTAAATCCGTGTGCGCTATGCTCCGGCCTTTTGGTGTGACTTTTTTGGCTATTAATTCGATCTTTGTAGCCGAGTTTTTCTAGGGCACGATTTAGCGACTCTGGATTCGCGTGATTTTGGTGGTCGCGTTGACCGCGAAACACGTACGGTAGGTGACCAGTGTAGGGATGAATTGTTCTAAGCAGATCGATTGCCTGCCGTGACAGGGGAACTAGGTGATCCATTTTATTGCTTTTCCCTTCCTTTTTATCTTGCCAGGGAATAGTCCAAAGAGATTCTTCCCAATTGATATTCTCCCAGCGCATTTTGGCTAGCTCGACCGGGCGCTGAAAAACCAGTGGTGCGACCTGCAGCATGGTGCGGATGACCATAGACCCTTGGTAATTGTCGATAGCGACAAGTAGGCGTCCGAATTTAGCCGGTTCCACAATTGCCGCATGATGCTCGACCTGTTTCGGTGGCAGCACGCCCTGAAGTACCGCAGCCGGATTGTGGCGAGCGAGTCCGGATTGAACAGCAAACCTCAGAATCTGATTCAAAACTTGCCGTGCGTTATGCGCTGACTCCAATGCACCGCGGCCTGCAATCTCCTTTAGGAGCTGTGCGAGCTCAAATGTCTCAATCTCGGTTACCGGGCGTGATCGCAAACGCGGAATAAGATCATTATCCAGTAGTGCCCGCCGCTTTTTCCGCGTCGACTGTGCCCAGGTTGGTTCACGGAGTTCATACCAGTGCTCGGCCACCTGCTCGAATCGATTATTTTGGATTTGAAATTTCTCCCGATCTTTTTGTTCACGCCAGATGCGGGGATCGATCCCATCTGCCAATAGCTCTCGGTAATGGTCACGAACTGCTCGGGCCTTTTTGAGGGAGACAGCGGGGTAGGTGCCGAGGCCGATGTCGCACCTTTGCCCCTGCCAGACATAGCGGAAGAGCCAGCGTTTGGTGCCACTGGGAAGTACCTCGATCAGCAGGCCCTGCCCATCGCTCTTTCTGTACTTTTTATGCTCTGGCTTCAGAGACTTCAATTTGGGGTCTGTCAAATGCATGGGGCTTGCTCTCCTATCCTCTCTGGCGTGTAGGTAGTGCCGATGATTGTTGCCTCGCGACAAGGCGCACCAAGGGTGCTCGTCGTGCAGAGGTACATGCTGGCAAGGAACCGGTAGCGCAGGTGCGGCGAGCGCCGGGGATAGAGGGGGTGCTCGCCTACGGCGTGATCGGAGGCGGGGTGCTTGAATTTGGAGGGTTGGCGTAGGGTAACAATTCGCGCTAACGCCCATGGTATAAGGGCTGGAGGCCGATTGTGTGGGTACGAAATTGCGGAAAGGCGCCGTAACCACACCCGTAACCACAGATTGTGGGTATACAGGGAGTGGACGTGAGTCGTTCTGAGAAAACAAAAAAGCCAGCAGACCTTATGGTTGCTGGCTTTTGAGCGTATCGGAGAAAATCCGATAATGGTAGATGGTGCCCAGAGGCGGAATCGAACCACCGACACGGGGATTTTCAATCCCCTGCTCTACCGACTGAGCTATCTGGGCTTTGCTGATTTCGGGGATGTCCCCGGCAGCGAGGCGCGTATTAAACCTGCTCTTCCGGGGGGAGTCAACCCCTTGATTGATAAATAGTTTTTGCTGTTTGTGAGCGGTTGCTTACCCGGCGTGGTTATCTTCACTGCGCCGGGTGCTGTGGCGCTGGTGGGGTGCGCTATTTGTCCGCTTCCGGTACGTAGCCTTCCGCTGCGTCGTAGTCTTCCCCGCTGAGGAATTTGGCCATCTGCTCGGCGAGGTAGGCGCGGGCGGAGGGCTCCATCATGTTGAGGCGCTTCTCGTTGATCAGCATGGTCTGGTGCGCCATCCACTCCTGCCAGGCCTTGGCGGAGACGTTCTCGTAGATATCCTGGCCCTTGGGGCCGGGGAAGGGCGGATTGGGGAGACCTTCCAGTTCCTGTTGGTATTTGCGGCAGAAGACGGTGCGGGACATGGGTTCTCCTAGGTTTCAGCAGGGCGCCAGTATTGGCTCCTTGAGCGCGACAAGCTGTTTTACCAACTTGGCGATTGGGGCCGGCACTCCCAGATCCTGTGCGGATCGGGGCCGGTCGAGCTGGCGCAGTTTATACCAGCCACTGGGTCCTTCTGCCACCTGTGCCGGTCTGGACGGCAGAGTTATCCACACCGGATGAATGTCCAGGTGGAAATGGGTGAAGGTGTGGCGCATGGGCGGCAGGGCCTGGATCTCACCGGCATCCATGTCCCTTGCGGCCAACCATTCCTGGGCGCTGGCTTCACCGCCGTCGTCCCCTTCGAGCTGCGGCGGCGTCCACAGGCCGCCCCAGATTCCGCTGGCAGGGCGCTGCTCGAGGTAGAGTTCGTCGTCGTGCTCGATCAGCAACAGGGTAGCCTGGCGTTCCGGTTTTTCCTTCTTGGGCTTTTTGCCGGGATAGGCGGTGGGGTTGCCCTGGGCGCGGGCGACACAGTGATTCTCGAACGGGCAGCGCTCGCAGGCGGGTCGGGAGCGGGTGCAAAGGGTGGCGCCCAGATCCATCATCGCCTGGGTGTAATCGCCGGTGCGCTCTGCGGGCGTGTAGCGCTCGGCGATTTCCCACATATCCCGGGCCACAGCGGTTTGCCCGGGCCAGCCGTCGATGGCGTGGATGCGGGCCAGAACCCGTTTGACGTTGCCGTCCAGGATCGCTGCCGGCAGTCCCATGCTGATGCTGGCAATGGCGCCGGCGGTGGAGCGGCCGATACCGGGGAGTGCTTCCAATAGCTCGACATCCCGCGGGAATTCGCCGGAGTGGTCGTTCACTACGGTCTGTGCACACTTGTGCAGGTTGCGCGCGCGGGCGTAATAACCGAGGCCACTCCAGTGGGCCAGTACCTGATCCTGGCTGGCGGCGGCGAGTGCCTGCACCGTGGGAAAGGATTCCATAAAGCGCTGGTAGTAGGGAATGACCGCGGTGACCTGGGTCTGCTGCAGCATGATCTCAGAGACCCACACCCGGTAGGGGTTGATGTCCTGCTGCCACGGCAGGTCGTGGCGCCCGTGCTGGTCGAACCATTTGAGCAGGGCCTGCTGGAAGCGGGCTGGTGTCTTGGGCTTGGGGGCAGGATTTGGCATAGGTCGAAATAAAAATGGGCACCGCAGAGGGTGCCCATGCTATCGGGATAAGGTTGTGAGGGATAGCCCACTCTGCCGGTAGGCTCCTACGGGTGTTGGGTATTAATCCCCGCGGTTGAACAGGCCTTTGAACTTGTCCTTCAGCTTGTCTTTCAGTTCCTCGGTCTTTTCTTCGACCTTGTCACCGTACTTCTTCTCCGCTTTGTACTTCAGTTCCTCGCGGATCAGGTCGTCGAGTCGACGGCTGTCCGGCTTACAGGTGGTGGCGCCGGCCTCGTCAAACTTGGCTTTGCAGCGCAGCGGCAGGGCGCGGTTGCGCCAGCGGCTGTTCTGCACGGAACAGCCATTACCGGAGGTTTTTTCGCCTACCAGCGCCAGGCCGAGGGCGAAGTCGAACTGCTGCTGTTCCAGGTCCACGGTGCCGTCGCCGGTCAGCGCGATATTCTCGATACCGGCATTGATGCCCTCCACCTTGGCAACGTCACCATTCAGGTTCACGCTGGTGCGCAGGTCCTGCAGGCGGGTTTGTGCGGGCCATTCTTTTTCCGGCATCGGGGTTTTCTCGGCGTAACTCACCAGCTGGCACATCCCTTTCTCCAGATTGAATGGGGCCAGTGACAGTTCCTTGGAATTTAGCTGTACCGCGGCGCGCAGGTTTTTCTGCAGGGCCAGGGTGTCGGCGCCGTTGGTCTGACCCACCCAGGTAAGATCGGTTTTGCCGGACAGGGTGACCTTCTTGGCATTTGCCGCTTCCGGTTCATCGCTGGCGAACAGGGCTTCCTGTACCTTGGAGATCTCCACGCCGGTGAGGCCGCCACTCAACTCGCCGCGGGCAGAGTTGCCGCGGGCGTTGAACACACCTGTGCTGTTGAGGGTGCCGCCGTAGAGGCCAGCCGCCAGTTTGTTCAGCTGATACAGGCCGTTATTCACGTTCACTGCCAGTTGCGGCTGGTCGATCTCGAAGTCCAGTGCGTGCAGTTTTTCCAGGGTCAGATCCAGCTTGGCGTTAAAGCCACGCATGGATTCGAGGGGCAGCGGTACCGGTTGGGCTGCGGCCACATCTGCGGTCAGTTCGTCCGGCTGCGGGCCGGCTGCCGGCGGGGGCAGGTAGTCGTCCACATTCAGCTCGCCGCCCGTCAGTGACAGGGACACGCTGGGAACCCCGTTGGCCGTGGTACTGGCCTGGAAGCTGGCGCTGCCTTCGAGACGGTTGTCGTCCAGTACCAGTTGCAGTGGCTCCAGGAACATCTGCTTGTCGGTGCCGCTGATATCGGTCTCGATATGCAGTTTCTGCAGGGCGCTGCTGCTCTGCGGTTTGAACTCGCTGCCCACCGCGGCGAGCCAGCCGGTGATCGGCTCGACGTCCACATTCAGGTTCAGCTGGATCTGCCAGGGGGCATCGGACTTGGCGCGACGCACGTTGCCGCGCAGGTTGATTTTCGCCTCGGCGCCTTCGGCTCCGGTGAGCTTGATATTGGCGGGTTGTACCCGCAGGCCGTTCAGGCCTTCGTCGATGGCGAGGGTGCTGTGGATATCCAGGTTCACCGGCTTGGGAAGATCACTGCCTGCGATTTCCGCGCGCAGCTGTACTTCGCCGGGCTTGCCGCCGGGTACCAGGTTGTCTGCAGAAATATGCAGCTTGCTGATGGCGTATTCGGTGCCGGTCTGTTTGTCGGTATAGCGCAGCACACCGTCTTCCAGGCGCAGTTGTTCCAGAGCCAGTTCCAGGCCCTGTGCGGGTTCAGCGCTCTCTTCAGGCACATCCAGTTTGGGGGGCTGTTCCTGCTGCTGTTTCTCATCCAGCTTGGCCTTGGCTTCCATGGCCTCCGTGATCAGTTCCCAGTTGCCTTTGCCATTCTGGTCCACGGTGAGTGCAACCTGCGGGCCCAGCAGGACGACTTCCTTGGCTTCGATACGTTTGTCTAGCAGCGGCATCAGCGCAACGCCGACGGCGACCTTGTCTGCTTCCAGCAGGGACTCACTGGGCAGTGCCAGCGGTGCCAGTTTCACACCTTCGAGCTTGAGTGCGATGTTGGGCCAGATCTGCCAGCCGATATCGCCGTCCAGGGTCAGGGCAATGCCCTGGTCCGCGGCCAGTTTTACGATTTTCGGTTTGTACTGATTGGCGTCGAGGCCGGAGAGGAACCAGGCGATAACACCGGCAAACAGAGCAAAAAGAACAACGAGGGTGATAAGTCCGCGCTTGATCCAGGCCATACAGAGGTTTCCTTAATCTGGTATTGGCAAAGGAGGATGCTGCCCCGGCAGAGCCGGGGCGCGTCAATTGCAGACTATTGAAGCAGGTGCCGGTCAGAAATGAAACCTTACCCCGGCTTCGATACTGCGCCCTGCTTCCGGTGCGAAGTCCCGCAGCAGTGAGGTGGCGTTGCGGATTTCTTCATCCAGCAGGTTGCGCGCGTTGGCAAACAGCACGCCGTCGTTGCCCGCCAGTTTGAAGTTGTACTGCGCGGTGAGATCCATGCGTGTGTAGGCGTCGGTGGTTTCCTCGAAGGCGCCGGGGCGATCCTGCGCGGTGGCGCGGGTGTTGCGCCACTGCCAGTTCCAGGAATCGTAGTCACCGCCGAGGGCAAAACCGAAGCGCAGCGGCGGCATGCGCGGCACAGATCGGGGCTCGCCGGCAATGCGATCATCGAAGCTGGCGCGCACGCTGTCGCCGAACAGGGTCAGGCTGAGAGAGCTGGCCAGCGGGAATTGCACCGATGCTTCGGCGCCGTAGAAAGTAGCGTCGCGATTTTCGTAGCCGTAAATGGCGAATTCACTTTCCTCGTCTTCCAGGCCGGTATTGGCGGCGTAGATATAGTCGCCGATACGGTTGTAAAACACGTTGGCCTCGACTTTCGCAGCGTGCCAGCCAATGGCGTCCTGGTTGTGGTGGTGATAGCCCAGCTCCAGGTTGATGGAGTTTTCCTTGTCCAGCGTCTCGTTACCGACGATGTAGCGGGATTCCGCCAGATGTGCGCCGTCGGCAAACAGTTCCTCGGCTACCGGTGCACGCTCGGCGCTGGTGAGACCGACACTCAGGTGCTGGTGCTCGGTGAGGAAATACTGCAGGGCACCGGACAGGCCGACCAGATTGAAGTCCTTGTCGCTTCCGTATTCCGGGTCAATGGTCACGTTTTCCAGGCGCGCGCCCAGATCCAGGTGCCAGTTGCCCCACTCGCGCTCCTTCATGGTGAAGGCACCGATACTGTCGGTGATGGACGGGCGAATAAACGCCTCATCGCCGATCGCGGCGAAGTCCTTGCGGGTCAATTGCAGGCCATAGGCGCCGCGCCATTCGCCGCCGTCGTCGTGGGTCAGTTCTACCCGGCTTTCCCAGGCCTTGTTGGTGAAGCGGGTGCCCGGCTCACCGTGTTCCAGTTCCACGTGCTGGTAATCGTTGTGGCCGAGACGGAAGCTGATTTTGTCCCAGTAGTCGCCATTGAAGTCGTGTTCGCCCTTGAGGTCGTAGCGGGTCTGGGCGAGGTCGATGCGCACCGCCTCTTCCCCGTGCTCCTCTTCCAGGTGCTCTTCTTCCGCGTGGCCCTCTTCCAGGGCGTGCTCTTCCTCCTCGTGATGCTCGTGGGCACCCAGGGGAATACCGTAATTGTTCTCCAGGCGGTTGACGGAGAAGCCAACAAAGCCGCTGTCTGTCACCCAGGAAAGGCCGGCGCTGCCGCTCTTGGCGCGGGCGCTGGTGTTGCCAACGAAACCGTCCGTGTTGAACTCTTCCTCGTGATGTTCTTCGTCAGCGTGCTCTTCGTGTTCTTCATGCTCGTCGTGCTCGCGGATGGCGAGACCCGGAATCTGGGTATCGTCGTTATCGCGGTAGACACCATCCAGATACCAGGCCAGGTTGCCGGCGCCACCGCTCAGGCGGAAGACACCGGCATCCTGCCGGTTGGCAGTGTCGTGGCGCATCTCCACCGCACCTTCGATTTCTTCCGGTACCCGGGTGGGGATACGACCGTCGATCACATTCACCACGCCGCCGATGGCGCCGCTGCCGTAGCGCAGGGCCGCGGGACCGCGCAGGATCTCGATGTTGTTGGCGAGCAGCGGCTCGATACTGGCGGCGTGGTCGGAGCTGGTGTTGGAGGCGTCGGCCACGTCGAGGTTGTCGTTCAGCACCTTGACCCGGTTGGCGCTCTGGCCGCGGATCACCGGCAGGCCCACACCGCCGCCGAAGGAGGCATTGGCCACGCCCAGCTGGCTGTTGAGGGTCTGGCCCAGGGTGGCGGATGCGGCCTTGCGCAGTTCATCGCCTTTCAGCACGGACACCGGCGCCGCCACGGCATCGGCAGGTTTGGCCAGGGGGGAGACGGTGACATTCACCTCCTCAATGGATTCCCCCTCCTTGTTAACCGCCTGAGCGGAAACGGCAGAAGACACAGCAGAAGAGAATGCGCAGGCAACGGCCAGCGCCAGAGTATTTACCCGGTACTTTTCACGAGACATTGTTGATTATTCCTGTCAATCACAGGCAGCGGCCACCCAAAGGCCGGTGCCGGAACTTAAATCTGGTTTGGTTTGCTGAGATTTAGCTGAGAGACAGGTGTGCGGGCGGGCCGCGGGCAGACTGGCGCTCCGGCTGGCAGTCGAGGGCCACCGGGGCCTGCTGTTCGCAGTACAGCGGCGCCAGGTCGGGGCTGGTAAAGGTGTACTCACTACCCACGGGGGCCGGGGTGTGATTGTGGGACAGATCGCAGAGCTGATGAGAGCGATCATCGATATGGATATGCTCCGCCAGCACCGGCTGCGCGAGCATCAGCGCGAACAGCAGTACAAAGCTGACCCAGACGGGGGTCTTGTGGCGGGAGTACATAGTCATGGGCGGTATGATATTTGATCTTTGCGATGAATCAAGTTTCATCTGAGACTATCGGCCAAATTCCACTGCATTTGGGCGTATAATTCGCGCCTTCTGTCTCAGCGGGCCCGGAGAGATCGGGGTGGCCGCTACCCAACCAAGGATGTAGATCCCATGCGCACCGCCAGCGTCAATCGCGATACCCTGGAAACCAAGATCAAGGTCAGCGTCAATCTCGACGGCAAAGGTACCGGTAAATTCGATACCGGCGTCCCCTTCCTCGAACACATGCTGGATCAGATTGCCCGCCACGGCATGATCGACCTGGATATCAGCTGCGACGGCGACACCCATATCGACGACCACCACACCGTGGAAGATATCGGCATCACCCTGGGCAAGGCCATTGCCGAAGCCGTGGGCGACAAGAAAGGCATGACCCGCTACGGCCACAGCTACGTCCCCCTGGACGAGGCCCTGAGCCGGGTGGTCATCGACTTCTCCGGGCGTCCCGGTCTCACCCTGAATGTGCCGTTCACCCAGAAGCGTATCGGCAACTTCGATACCGAACTTTTCTACGAATTCTTCCAGGGCTTCGTCAATCACGCCCTGGTGACCCTGCACATCGACTGCCTCCGCGGCTTCAATGCCCACCACCAGATCGAGACCGTGTTCAAGGCCTTCGGTCGCGCGCTGCGCATGGCCCTGACCCCGGACCCGAGAATGGAAGGCGCCATGCCCTCCACCAAAGGCGTGCTGTAAGGCAGGAGTAAGCAAGAAAATGCAAAAAATCGTCGTCCTCGACTACGGTATGGGCAACCTCCACTCCGTCGCCAGCGCCTTGCAAAAGGTCGCCCCGACGGACGAAGTGGTGCTCGCCACCACCCCGGAGCAGGCCGAAGGTGCAGATCGCCTGATCGTCCCCGGCGTCGGCGCCATCCGCGACTGCATGGAAGGCTTCATTCGCCCCGGATTCGTACCCCTGCTGAACCAGTGCATCGAATCGGGCATGCCCATCCTAGGTATCTGTGTGGGCATGCAGATCATGATGGCGAGCAGTGAAGAAAATGGCGGTATCGACTGCCTCGGCATCTTCCCGCAGCCGGTCAAATTTTTCGGCAAAGACTTGTACGAAAATGGCCAGCACCTGAAAGTCCCGCATATGGGCTGGAACCGGGTGCAACAGAAAATCGATCACCCGATGTGGAGCAATATCGAGAGCGGCAGCCGTTTCTATTTTGTGCACAGCTACTATGTGCCCGCGGAAAACAACGATGCCGTCGCCGGTGAAACCGACTACGGTGTAAAACTTGCCGCTGCCGTTACCAACAATAATATTTTCGCCACTCAGTTCCACCCGGAGAAAAGTGCGGATGCGGGTATGCAGCTGTTGAAGAATTTTGTCGGTTGGAATGGAGCGTTCTGATCGGCATTCGTAGGAGCCTGCCCTGCAGGCGAACATGAATGGCCACCCAGATTGTTCGCCTGCAGGGCAGGCTCCTACGGGGTAATGCCGCGTAAATGCTTACGAAGTAAATAACTAGATGCTCTGCCGCCACCGGACCTGAAAAAACCGGGACCCCGAAACAGGAAGTTAACCAAAATGATAGTAATCCCAGCCATTGATCTGAAAGACGGCGAGTGCGTACGCCTGCGCCAGGGTGAAATGGAAGACGCTACCGTCTTTTCCGACGACCCCGTCGCCACCGCCGAACACTGGCTCAGCCAGGGCGCCAAGCGCCTGCACATTGTTGACCTGAACGGCGCCTTCGCCGGCAACCCGGTTAACGGCGACGCCGTCAACGCCATTGCCCGCCAGTTCCCGCAATTCCCGATCCAGATCGGCGGCGGCATCCGCGACCTGAAAACCATCGAGTGGTATCTAGACGCGGGTGTCAGCTGGACCATCATCGGCACCGCCGCAGTAAAAAATCCCAAGCTGGTTAAAGAAGCCTGCCGTGAATTCGAAGGCCGCATCATCGTCGGCCTCGATGCCAAAGACGGCCTCGTCGCTACAGAAGGCTGGGCCGAAGTCTCCGACGTGCAGGCCACCGAACTCGCCAAACAGTTCCAGGACTGCGGCGTCAGCGCCATCGTCTACACCGACATCGCCCGCGACGGCATGATGCAGGGCGTCAATCTCGAGTCCACCCTCGATATGGCCCGCGCCGTGCAGATCCCGATCATCGCCTCCGGCGGTGTCAGCAGCATCGAAGATATCCAGCAACTGCTGGAAGCCGGTGACGAGAAGACCCGTATCTTCGGCGCCATTACCGGCCGCGCCATCTACGAAGACAAGCTCGACCTGCGCCAGGCGCAGGAACTGTGCGACAACTGGAACCAGCAATAAGCGGATTAACTCAATGGGCCTCGCCAAACGCATTATTCCCTGTCTCGACGTCGACGCCGGCCGAGTGGTCAAAGGCGTCAACTTCGTCGACATCCGCGATGCCGGAGATCCGGTGGAAATCGCGCGACGCTACAACGAAGCCGGTGCCGATGAAGTGACCTTCCTCGACATCACCGCCACCCATGAGGGCCGCGACACCACGTTGCACACGGTGGAAAAAATGGCTTCACAGGTGTTCATTCCGCTGACCGTGGGCGGCGGGGTGCGCGAATTACAGGATATCCGCAACCTGCTGAATGCGGGCGCGGACAAGACCGCAATCAATTCCGCCGCGGTATTCAATCCCGACTTCGTGCGCGAAGCCGCCGACCGTTTCGGCAGCCAGTGCATCGTTGTCGCCATTGATGCCAAACAGGTTGGCAATGACAAAGAGCCCAAGTGGGAGATTTTTACCCACGGCGGACGCAAGCCCACCGGTATCGACGCGGTGGAGTGGGCGAAGAAGATGGACAGTTACGGTGCCGGGGAACTCCTGCTGACCAGCATGGACCGGGACGGAACCAAAAACGGTTTTGACCTGGCGCTGACCCGTGCCATTTCCGACGCGGTTTCCGTACCGGTGATCGCCTCTGGTGGTGTTGGCAACCTGCAGCACCTGGCGGATGGTGTATTACAGGGCGGTGCGGACGCGGTGCTCGCGGCGAGCATTTTCCACTTCGGCGAATACACAATTGGAGAGGCCAAAGCCTTTATGCAGGAAGCGGGCATCGAGATGCGGATCTAATCCCGCGTAAAGATTGTCCGCAATCAGAACTTGTGTGCATTGTGCCAGCGCCTTGCGCGCTGGCTGCCAAACGGGCGTACATTTCCGGAGTATTCTGTCAGTGGATTGAGGAATCGCTCCACCGCCTTCTGTGCTTCCGCCTTGCAGGCGAATGGACCGAACGTATTGCCACCGCGTACGGTGAAATACCAGTCGTCATCCAGTTTGAAAAAACGGTCAGCACGGGGAGGGATGGATTCCCCCTGTTCGCCACGACGATACCGCTGCATGACTACCTCGCTACTGCTTCCGTTACCACTTTCACTGCTTCCACTGTGCCGAATACTCGACAGTGGAATACCGCACCCAATTTAAAGACTAGCCAAAAACCGGGTGCGGTTTGCGGGAATACGCGAAGATTACAGATCCTCGGCGCGAATCCGCGCCACCTGATCCTTCGCTGCCGGCGCGCTGCTTTCCTCGCTCGCAGCCGGCGCACGACGCACGTACAGGTTCAGGCCTTTGAGCACATTCAGTGCCTCGAACACCTGATTGTCGCGGCTGTACCAGTCGTCCTGTTTCGCCTTGGCGCGCTTGCGGTCTTCCGATCCGCTTTCTTCACCGCCGTTGCCATTGCCCAGGTGCCCGGCCAGATCCGCTTCTGTGGTGCGGGCGCGGCCATCCATCCGGGTCACCTTCACACGCTCAACAGTGATATCCGGCTTGATGCCCTGGGCCTGGATGGAGCGTCCCTTGGGGGTGAAGTAGAGCGCGGTAGTGAGCTTGATTGCCCGTTCATCGTTGATCGGGATGACCGTCTGTACCGAGCCCTTGCCAAAGCTGTCGGTACCCATCACCACGGCGCGGCGGTGGTCCTGCAATGCGCCCGCCACGATTTCCGCCGCCGAGGCGGAGCCATCGTTGATCAGTACCACCAGCGGTGCACCATCGGTGACGTCACCGGCACTGGCGGAATAGCGCAGGTTGGAAGATTCGTTGCGGCCTTCGGTGTAGACCACCAGTCCCTCCTCGAGGAAGGCGTCGACCACTTCCACCGAAGACTGCAGCACCCCGCCGGGGTTGTTGCGCAGGTCGACCACCAGGCCTTTCAGCTCACCCTCTTTTTTGAGCTTTTTCATTGCCCGCATCAGGTCGCCACCGGTATCCAGCTGGAACTGGCTGATGCGCAGATAGCCGTACCCCTCTTCGAGCATTTCCCCGCGCACACTGTACACGCGCACCTTGTCGCGCTTGACGGTGACGTCGAAGGGCTCCTTGTGTCCCTTGCGGCCGATGGTGAGAGTGACCGAGGAGCCCACCGGGCCGCGCATTTTCTCCACCGCCTGGTCCAGGCTGACGCCGCGCATGGACTTGCCCGACAGGCGCAGGATCACATCCCCGGCGCGCAATCCGGCGCGTTCCGCGGGCGTGCCGTCCATGGGCGTGATGATAGTGATGTAATCATCCTCGACACCGACCTCGATCCCCAGTCCGGCAAACTCACCGGTGGTATTCGCCTGCAGGTCATCAAAGGATCGACTGTCGAGATAGGCCGAGTGCGGGTCCAATCCCTGCAACATGCCCTTGATGGCGTATTCCAGCAGGGTGCTGTCGTCCACCTCATTGATGTAGCCCTGGCGTATCTGCTCGAATACTTTGGCGAAACTGCGCAGGTCTTCGAGAGGCAGGCGGGATTCGGCTTCCAGCGATGCGCGCTCGCTGTCGCCCTGGCTGAGTCCCATCAGCGGCAGAGCGGTGAGAGCTGCCGCGCCTAGCAGGCGAGCCAGCAATTTTGGGGTGAACATAATCTGCACGTCCTTGGCATTTATCGTTACTTTCTAGCCACTAGCTTTAGCTACTAGCTACACCGTGGGATGCCCGTAACTCGGGCTGCCCGCAAATTCGGCTGAGAATTCGTGATGTTCACTGAGAATTGTAGACCCGGCACTCCCCGCAGGTTTGAAGTTGGCGGGGAAGTGAACCGGCGTGTCAGTGCGGGGAATGAAACTGCAAGGGGAAGTGTGTTAGCGGATTGCGGGTGCGGAGCAAGCTCAGCGTCGACACCAGGCGGTGGGGTCCTGGGGTTTGCCGTGTCGGCGGATTTCAAAATAGAGGCCCGCCTGGCTCATGCCGCCGGTGTTGCCCACGCGGGCAATGGTGTCGCCGCTTTCCACCCACTCGCCAATGGCGCGGGTTAGGGACTGGTTGTGGCCGTACAGGCTCATGTAGCCGTCGCCGTGGTCGAGAATGATCAGCATGCCCTGGCCGCGCAGGTAATCGGCAAAGACCACCCGCCCGCGGTGGATCGCCTTGACCGGGGCGCCCTCGTTAGCGCGCAGGGTTACGCCGGTCCAGGTGATGCCATTGGCGCGGCGCTGGCCAAAGGCGTTGGCGCGGCGTCCGCTGGTTGGCCACTGCATGCGTCCGCGCTGTTTGGCAAATGGCGTCTGGTCGCTGGGATTGATCAGGCTGGCGATGGCGCGGCCGACTTCATCCACCAGGCGCTGCAGGCGGCTGCGATCACTGTGCAGCTGATTGAGTTCTCCACTTTTGCTCGCCAGCTGCTTCGCCAGTTTGTCCAGGGTGCGCTGGCGCGACTGCTGCGCGCTGGTCAGTGCCCGACGTTTCTGTTCCAGCTGGTCGCGTTCGCGGGCGAGGGTGTCCTGTTCGCGCTGGATGCCGGCGCTGACAGTGGTGAGTTGATCGAGGGTGTTGACGTATTCGCCGATGACTTGGCTGCGTTGCTTGAGGAAGTAGTCGTGGTAGCGGAGTTGGCGGGCGATGTGCTGGGGGTCTTGTTGGTTGAGGAGCAGCTTGATCTGCTCCTGGCGACCGAGTCGGTATGCGGCGGCGACTTCCTGCTCGGCCCGCCGCTGCATACTTCGCCGGGATTCCTCCAGCTGTTTTTCTTCCCGCTTCAATTCCTGCAGCTTCTCGCCGCGGCTCTGCATGTCCGACTTGATCTTGTCGATCCGTTGCAGCAGCTCGGAGATGTCTTTCTCGTTGGACTCCAGGTCCTTGAGCAGCTGATCGCGCTCACCCTTAACCTGGTTCAGCTCCTCCTGCAAAGACTCGATACGCTGCTTGATTTCCGTCAGCCGCGCTTGCTGCTCCTCGTCCGCCGCCTGCGCGAAGCAGGCGGGAACCAGAAGCAACGAGGACAGCAGGGCTGTGATGACAACTGCAGAAAATTTCATGAAGACAGTTTCTTAACCTCGCGGGCTGAACCCGGATTAATTCAGTTTTACCAGCGGCTCGCCGCTCATTTCGGCCGGCTGTGGCATGCCCATCAGTGCCAGCATGGTCGGTGCCACGTCGGCGAGGCTGCCGCCATCGCGCATGCTCACATCGCGCGCACCGATATACACAAACGGTACCGGCAGGGTGGAGTGCTGGGTGCTGACCTGGCCGGAGCCGGCGTCGAACATCTCTTCCACATTGCCGTGGTCGGCGGTGATCAGTACCTCACCACCGGCGGCCAGGGCTGCCTTGGTTACGCGGTCGACACAGGTGTCCAGCGCTTCCACCGCTTTTACCGCGGCCTCGAATACACCGGTGTGGCCCACCATGTCGCCGTTGGCGTAGTTACAGATGATCGCGTCAAACTTGCCGCTCTCGATCGCGGCTACCAGTTTGTCGGTCACTTCCGGCGCGCTCATTTCCGGCTGCAGGTCGTAGGTGGCCACATCCGGGGATTTGATCAGGATGCGCTCTTCGCCATTGTAGGGCTCTTCGCGGCCACCGCTAAAGAAGAAGGTCACATGTGCGTACTTTTCTGTCTCGGCAATACGCAATTGGGTCTTGTTCTGGTTCTGCAGGTACTCACCAAAGGTGTTGACCAGGTTTTCCGGCGGGAAGGCGCAGCTGGCGTCGATATCGGCAGCGTATTCCGTGGTCATCACGAAATCTGCCAGCTTGGGGGTAACCGCGCGGGCAAAGCCGTCGAAGTTCGGGTCGGTAAAGGCGCGGGTCAGCTGGCGGGCGCGGTCCGGGCGGAAGTTCATAAAGATCAGCGCGTCGCCGTCTTTGACCGGTGCCGCGTCGCCAATCCGGGTCGGCGCCACGAATTCGTCGTTCTCATCGCGGGCGTAAGCGGCGGCGAGTCCGGCGAGGGCGTCTGCCGCCTGGTGCTCGGAAACGCCCTGGGTCATCAGGTCGTAAACCGGTTGTACACGGTCCCAGCGGTTGTCGCGATCCATGGCGAAATAGCGGCCGGAGATACTGGCGATGCGGGCATTGCCCAATGCGTCACAGACCTGGGTCAGGCGCGCCAGCGGGGCCTCCGCGCTGCGCGGTGCGGTGTCGCGGCCGTCGGTGAACGCGTGGATGTAGATTGCCCTGGCGCCGCGCTGGGCAGCCAGGGTGGCCATTGCCACAATGTGGTCGTCGTGGCTGTGCACACCGCCGTCGGACAGCAGGCCCATGATGTGCACCGCGCCGTTATTGGTGATGGCCTTGTCGACCGCGGCGGTGTAGGCGGGGTTCTTGAAGAACTCGCCGTCCTTGATGGCCTTGTTGATGCGGGTGAAGTTCTGGTACACCACGCGGCCGGCGCCGAGGGTCATGTGGCCCACTTCGGAGTTGCCCATCTGGCCTTCCGGCAGGCCTACCGCCATGCCTGAAGTCTGGATCAGGGTTTTCGGGCGGCTGGCCCAGATCTGGTCCCATACCGGGGAGTTCGCCGCCGCAATGGCGTTGTGCTCGGAGTGCTCACTGTGGCCGAAGCCGTCCAGAATCAGCAGTACCACGGGGCGTTTGGGCGAAGACTCGGATGCCATGGGATCGGTATTCCTGTGTTGGGTTGATGGGTGATCGTTCGGCGTCATTGCCAGAGGACGGAACTCGTAAGGGAGTTTTACCGCAGGTGGCGGATTTTAACCTGTTTCCGGGCCTGAGGTCAGGTATTAACCAGTATTCGGCGGCTTTCGGCAGTGAAATTGCTGGTTAAGATTTGGCCATGGTCGTGTATACTGCGCCACCTTCGAGCTGCCGGTTGGGTTGTTTTACAATACCGGCGCAAACGCGGCCGACTGATGCGTCAGTGGTCGAATTCAGAACAACAAACTTATATTTTCCGGGGGCGGAGTGGACTTTTTCGTCTTTATCAGCGAGCAGTGGCTGCTGGTGAGTCTGTTGGTGGCGCTGGTGTATGCGCTGGCAATTACCGAACGTATCAAAGCGGGCAAACCCGCGTCGGCCCACGAGGCCACCCGACTGATCAATACTGAGGATGCCCGGGTGGTGGATCTGCGCGATCGCGCCGAGTTCGCTGCCGGACACATCGTCGACGCCATCCATATCCCCCACGGGGATATCGAGAAGCGCATCGGCGAACTCGCACCCTATAAAGAAAAGACCCTGATCCTGGCGGACAAGATCGGCCAGCATGCGGGCCCGGTCGGGCGTCAGCTGAAAAAGGCGGGCTACACCGTGCGCCGCCTGGAAGGCGGTATGTCCGAGTGGGCGAACCAGAAGCTCCCGCTGGTGAAGGGCTGATCCCTGACTCTGGCCGGTATAAACCGGCGCTGAACTGGCTCGACCGGACGAGACTGGAGCTGAAGAGTCCCGTTCGGTCAGGTAAAGCAAGCAAAGAGGTTTTCCGTCTGTGAAAGAAGTCGTCATCTACACCACCCGCTTCTGCCCCTTCTGTATCCGAGCGAAATACCTGCTGGATAACAAGAATGTCCCCTACACCGAAATCTCGGTGGACGGCGACCGCGAGCTGCGTGCTGAAATGACCGCCAAGGCGGGCAGCCACACAGTGCCGCAGATATGGGTTGGTGAAAAACACGTGGGCGGTTGCGATGAACTGATGGCCATCGAGCGCAGCGGAGAGCTGGATCAGTTACTGGCGTGAAGCCTCGCGTCAAGTACAAGAATTTTCAGTGACATGCCTTGAAAGGGTATTTCGAGGCCCCCATAAGTAAGACCCATACAGGGAGTCTTCTTTCAGGGAAGGCAGTAAATAAACTTTTTTTAAGCAGGCAGTAACATGGCTGAAGAACAAAACGGCGCTGCAGTAAACGGCGAACAACAAGTACAATTCGCGATGCAGCGTATCTACCTGAAAGACCTGTCCTTCGAGACTCCGATGGGTGCAGAGGTTTTCAAAAAGCAGTGGAAACCCCAGGTAAATCAGGAACTGAACACCAAAACCGCCAAGATCGACGAAGATCTGTACGAAGTGGCGTTGACCCTGACCATTACCGTCAAGGTTGAAGAAGAGACCGCGTTCCTGGTGGAAGTCCAGCAAGCCGGCCTGTTCGGCATCAAGGGCCTGGAAGGCCAGCAGCTGGCCCAGGCGCTGAACACTGCCTGCCCGCAGATCCTGTTCCCCTACGCGCGCGAAGTGGTAGACAACATTGTGACCAAGGGCTCTTTCCCCGCCCTGATGCTGCCGCCGATCAACTTCGACGCCCTGTTCGCGGCTGCCATGCAGCAGGCGCAACAGCAGGCCGAGCAAGGCGCAGAGAAGACCGACGCCTAAGGCCCGGTTTTCTTGTCAAAAAAGGCTCCTTCGGGGGCCTTTTTCGTGTCTGAAGTAATGTCCAGTTGTTGCAGGGCTTGTTAAATTGCCCGGTTTTTCGGTAATGCACGAACCTGCGATGCGCAGCCGGCAGAGCCGCCACGCACCAGCCTACGGAGTACAAGCCCCATGAACTGGGACCTGCCAACCCCTTACATTCAAAGTGTCCAGGTAATGCCCGAACACGTCGATGGCCTGCACCACGCCAACAATGCCGAATACGTGCGCTGGTGTGAGCGTGCGGCCTGGTCGCACAGTCTGGAGCTGGGGCTGGATGTCACTAATTACCAGTCGATGGACCGGGGAATGGCCATTCGCCAGGCCGAGTACGACTATATACTGGCCGCTAGGGAGGGCGATGAGCTGCTGATCGGCACCTGGCTCACCAAGGTCGACAGTCGCCTCAACATGACCCGTAAGTTCCAGGTTTTCCGCGCCAGTGACCAGGCTCTGATCCTGCGCGCCACCTGGCAGATGGTGTGTATCGAGCTCTCCAGCGGCAAACCCAAGCGGATGCCGCAGACCTTCAAGGACATATACGGCCCCGCAGTGGTCATCTGCGAGGGCGGTTGATACCCCACAATCACACGGCAACCCCAAGGGAGCGCCTGTATGAGCGACGCGATCACCCTCACTGAAAACACCGGCGCCCTCAAAGGCAAAACCATCTTTATCACCGGCGCCAGCCGCGGCATCGGCCGCGCCATCGCCCTCAAATGTGCCGCCGATGGCGCCAATATTGCCATTGCCGCCAAGTCCGCAGAGCCCCACCCCAAACTCCCGGGGACCATCTACACCGTCGCCGAGGAGATTGAGGCTGCCGGCGGCAAGGCCCTGCCGATGCAGGTGGACGTGCGCGAAGAGGAGCAGGTCGCCGAGGCGCTGAAGAAAACCGCAGACATCTTCGGTGGCATCGACGCGGTCATCAACAATGCCGGTGCCATCAACCTGACCAATGTCGAGTCCACACCGCCCAAGCGCTACGACCTGATGATGGATATCAATGCCCGCGCCGTGTACCTCACCGCGCACCTGGCGATTCCCTACCTGAAGCAGTCCGAATGCGGGCACATTCTCAGCCTGTCACCGCCGCTGAACCTGGAGCCGCGCTGGTTGGGGCCCTTCGCGCCCTACGCGCTGTCCAAGTTCGGCATGACCATCCTCAGCATGGGGCTGGCAGAGGAGCTGCGCGAAACCAATATCAGCGTCGCCACCCTGTGGCCGCGCACCCTGGTGGCGACCGCGGCCATCGAGTTCGCCGTGGGCAGCCGGGAAATGTTCGAGCAGAGCCGCAAGCCCCTGGTGATGGCGGACGCCGCTTACGAGGTGCTGACAACCAGTAACCGGGGCCTGAACGGCGCCCAGCTGATCGACGAGACCCTGCTGCACGAACGCGGGGTGGAAGATTTCACCGAATATGCGCACAATCCCGCCAAGGCCGGTGAGTTGGCAGTGGATCTGTTTCTCGATCCCTGAGCAGACTCGCCGGTACCTACAGTCGGCAAGAGGTAAGCGGGGAACACTGTGGATAACAGCGATGTGGAAGATTTTCGCGGCGCAATGGGCGCATTGGGCGACGTAAAGCCGCTGGCGCCCAAGCACCGTCAGTCCGCGCTGCGCAAAGACGACCGCGACGCTGCCGCCAATTCCCTCAACCAGCGCGCCCGCAGAGAGGCGGCCACCGCGCAGACTGCGCGCGAGCTGAACCCCCTCGGTGGTGAGTTCGTAGAGCCGGTGGACCCCTGGGATCCCATCGAATTCAAACGCGACGGTGTGCAAAACGGGGTTTACCGCAATCTGCGCCTGGGCAAGTACACCGTGGACGCGCGCCTGGACCTGCACCATCACACCATCGAGATGGCCCGCCGCGCCCTGTACCAGTTTATACGGGACTGCATGGATGCGGACGTGCGCTGCGCACTGGTGACCCACGGCAAGGGCGAGGGTCGCAAGCAGCCCGCGCTGTTGAAGAGCTGTGTCAACGCCTGGTTGCCGCAACTGCCCGAGGTGCTGGCTTTCCACAGTGCGCAGAAACAACACGGCGGCCTGGGGGCCACCTACCTGTTGCTGCGCAAGAGCGAACGCAAACGCCAGCAGAATCTGGAGCAGCACCAGCGCCGCTCGCGCCCGTAACGCAACACAGAAATATCAGACGCGCGCGCAGGTATTTTCGCGGGCTATTGGGAAAATTTCCCGGTTCGTAATCTGTTTGTCACGTCTGGCACCTACTCTAATTCCCACAACGAAATTTCGCTTGTCCGGTTGCTTCATCGCCAGCCGAAACAGTTTTCGTTGTTCTTCTCTCTTTGCATCGCACCAATTGAATTGGTGACTTTTTGCTTCCGAGTTTGGAGGTGCCTCCGATTGGAGGATTGGTCCCGGGCATCGCGCTGCGAATCGGGACCCTTCTTGAATGACGCTTGAAGCGGCCCTTGTGGCCGCTTTTTTTATGTCTGCCTGTGCGTGGCGGAGCGTGTTTATGCGCGAGTGGCTTTAGCGGGCTGGCGGGGCGACTTCACCGGTCTGCTTGAACTCCAGCCGCGTGCCGTCGTCGCCTTCCAGGACCAGGGTATCGCCGCGGGCGTGAGCGCGGGTGACTCGCGGTAGCGCCAGCAGAAAGTCTTTCTCCAGCTCGCTACTCTTGCGGCGCCCCACCATGCGGGAAATCGTCGGTGGCTTGAGCCATTGGATGGTGCCGCCGTCGCTCAGCCGGAACTGGCCCAGATAGGGATTGGAGCCGGCACTGCCGCGCACAAAACCGAGCTTGTCGCAGCCCAGGTAGGGGCGATCGCGCCACATCTTCTGCCAGAACATTCGGGACTTGTGTTCGCGCCCATCGACGGACAGCGTATCCAGCAGCCACTGACGCTCGCAAATGGCGTCGCTATTGGTGGCGCGCATTGCCGATGGCTGGGTGTCGCTGCTACCGCAGCCGGTGAGGATTAGGCCCGCAAACAGCAGAGCGAGAAGGACCGCGTGCGCGCGCAGTGCACGGGTGAGGTTGAGTTGTGGCGGCAGAAACGGGCGGTGCATTTGTTCCATCCGGTGGGTATTTGCGCCATTTAACATCAATTGCCGGCGGGTGTCTGTGACCCATCCGGTCTATCCGGTACCTGATTACGGCTGAAATATCCGTTGCCGTGTTAGCCGTGGTGTGTGGTGAGGAGTGGGACGGCCAGGAAAACGGCGGGCTGCCGTCAGCTGCCCGCCTTGATGTATTCAATATAGATATCCCCGGACACGTCCCGCAGGATCAGGCGACCGCCGCCGCTTTTCACGAAGGCCTGGCGGGTGCCGGACAGGGCGCGCAGGTACTGGGTCTCCTGCTCCATCAGTTGCGGGGGGCCGGCCATCTTGGTGGATGCGAAACTGTCGGTGTCCCACAGGATCTGGCCATTGCTGGTCACCTGCATGGCACCGCGGTAGGTATTGATGCCACTTTTCCCCATGGCCTCGCCATCGCTGTTACACAGGAAGGTAAATTCCCGCGGCTGGTCCACCGGAATTGCCTGCCCATTGATGCGCAGCAGGCGCATTTCCCATTTGTCGCCGCATACACTACTCAGCGAGCCCGGGGTCTGGGTCGGGCCCGAGTCCTTGCCATCCATGTTCATACAGCCGGCAACGACAATGGCGAAGCCCATCAGCCACACCGGGAAAATTCTGTTCATAACCTTCCGCTCCCTGCTTGCAGATAGATGTAGCTTAGTCATCCCCGGCCATAGCGAGAGGACAGCGGCGACAGCTTGTGGCGGAAATGGTCACAGAAACGGGTATCGGCGGGCGCCAGCGCCCGCGCGGGTACCGCACAATGGGTTACGACTGTCGCACGCAGCGTACGACGACTTTTGAATCCAGTTCCTGTTCGAAGCACCGGAAACGGGTGCCATTGACGTTGAGGGAGCGCGGCGCATCGCGGCGGCCACTCCTCGGCCTGCGGTCGGAAGATCTCACCGACATGTGGGCGGGGTTCATATGTGGGGGGACGGCGCTGCTGAAAGCGCGGTTGGCTTGACTTTCCCTCGGCTCGGTTGACGTACAACCGGCAACAACTCCTGTCGCTATCGCCGCAGTCAGCAGAATACAACTCAATTTCTGCACGCGGATACCTCGATGGCTGATTCGAGGGTGCTTCACTGCAGCCCTCACTTTTCAGCCTAGAAGAGTCCGCTGCCAAAGTGTGATATTTGGCGCCAATTTAAGAAAAGATGCGCCGATACGGAGATCGAGGCGACAGTCCGGGATGAGAAAGCGGCAATAAAAAAGGGGCCCCGAGGGGCCCCATTAATGCTATTCACAACAATGCAAGGAGGACGTGATTAGAAGTTGTAACTACCTGTGAGTGCGATGGTGCGGGGTGCGCCGTAGAAACCGGTCTGCAAGCTGGGGCCGAAGTCATAACCAGCGATGCGGTATTCGGTATCGGTCAGATTTTTCCCTTGCAGTCCAAGATTCCAGTTGCCATCGGGGCTGTAGTAAGTAGCAGTCAGGTCAACCAGCGTGTAACCCTCTTGGTCGAGAATGCTCGGAGTCTCGAAAATCTGTGTGTCCGAGCGATACGATGCTGAGGGAACAATCACCATTTCGCCGCCGGCGACTGGCAGAGACCAGTTGAGCTGGATCATCGCAGTGGTGTCTGGCGTGTTCTGCATATCGCGGGTATCGGCAATATTTTCTCCGCCGGACATGAACTCGATGAACTCTGCATCCACCCAGCCGAGGTTGGCGTTGGCGGACAGGTTGTCGGTCAGCGCTAAAGACGCTTCCAGCTCGATACCCTGAATTCGGGATTTACCAGCATTCAGAACGTCACCGGCAGTGGTCCCATCGTCAAGCAGGCGCTGGGTAGTCAACTGCATGTCGGTATAGTCTGCGCGGAATAGCGCACCGTTCAGGCGTAAGCGATTGGCGAGGAGGTCAAGTTTCCAGCCGAACTCCATAGTGTCCACTGTTTCCGGTGCGTAGCCCTCTCTGGTGAGCGGGTTGGCCGTCTCTACGCCGCGCATGTCGAAGCCGCCAGATTTAAAGCCAGTGCTATAAGTGGCGTACAACATGGCATCGTTACTGAGTTGGTAATCAATGCCAACTCTGGGTGTAAACTCCCCCCAGGAGTCACTGTTTGTATAGTCGGTACGAACGGCCGCTACGATAGGGGCAGCCGAATCCGCATAGTACTTGTCGTGGGAGAAGTCACTGCCGAGACCCGCGATCACGGCGTTGTAAACGTCCGCTTCTTTGTCGTCTTTGGTATAACGTCCGCCGAGATTCAGGTTCCACTGGTCAGCAAACTGCCAGTTATAGTGCGCGTAGGCGGACAGGCTTTGGGTATCTACGCTGCCGTTAACGGCCACACTAATGGGAGCCAGTACAGCGTCGTAGGCGCCAGAAGCGGTGCCGTCGTAGTAGTAAATACCACTGACCAGGTCTGCATTTTCACCCTGCCAGATGAGCTGGAATTCCTGAGTGAATTGTTCATCGTCGTAAATCGCGGGAACGTCAAAGCTCGGGGTGTTGACGCTGTCAAAATCAATAACGGTATCGGATTCGCCCTCGCGGCTCGCTGTTACTGATTTCACAGTTACGCTGTCAGAAAGTTGCCATTCCGCGGTGAAGGACATACCGCTGGTTTCCACCAGGTTGTCCGACGGCAGGTTCGACTCGGTATCGTAAACACTGTCCAGTACCGGTTCACCGTTGACGCCCGGATCAAAGCGATGGCCGTGTTTGGACGCGGACTTATCCGTGGTTTTATCGGCAGCGAAGCGGAAAAACAATGCTTCGGTCGGTGAGTATTCAAGGCTTACTCGAGCTGCGAGAATATCTTTGTTGTACTGGTCTTCACCGGTAATAACGTTCTCACCGAAGCCATCGCGATTGAAGCTAGCGATGGCCGCGCCAATATTCAGGTTTTCGGTCAGCCCGGTGGAGGCTTTCAGTTTCAGGTCGCGCTGGTTGTAGCTGCCCAGTGCGCTACCAATGGAAATCTCAGTGTCACCGGTCATTTTCTTGGTGACATATTTCACCGCGCCGCCGATGGTGTTCTTGCCGTACAGGGTTCCCTGCGGGCCGCGCAGTACTTCGATTCGCTCTACGTCGAACACGTCCATTACCGCGCCCTGCGGACGGGCGATATAGACATCGTCAATGTAGATGCCAACACCTGGCTCATAGCCCCACAGTGGGTCTTGCTGGCCAATGCCGCGAATGAATGCGGTGAGGGTGGAGTTGGTACCGCGGCTCACCTGCAAAGTGGTATTGGGGGACATCTTCTGGAGCTCGGTCATATCGGAAATGCCGTTCTCCATCAGCTGGGCTTCACCAATGGCTGATACCGCCACCGGCACTTCCTGCAGTGACTGCTCGCGCTTCTGCGCGGTTACGGTTACTTCTTCGAGCTGGGGCTCGGCGTAGGCGAAGCTGGCACCGCAGGCGAGCATGACACCTACGGCGAGGGGGTTGAACTTTATCGTTTTGCGCATGGCTCTCTCCGATCACCAGTAGTTATGGTTTTTATCTAAGTTACGGATCTGCACTGTATCTTCTGTGTAGAGCCTTGCCTGCTAGACCAAGGTATGAAGCCCGGGTCGTAGTCAGAGCAGGACAAAAAACAGCCGTTAGGGTAGGCTTTCAATAATAACCAAAATAATGAATGAGGCGCCAATTGTTCAGTCTCTCCCTGCTGGCCGCCGTGGGCCTGATCTATCTGCTGCTGCTGTTTGCCATCGCCTTCTGGGGTGACCGGCTGCCGGCCGGGCGTATCCGTCCGCTAAAGCCCCTGTTGCTCGCCCTGGCCGGGACCTATACCAGTGCCTGGATGTTTTTCGGCGTGCCCGCCCAGGCGGTGACCGAGGGCTGGCTGCTGCCGCCCACCTTTGTCGGCGCCAGCCTGATGCTGGTCTTCGGCGCCCCCCTGCTGATGCGCTTTGTGCGCCTCTCCAAGCAGCAGGGATCCACCTCCATCGCGGACTTTATCAGCGCCCAGTACGGCGGCTCCCAGTGGCTCGCGGCGGTGGTAGCCCTGCTCGCGGTGGTGGCCATCGTGCCCTATCTGTCCCTGCAGCTGCGCGCGGTGGCGGACAGCTTTCTGCTACTGGCCCAGAACGTGGAGGACCGGGGCATCAGCGCCTCGGTGGTGACCGGGGTGGTGAGTGTCACCCTGGGACTGTTTGCGGTGCTGTTCGGCACCCGCCATATCGACAGCAGTGTGCACCGCAATGGTATGTTGCTGGCGGTGGCCTTCGAGGCGCTTGTGAAGATCGGTGCGCTGATCGCCGTGGCCTGGTTTGTGGTGTACAGCGCGTTCGATGGCGCAGCGGATCTGACCCGCGCGGCACTGGCGAGTGAAAAAGTCGCTGCGATCGCCGAGGCACGTCCCGGCGACACCGGCTATCTGGCGGTGGTGATACTGGGGATGGCGGCCATTTTCTGCCTGCCCCGTCAGTTCCATATCCTGATGATCGAGAGCGACGACGAGCGGGATATCGGCCCGGTGCGCAAGTTGATTCCGCTGTATCTGGCCCTGGTCTCGCTTGCGGTGCTGGCGGTGGGTTACGGCGGCATGCTGTGGCTGCCGGAGAACTACACCAATGCGGAGCGCTTTGTTCTCGGGGTACCACTGGAAAGCGGCATCCCGTGGCTGGCGCTGCTGGCCTTCGTCGGCGGTCTGTCCGCCGGTTCCAGCATGGTGATCATTGCCACCATCGCCCTGTCCACCATGATTGCCAATACCATGATTGTGCCCTGGTGGTTGAAGCGCCTGCAGCAGCGCCCGGCGGGAGTGGCCCTGGGGAGCGACCTGCGGCGGGTGCGACGGGTCATTATTGGGCTGTTGATGCTGGCGGCCTTCGGCGTCAGCGAACTGATTGGCTCCGGGGTCAGCCTCGGTACCTTTGGTCTCCTGTCCCTGGCGCTGGCGGCACAGCTGGCGCCGGCGATGATTGCGGCGGTCACCTGGCCCGCGCGTTGGCCGCGATTGCGCGCCGCGGGTGTGGTGACAGGACTGCTGCTGGGCACCCTGGTGTGGGCGCTGTCTGCACTGCCGTCAGCCCTGGGCGGTGAGGACTGGATTGCCGGTGCACTGGGGCTCGCCTGGAGCCCGCTCTCCATCGCCTGTGTATTCGGCCTGGGTATCAATGCCGCCGCGCTGATTGCCTGTTCCCTGTTGCAGCAGCGCTGGCTGCCGGGCAGTGCCGTTGCGGAAGTGGCACCGGTGGATCGCGCGCGTCTGCGCCAGCTGCTGGCGCGTTTCGTGGGTGAGGACGCCGCGGACCGCGCACTGGCGCCGGTGCTCGAAAGCAGCGAGCCGAAAAAACCGCGTGCCTCGGCGGAGCAGTTCCGCGATGCGGTGGAGAAAATCCTCGCCGGTATCGTCGGCAGTACCAGTGCCCGGCGCCTGGTGCGCCAGCTGAGTGAACCGGAGATCGCCGCCCAGCAACTGGACCAGGCATCGGATATCTACCAGTTCGGGCGCGGACTCCTGCAGAGCAGCATCGACAATATCGATCAGGGCATCTCGGTGGTGGATGCCAACCTCAATCTCGTGGCCTGGAACCGCCGCTATCTGGAGCTGTTCCACTATCCGCCGGAGATGATTTACGTGGGCCGCCCGGTGGCGGAGCTGGTGCGCTACAACGCGAGCCGCGGTGAGTGCGGTCCCGGTGTGGTGGAAGACCATGTGAACAAGCGCGTGGAGCACCTGCGCAACGGCACCGCCTACCGGGTGCAGCGCAACCGCACCGACGGCACGGTGCTGGAAATTCGCGGCAATCCTCTGCCCGGCGGCGGTTTTGTAACCACCTATACCGATGTATCCGACTACCAGCGCGCGCTGGCGGAGCTCACCGATATCCGCAACTCCCTCGAGCACAAGGTGGCCCATCGCACCGCCGAGCTGGAGAGCGTGAATGACGAGTTGCAGACCCTGAACCACGAGCTGCAGGAAGCCAGTGCCGGCAAGACCCGATTCCTCGCCGCCGCCAGTCACGACCTGGTGCAACCGCTCAATGCCAGTCGCCTGTTTATCGATGCACTGGCCGCACACCCGCTGGAAGACAACAGTCGCCAGTTGCTCACCCGCGCAGACAGCGCGCTGGCCGCGGCGGAAACCCTGATCACCGATATGCTGCAGATCGCGCGTATGGACGCGGGAGATATCAAGCCCAGCTTCGCGCCGGTGCCCCTCGACAGCATCCTCGACGACGCCGTGGCCCAGGCGCGCCTGGGGGCAGAAAGCCGCGGCATACGCCTGCGTTATCGGCGCAGTCACCTGTGGGTGCAGAGCGATGAAAAAATGCTGCGGCGCGTGGTGCAGAACCTGCTGGACAATGCAGTGAAATATACCCGCGAGGGCGGTGTCCTGATCGGTGCCCGCCGCAGGGGCGACGGCGTTTCCCTGGAGGTGTGGGATACCGGTGAGGGCATTGCGCCGGATCAGCAGCAGGCGATTTTCCGCGAGTTCTGCCGTCTCACGCCGAAGGATTCTTCAAGCCAGCGACAGCACGGCTACGGCCTCGGCCTCGCCACCGTGGAGCGCCTGTGTCGCCTGCTCAATGCGCCCATCGCACTCGCCTCGGTGCCCGGTCGCGGCAGTGTGTTCCGGGTACGCCTGCCCCGCGCCACGGCGCGGGTGGATGCCCTGCGCCGGGTCAAGCGGGGCAGCGGGCGCGGTGTTGCGCTGGACCTCCAGGTTCTGTGTGTGGATAACGAGCCCGCCATCCTCGAGGCCATGGCCGCGTTACTGGGTGGCTGGGGCTGCACCGTACACTGTGCCCAGAATCGGGCTGAGGCGCTGGCAGCGCCGGAGCCGGAACTGCTGTTGATGGATTTCCACCTGGACGATGGCGATAACGGCATCGACCTTGCGGCGGAGTTGCTGGAACGCTGGGATGGCGATGTGCCCTGCGTGATTATCTCCGCAGAAAACACCAATACGGTAAAAACCCGCGCGCAGCAGGCCGGCTGGCAATTCCTGCAGAAGCCCCTGCGGCCCGCAGCCCTGCGCGCCCTGCTGCAGCAGAGTATCCGCGCTGCCGATGCGACCAAGGTCGTATAGGCAGGGGACGTGTTCACGCGCAGTCTGAAGCGTAATATCCGGAATAATAAGAAGTGGTATCAGAGCGATGAAAAAATACCTGTTGGAAATACTGATGTTCAGTGCCTACGCGCTGTTCGCGGCGAGCTGGGTCTCCGGCGCCATTCTCACGCCGGCGATTCAGGCGTCGTTTGGTGAGGAAGGCTTTGCCAATGCCACCTGGGGCAGCAACGTCATCACCCTCGCCAAGATCGTAGGCAACCTCGCCGCCGCCGCGCTGCTGATGCGTCTCGGCGCCAAGCGCGCCTTTGCCCTTGCGATTATCCTGATTGCCGCCGGCGGCCTCGGTGCCCTCGCCGGTAGCTACGGTGGCTGGCTGCTGTCACGCTTGGCCCTGGGACTTGGTGGTGCGCTCGCCATCGTCTACTTCGCGCCGGTGGTGCTGCACTATTTTTCCGCTGAGGAACGTCCCCTGATCAACGGTATCAACGCCGCTGCATTCAATACCGGCAACCTGCTCGCGCTGCTGTCCACCACTACCCTGCTCACCTGGCTTGGCAGCTGGCAATCGGTGGTTGTGCTGTATGGGGTGATGGTGCTGGCGCTGGGGGTGCTGTGGTGGCTCAGTGCAGAAAATTTCTCGCTGTCTGGTGGCGGTAACAAGCCGGATGAAAAATACGGTTTCAAGCAGGGCATCAAGCAAGGCTTTAACTGGTGGCTGCCGCTGGCGTATTGCGGCGTGCTGTTCTGTTATATCGCGGTGTTCGCGCTGTTCCCGCTGATCGACGGGTTTGCGGTGGCGAGCAGCGATCTCTCTGCAGTGATGATCGCCGCGGGCATGGTGGGTACCGTGGCCGGTATCATCATCACCAAGCGCTATGCACTGCGTCTGCCGGTGCTGCGCTACGCGGGCCTGGCGCTGGTGGGTTTTGCCGCACTCATGGTCACCAGCCGCGATCCGATCATTGCCTACTCCGCCGCCGCACTCGCCGGCTTCTGCATGTTCCTGCCAATGACCGCCTTGGTTACTCTGCCGCAGGAGTTGCCGGGTATGACACCGGCGAGGATTACCGTCACCTTTGCCATGTTCTGGTCCATTTCTTACGGGGTGGAAACCGTATTGATGTACGGTGCCGGATTGCTAGCTGACGCCACCGGCGAACCCGCCAGTGCAGCCTACTTTGCCGTGGCCTGCTCGGCGTCACTGTTTATCTTCTCTTTCCTGCTGCCGGAGAGCGGCAAAAAAATCGAAGCGGAAAACCTGGAGGCAGAAAATGCGGCAGCTTGATCACAAACTCGCGGAATGGCTGGTTGCAGTCAATGCCCAGGTCGCGCAACTAAAGAAAGCCGGTTTTGAGCCCACCCCGATTTCCGCGCGGGAAAGCCTCGCCAATCTGACGGCAAACTTTGTCGAGCCGGGTCCGGAAATGCCGGTGTGTGAAACCCTGGTGCACGGAGGGGAATACCCGGTGCCGGTGCGCATCTATCAGCCAAATGCGCAGTCGCAGGAAAAGTGCGACGGCGCGGCCATCATTTACTGTCACGGCGGCGGCCATATGGCGGGCAGCGTGTCCGTCTACGATCCCATTTGTCGCCGCTTCGCCGAGGCCTGTGGGCGCACCCTGATCTCGGTGGAATATCGCCTGGCTCCGGAAAATCCCTATCCCGCAGCACTCAACGATCTGCTCAGTGTGGTGCGCAATCTGGGCGCGGCGCTCGATAGAAAAAATATTGCCCACAACGGACGCTGGATCCTGATGGGCGATTCCGGTGGCGGCGCCCTGTGCGCATCTGCGAGCCGACTGTTACAGCATCAGCCCCATTGCATCGAAGCCCAGGTGCTTATTTATCCGAGCCTGGACTACACCATGCAGACGCCGTCCATCGAGGAAAACGGCCGCGGCTACCTGCTGGAGAAGGAAAAGATTCACTGGTACTTCGAGAATTACCTGAAGCGTGCGGAAAACCCGTTACAGGTTTCTCCACTGCATGGCGAGTTTACCCGCAAGCTGCCGGCCAGCCTGGTAGTCACTGCAGAGTTCTGCGCGCTGCGCGATGAGGGCGTGGAATATGTCCGCAAGGTGCGCGAGGGTGGCGCCAATGCGGAGCACCTGCACTTCGACGATATGATCCACGCGTTCATGAATGTCGAGAAACTGGTGCCGGATGCGTGCAGCCGTCTGTATCGCCATGTGGCGGAGTACCTGCAGGGCGTTTGATAGCTCGACCGGGCTACTCTTTCCGGAAAAATAAACTCGTTTTCTGTGTCTGTAGAGACTAAAACTTCCGCTCCCGCGAATGTAATTAGCCCGGAGCGAGCTATGGCCACAGAGAACGATCTGAATCCATCCTCCAATTACCTTTCTACCCGACCGCTATTGCGCGCCTTGGCGGACAACTGGTGGGTGGCGCTGGTGCGCGGCCTCTTCGCCATCCTTTTCGGTGTGCTCACTTTTCTCTGGCCAGGTATTTCCCTGCTGAGCCTGGTTATCCTGTTTGGTGTTTACTCGCTGATGGATGGCGCTGTGGCCATTTACGGGGCGATTACCGGGCGTGGCCAGGTCAGTCGTTCATCCCTGTGGTGGCTGTTGTTCGTCGGTATCACAGGTATTGCCGCGGGTATCGTCACCTTTATCTATCCACAGGTAACCGCGCTGGTGCTCGTGATCTTTATCGGTGCATGGGCGCTGGTGCGGGGCATATTCGAGATTATCGGTGCGGTGCGTCTGCGCAAGGAAATCGATCACGAGTGGTTGTTGATCTTCGCAGGGTTCATGTCGGTAATTTTCGGGCTGGTACTGCTTGTAAATCCCGGTGCCGGCGCTCTCGCTCTATTATGGCTGATCGGCGGCTATGCCATCGCTTTCGGCATCATTTTGGTCTGGCTCGCGTTCCGCTTACGTAAATTGGCACATAAAACGCATACCTGACTGGCGATCGCCAGGTTCTCTGTGCGGGGCTGGCGTTACTGGACTGGCGCCCGCCCTTGAATGTCCCTCAGCCCCGCGGCAAACTGCCTCAGCGGTTGAATCCCATTTAGGCGGCGATAACAAATTATAACGAGCCAAACATGAGCGAAGCACTGATCGTTCTCGACTCCTCTGCGGAAAAAAGTCTGCAGCAGCAGATTCGTGAAAAACTGATCCAGGGTATTCTGTCTGGGAGCATTCCCGCCGGACATAAAATGCCGTCATCACGACGCATGGCCGAACAGCTTGGGGTTGCTCGCAACACGGTGGTGCTCGCTTACCAGCAGCTGGTGGATGACGGATTTATGGTCACCCGCGAACGCAGCGGCTTTTACGTCAGTGAAACCGTATCTCAGCAGGGACTTATCAGCCACAGTGCGGGTGGGCCTCAGCGAGATGAAGATGACCGCAACTACTGGCGCAGCCACTGCAATCCGGTCTCGGTCAGCCGCCGTGCCCTGCAGGCCCGTCCGGCCAATTGGCTGCAATACCCCTATCCGTTTGTCAGTAATGAATACGACCCGCGCCTGTATCCCGGCGCGGAGTGGCGGGAGTGTACCCGGGATATCTTTACCGCGAGGGAAGTGGCCCAGTGGGCTACCCTGGGTAATAACGAGGATGATCGTCACCTGGTTGAACAAATCTGTACTCGCCTGTTGCCCCGCCGCGGTATCTATGTCGACCCGGGCCAGATACTGTTAACCAGTGGCATGGAGCAAGCCTGTTATCTGCTGGGCGAACTATTACTTGGCAGTCAACGTAAACTTGCGCTGGTGCACCCGGCGGCTGGTGAGACCGGGGAAATTTTCCGTCGCACCGGTGCGCAGATATTGCCGCTCACCCAGGATGCGGATGGGCCGCAACTGGACGATAACCTGAAAGCTGCTGACTGTATTTACCTGCAGCCCAATGTACATAACCCCACCGCTGTTACCAGCAGCCTGGAACGGCGCCGACGGCTGCTGAAGCAGGCCCGTGAGCAGCAGGCTGTGATTATCGAAAACGACTGCGATCACGACTTCTGTTACCACGGCAACCCACTGCCGCCCCTGAAAAGTATGGAGGGCGGTAGCCCGGTTATTTACCTTTACCAGTTCCCCAAGGTCATCGATCCCGGTATGCAACTGGCTTTTATGGTTGCCCCCAAACCGGTAATCCAGAGATTGCGTGCGTTGCGCTACACACAGCGCGAGCGCGTGCCTACGCTAAATCAGCGCCTGTTGGCAAAGTTTGTCGCAGCCGGGCACCTGGATGCGGCACTGTTCAAGATTACTCAGCAGTTGAAAGAGCGTTGGATCGCATTGGGCGAAGCGCTGATGTATCACCTCCCCAAGTTGAAAGTTCGGCGTGCCAGCTGCGGCACCGCCTGCTGGCTGGAATTGCCAGAGCACATGGACGGGACGCAGTTACAGATTAGTGCGGAACGGAATGGGTTGCTGCTGGAGCCGGTTAGTGATGGAAGTGCTGTGCGCCTCGGTTTTTCTGCCATCGACGCAGATAGAATCGAGGGGGGTGTGCGGGTGCTGGCGCAACTGATTAACGGAGAGCTTCAGGCGGAAGAGGAAACCCTGGACATCGCGAGCGGTCGGCGCCTGAGTGCAAAAGAATTGCAGAGTGAAATGCCCGGAGCGATTTTCCTGGGTACGAATACCTTGGGAGAATCATATCGCATTGAACTCAAACCCGACGGCACCATGCTCGGTTACTCCCGCAATGATGTGGAGATGGACGAGACCGACACCGGTCGCTGGTGGCTCGACGGCGACCAGTGGGTGCGCCAGTGGCGCACCTGGTCCTATGGCCGCAGAGCGAGCTTCCATGTGGTAACCGATGGTCACCGGATCAAGTGGTTCAATGAAACCGGTAAGCTGATCGATGCGGCGATCATTGCCAACGAGTAAATTTGCCGGGCCTTAATTTGTTGAGGCGTGGTCCAGCCGCGCGGCGGCTGGAATCGCGACCATGCAGATAGCCAATACCACAACGGTCAGGATGATCAGCTGGGTATAGCTACCGCCGCCGGTAATAAAATACCCGGCAAACAGCGGCCCACACGCCAACCCAAGCTTGGATGCAAAACCACCAAACGCTCCCATCTGCCCCGCGCTGTCGAAGCGTGCAGCCATGGTCAGGAAATAGGGCACGCAGAATGCCCAGGTCATACCGGTTACCACGTTCGCAAGGATAAAGACCGGGCGAATATCGCTGTATGCGAACAGTAGCAAACCCAGCAACGTAATTACCAGCGCGGCCGCCAGCGGCTTGGCCAGTGGGTATTTTTGCCCGGTGACCGCGGCCAGCGCAGCGCCGCCGATGGCGATCAGGTTAGCCCAGAACAGAGTCTGGCTGATAAAGCCGAGTGGTAGCTCGAAAGTTTTTCCGAGATCGAAAATAAATGCAAACAGGGCCATGTTCGCGAACTGGAAGCAGAACAGTGCAACCAGTGTGACTATGATGGGAAGCATGGGTAACGGTGTTGCATTTTCCTTATGCGAACGGCTTTCCGCTTCCGTCGGCAGTGGGTAATCGGCAATCAGCGGCAGCATGCACAGGGTGATGGCACTGAATGTAATCAGTGCAAAGAATGGAACATAAGTGCCGTGCTCTGCCACCAGCGCAGGCAGGAACCCCACGCCGATAGCCCCGCCAGTGTATTGAACCAGCAGCACCATGCTGTAACTCCTTCCCGCGATACCACTGCGGGCAATCGCCGCAAAGCCCAGGCCTACCAGCGCACCGCCGAGAATACCGTGTACCAGTCGCAAGGGGATCAGCAGATCCAGATTTGCCAGCTGAATGGTCAATACATCCATGCCAATGGAACAGCACAGAAGAATGGCTGCAGCGCGTTTCCAGCGAGGGATATGGCGGATCAACCAGGAAACGATAAAGGCCCCGATCACCGCGCCTATGGTATTGGCAAAGGTAATCTGTCCCGCCTGCTCCGCACTCAGGCCGGCGCCTGCCATCAGCGCATCCACAATGACCGGAAAGATATTTACATAGTACAGGCCGGCCGAAGACAGAAAGGCGAGAAATATACTCGCCGCCCAGCCGTTGCTGACCGCAGCAGGGCGAGTGCCACCATCGTCGGCAAGGGCGGCTGGGATTTCAGTTGCTGCGCTGTTGGCTGGTTCTTGCATGCCTGCTCCGGTGACTCTTTATTGGATTGTTCTTGTCAGTTAGTGCTGGTTGCATCAGTGGCCAGCTCCCGGACCAACGCTAACCTATTACATGGCCAGCCATAGTGCCAGATTGGCATCGGCGTTGGGGCCAAATGCCGGCTCTCCGCTCCAGAACACGCTGTTGAGTCGCGAAACGCGCTGTGGACTCATGTCAGGTTCAAATCTGGCCCTATAGCCACTCTGCCGATTGGGCCAGTATGGCCCCAGGCAATAAGAAACAAAATGCGCAATCAGGAATCGGTGTGATGAGTAGCAAAACCAGTAATTTCGTATCCCGGAGTTTCGGGATCGCCGCGCTGCAACTGAAGCTTGACGAGACGGACAACCTGGAACTGCTACTGCAGAAAATCCAGCGCACGAAGTTGCGCTACCCCTGGGTGAAGATGATTGTACTGAGCGAGTTGGCGCTACGCGGTGTGGGTGCGCAACATGCCCGAGAACTGCCGTCTCCGGAGGAGGAAGCCTTCTGTCACGCTGCACGTGAACTGGGTATCTGGCTAATTCCGGGTTCCATGTACGAGAAGTGTGGCAGTGCGGTGTTCAATACCACCCCGGTAATCAACCCGGAAGGCGAAGTGATTGCCCGCTATCGCAAGATCTATCCTTTTCTGCCCTATGAGAAAGGTGTGACTGCCGGCGATCAGTTCGTGGTGTTCGATGTGCCGGAAATCGGCCGCTTCGGTGTATCGATCTGCTATGACATGTGGTTCCCGGAAACCACCCGCGCCATGGTATGGCTGGGGGCAGAAGTCATCATCCACCCGACCAAGACCGACACCATCGATCGCCTGGATGAACTGTCCATGGTGCGCGCCAGTGCAGCGATGAACCAGTGCTATATCGTCGATGTGAATTCCGCGGGCGCTCAGGGTGTGGGCCGCTCAATCATCGTAGGCCCGGAAGGTGAAACCATTCACGAGGCCTCGGTTGAGGAAGAAATTGTAGCTTTCGAGGTAAATGTGGAAAAAGTTACCCAGGTGCGCGAGCGCGGGATGAAAGGCCTGGGGCAGACGCTAAAAAGCTTTCGCGATGGCCGGGTGCACTATCCCCAGTACGAACCCGGCGCCGTATCACCGGCACTGGAGCAGCTCGGTGAGCTCAAGGTGCCGGAATAACACGGGCCTGAAATAAATTCACTTTCACAGGATGAATGTTCACTACCGCAAAACTGGACCAGTCGATATAGACTAACTGGCACTAGGTATGGGCCAGGGTCCAGTTATAAAAACCAATTACAACAACAGCCGGCGCGTTCTGGCCAGCAGAGAAACCCGAGAATAAGAGATCCAAACCTAGCAGAGGGCAATATGAAACAACCAATCAAGCAGGGGTTCAGCAAGTCCATTCTGGCCAGTGCTGTTGCGAGCGTATCCGCCGGTACCTTGTTCGCCATTCCGCAATTGGTGCAGGCGCAAAGTACCGAAATGATTGAGGAAGTCATCGTTACCGCGACGCGCCGCTCACAGAGTGTGCAGGATATTCCCTACAACATTTCAGCCGTTGCCGGTGATGAGCTGGAAGCCGGCCAGATTACCGATGCCGCAGAAATGATGCGCAGCGTTCCTGGGCTGACGGTTGTCGATCGCGGTTACCGGAATTCCGGTACCGTCAATGGTGTCATTATCCGCGGTATGAACGTCGATAGCGGCGCAAACGGTGATGTTCCCCTATCGGCAGTGCCCACGGTAGCAACCTACGTGGACGATACACCGCTGTATGGCAACTTTATCCTCAAGGATATTGAGCGCGTGGAAGTATTGCGCGGCCCACAGGGTACGCTTTACGGCTCCGGTTCCCTCGCAGGCACCGTCCGCTACATCATGAAGAAACCTTCAATGGAAGGTTTTGAAGCAAAAGTCGGCAGCAGTGTCAGCCAGACAGAAGGCTCGGCTGGCAACAACTTCAGCGCGGATGCGCTGGTGAATATTCCGCTGGGTGACAAAGCGGCGCTGCGCGCTTCGGCGGGCATGATCGACAACGACGGTATTGTCGATTACACCAATGTGTACGTACTCGACGCGCAGGGCGCCCCTGTGGCCGAGGGCGGTGACATTGCCAACGGCGCCCCGCTATTCCGCAGTGTGCAAGACGCCGATACCGTCGATATTACGTACGCCCGCGCGTCCCTGCTGATCGAGCCGAACGATCAACTGAGTATGCAGCTTTCCCACCAGATGCAGAGTGACGAAATCGGTGGCCGCCGACAGGTTACCCGTGGCACCAACTGGGTCAGCGGAGAGGAAGCCTTCTACGATGACTATGAAAACGGCGCGGTGACACTGGAGCCTTCCGAGCGCGACGTATCGCTGACCGCACTGGAAATATCACTGGATATGGGGTTCGCGACCTTTACTTCCAGTACCTCCAGCTATTCCCACGATGGCATCGCCATCAGTGACAACTCCGGTTTCTACGCACAGAACGACTGGTTCGCTGCCTACTACGGTGGTTCGCCGAGACCGCTGGCAAAAGCCGAACGCTTCTACGACGACAGCGCCCTGGTTCAGGAAATCCGCCTGGTTTCCAATGGCGATCAGTTTGTGGATTGGGTCGCGGGCTTATTCTACATGGACCAGGAGAGCAAGGCTGGCCAGAACAGTTATATGCCGGGCTGGGCGGCGTGGGCAGCCGAGGCTCCGTCAGCCTGGGGTGTTGGCGATAGTGTTGCCGAAGACTTCGCATTCTATGGCGCCAATGTACAGGACCAGGATTTCTACTTCCGCCGCAACCAGAGTTTTACCGATGCGGCGATCTTCGGGGAAACCACGTTCAATTTCTCAGACACTTTCCGCATGACCCTGGGGCTGCGTCATTTCGACAATGAGCTCACCAATGACAGTGTACTGCAGCTGCCCATCTGGCCGGAGCCGGAGGAAGATACCCGCGCAAGCTTCACCACCAAAGAAAATGACACCCTGCTGAAAGCCAATGTGTCCTGGGATATGAGCGCGGACACCATGCTGTACGCAACGGTCTCCGAGGGCTATCGCCGCGGCGGCGCCAATGCGGTGCCCTTGACCGGGGGGTTCGCGGAAAGCCCGGACTACCTGCAGTACGGCTCGGACCAGGTGATGAACTACGAGCTCGGTGTAAAAGGTGCAACGGATACGCTGCGCTATACCGTGTCGCTGTTCCGCATGGACTGGAGTGATCCCCAGCTCAATACCTCGACCGCGAACTGGGGCTTCTTTGCCGCGGTCAATGGTGATGAGGCGAGAACCCAGGGGCTGGAGGTGGAGCTGCAGGGTGACCTGACCGAAAGCATCGGTTACAGCCTCGGCTACGCGTTCGTTGATGCAGAATTGACCGCGGACTTCTACCAGCCCTATGGCAACTTCGGAGGCAGTGGTGTCACCGGAGAGTTCATTGTGGCCGAGTCAGGGGCGGCGCTGCCGGGAACCGCCGAGCATACGCTGTCGGTTTCCATGGATCACACTACAGAGGTCGGCAGCTACACCCTGGTCAGCCGCCTGAACGGTTACTATCAGTCCGAAACCTCCAACGCCATCGGTACAGGAAGAACGGCGGCTGAGTTTGACGCTTTCCAGCTGTGGAATTTGAGCAGCACTCTGGTAGCCGAGTCCTGGGACGCCACCCTGTATGCGAAAAACCTCTTCAACGAAGATGGTGTGACCGGCGCCCTGACCGAGGCTCATATGGGCACGGACCCGGCAGAGAACTTCTACGGCAACTCGTCCAAAGACTACATAAGCCTGCCGCGCACCCTGGGTGTTTCCGGACGCTACCACTTCTAAGGGTTCATTGTTGCTTCACTGTGTGGCACTTAGCCGGCCTTTTGGCCGGCTTTTTTATTGGGGAGATATCGGTAAACTGGCCATTCAATTTTTCCGTTATAACAGCAGTGATTATGCAGCCGAAGATTGAATTTAGTTCTGAGCCAAGCAGTGAAGCGAAGCGAGCCTACACCAAGGCCCGTGAACTGTTTCGCAAGGGAAAATTGGCTGCGGCGCAGGACGCTGCCAAGGCGGTTATTGATTGTTCGCCGGGGTTTGCCAGTGGTCGGCGTCTGTATGCGGATATCCTGATCGGTTGCGGTCAGTTTTCCGCGGCCAGAGATCAGCTGCAGCAGGCACTGGGGTTATTTCCCGAAAGTGTCGAACGGCGTCGTCCGATACAGCTGCACCTGGCAACCGCTTTCGTGCGCGAGGGAGATTTGGCGGGGGCGCTGCGTGTACTTCAGTCTGCGGACCTCGCGCCAGTGGAACAGCTCGATCTGGCGTTGCTATCCCAACTGGGTTACTTGCTTACCTTGTGCGAATCTCACGGGAGTGCGCTTCAGGCCTTTGAAGCCGCTTTGCGCGAACGGCCAGATGACCCGTTGTTGTTGTTCAATTGCGCGGCGGCAAACCGCGCCATGGGGAAACTCGAGCGTGCCGAAGCATTGTATGACCGCGTGCTCGCGCTGAATCCGGATGACTGGGAGGCCTACAAAAATCGCTCGGATCTGCGCAAGCAGACACCTGATCACAATCATGTGCGAGAGCTTCAGCAGCGACTGGCTCGAGCGGACCTTCCCCAGGTTGCGAAAGTACAACTGCATTTTGCACTGGCGAAAGAGTATGAGGATCTCGGAGAGTATTCTGCGAGTTTCGATGCGCTGCAGCTTGGGTGCGGCGCGCGCAGATCTGGCATTGATTACGAGTTGGATCGCGATCTCTCCGTGATGCAGGGCATTACGGATGCGTTTGATACAAATTTTCTGGATCAGCCATCGGTTCCCGAATCGCTGGGGCAGGAAATCATCTTCATCCTCGGTATGCCGCGCACTGGCTCCACGCTTCTGGACCGCGTGCTTTGTGCCGCTGGCGATGTGGTTTCTGCGGGTGAGCCGGATACCTTTGCCCGCACATTATTGCTTGAGGCACGGAGGGCCAGCGAGGGCCGTGATGGACAGAATCCAATTCTTGATGCCGCCGGAGATCTGAATATTGCCGAGGTTGGTTCTGCCTATGTCCGACAGTTGAAAGCGCGCGCGCAACTGGCTGGGGGCCGCCGGATCATCGACAAGAATCCGATGAATTTTCTCTATCTCGGCTGGATTGCCCGGGCGCTGCCCGGGGCGAAGATTGTTCACCTGTGCAGGAACCCGATGGATACCTGCTTTGCCATTTATAAAACTCTGTTCAAAAGCGCCTATCCATTTTCTTATGATCAGGCAGAGATGGCGGAATATTACTGTGGCTACCGGAAACTCATGCACCACTGGAAACAGATATTTCCCGAGCGTGTGATCGACGTTCACTATGAGAGGCTGGTCGCGGAGTTGGCACGCGAGGGCCGGAACCTGTATCAGGCCTGTGATCTTGCCTGGAGTGATGGGATTCTTGATTCCTATTATCGGGACCATACGGGAACAGCCACAGCCAGTGCCGCTCAGGTAAGACAGCCGGTCTACCTAACCTCCGTGAACAAGTGGCAACACTATGGCAAGGAACTGATACCGATGCAGGAAATCCTGCGGCGAGAGGGTGTCGATTTCGATGGGTGAGTATGAAAAAAATGGCAGCGGAAGCTGCCATTTTTAATGGTAAGGAAAATTACTTTAAGCTTCCTACCAGTTCCTGCCCTTTATCTTTCAGTGCTACGCACAGGTTGATGCTCTCCTCGGTCTGCGACAGGGCGCGCTGGTAGCCCGGCACCAGTTTCTGTTGCTGGGTAAACAGCGCCTGAGCCTGCTTCAGTGTGTTGGCATCACAGAAGTTGGCGGCAAACCGCGGGGTGTTGCGTCGCCACTGTTCCGGGATCTTGGCAACCACTGCGCTGAAGTTGTGCTGCAGCCAGTCCCAGTTTTTTGCCTGCAGCGCCGGTTCAGCCAGGGCATTGCTGATCAGGCCGAAGGCTTCCCGTGCACCCATGTCATCGCTGAGTGCCAGTTGCTGGACGGTGTGCAGCAGCGCCGGGTCGGTCACGCGCCCCAGTGCATTGGCACTGGCGCTGTCGAACAGGGGATCGTCCAGTTCGTTGCGCACTTCAATCAGCTTCTCCACAAATGCCTTGCCGGAATCCTGCACCGCAACAGTCAGTGCGCTCTGGTAGAGATCCGAGTTGAGTGCCTTGGGATCGCGGGACTGGTTAAAGCCGATAAATTTCTCCGCTTTCTGCTGTAGTAACTTGCGCGCATCCGCATCCTTGGCTTCCACCGCGAGGAAACCGAGCAGCTCGCTGTACAGCAGCTTGTTTTCATTGTCGCTGCTGTCTTGCAGGGACTTCACTTTCTCCCGGTAGAGCTTGGCGAGAAATGCCTGCCAGTTATCCCGCTGCTGTGGCTCCACATAGTGGTCGGCGTACTTGGCGAGATAGCCGAGCGGTGCTTCGACCACCTGGCGCTTGTCGGAGTTTGCGGACAGGCGCAACACCTCAAACAGCGTGTTCGATTTCAACTGACCGGCTTCAAAAGCGGCGAAGGCGCTATCTATCACCGACAGCCGCTCGGTGGGCGCCAGTTCGGCAAATTGCGCGAGCAGGGCCTGCCATGACTTTTCATCCATGGAGAAACGGTAGTAGCCGCTGCCATTGGCGTTGGGCAGAACCCATTCCGGGCACTGGCCACCGGAAATGTCGATGACCTGTTCCTTTTCGGTCAGGAATTCGCACTGGGCCATGCCGGAGCTGCTGCGCATACAGAACGGAATACTCCACTGCTGGCCGCTATCGGAGATGGGTGAGCCGAGCGGCTTGTAGCGCTGCTGCGTGATCCGCACCGCGGCGGCGCCATCCTTGCTGCAATCCATGTTGACCTGCAGCAGCGGAACACCTTTCTGCTCGACAAAACTCCGGAAGGTGTCGGTGAGCTGCGGGCTGTTGGTCTCGTCACCGATGACCTTGTAGAAGTCCGGAGAATCCGCGACGCCGTCGGCAAAAGCTTCGATATAGCGGCCGAGTGCCGGGCGGAATGTCTCCGCGCCGAAGAATTCATCCACCATGTGGATCACGCCGAGGCTCTTGGCGTAGGTGATGGCATCGTAGGCGTTACGGATATTGTTGTTGTCCACGATGGGTTCGCGGATGGCGCGGGTGCTGGCCAGTGAGTCCAGCTTCATTGCGCTGATAGCACGCACCGCGGCGTTCAGGTCGTGACCGCCGTCTGGTTCCATCAGGGTGAGTACCAGCGGGGTGCCCCAGGTTGAGAAGCCCTCCTTCAGCCACAGGTCGTCCCACCAGGGTGGGGTAACCAGGTTGCCGAACCACATGTGGGCGATTTCATGGGCGTGTACCCCGAGCAGAGCCAGGCGCAGGCCGGGTGCAGGTTCGTCACCCTCTACCAGGATGCGCTGCTCGCGATAGGTGATGGCGGCGGAGAGTTCGGTTGCACCGCTGGGCCACTGGGGTGCGGCGACGATATCCAGTTTCTTGAACGGGTAGGGACGCTGCAGCTGCTCTTCGAAAATACGCAGCATTTCGGGAGTGACGTCGAGGATGTACTTCAGGTCCTTGCCGCGGCCCTTGCGCGCAAAGCCGCGCAGCGGCAATTCGTGCTTGCGGTATTTGTTGGCGGGGATAGCCGGGCGCTCGACCACGTCGAAGGGGCCCACCGCGAGTGACAGCAGGTAGGTAGGCATGGGGCGGGTCCGTGCGAAGGTGACCTTTCCCATACCGTTGCCGGCGTCGGTGCGGCTGGTTTCCGGCGCATTGCCAATGGCTTTGTAGCCTTTGGGAATGGTGAGGCTGATGTCGTAGGTGGCCTTGAGCCCTGGCTCGTCGAAGCCGGGCAGGAAGCGGCGGGCCTGGATCGATTCGGATTTGGCCAGTGCGTAGGCCTCGCCTTTTTCTTCGACCTTGAACAGGCCGGCGAGGTTTTTATCAAACGGCGCCTGGTACTGGATGCGCAGGGTGATTTTTCCGGCGGGTACGCCGCCGGCGAAGTCCACGCGCACGACGCCGCTTTCAAGCATTTGCCGGTAGTGGGCGGAGACCGGGGCTTCTTTTCCCGGGACCAGGGCCTTGATATCGGTGACGTCGATGTTATTGCCGTGCATCCAGATGTGGTCGGTGGCTTCGTCGATCTCTATGTCGATTTCTACCTGCCCGCCGAACTGGTCCTGGCGCGGGTCCAGGTTCAGGTCGAGGCGATAGGCGGTGGGGCGCACGCCGTCGGGCAGTTTACCGGCGGGGGCCTGTGCTTCCACGCTGGATTCCGCGGGGGCCGCTTCGGTACTGGCGGCTTGTTCATTGGGGGCGGCGGTTTGCTGTGCGGGTTTTTCCGCTGAGCTTTTATTGTCTGTTCCGCAGGCGGTGAGCAGTATCAACCCGGCGAGAAGGGCCGGAAGTGTGAGGATTCGCATGATAAATCTTTGCTTTGGTTTTTCGGGTTCACGGGTTTTTCTATTGTAGCGTTTTGATTGGGGATAACTGCAGGGGGGATGGGGTAGGCGGAGTTGGGCGCCAGTTCAGTGGAGGTTGCAGATAGTCTGGTGGCGATAACGCTAGCGGGTACACATGTGTGTACTCGCTTGCGTCACCTTCGCTATCGATTTCTGTTGGTGCGAATTACAAATGCGGAATCGTCAGCACCGACTGCCGGTTACTTCTGTAGGGCACTTCAATTTCATACCAGGTATCGCGGGGCTTCTGGTAGATGAGGCCCTCGGTATCGATCGCCAGCGTCACCACGTGTCCGGGCGGCACATCGTAGGAGGTGGTGAACAGTTCCAGTGAGATCTTCTGGGCCTGGCCCACGGCGGCATCGTGCAGGGTGATGGGGGCGTGGGTGATGAGGCGGCCCCAGCCGAGGGGGTTGGTGTCGTACAGGTGTACCTGCAGTTGGACTTCGGGTTTGCTGGGTTTTATCCACATTTCCAGTGTCGGGGTGCCGCGGATTTTGAAGGTGCTCCAGTGCACCGGCGAGTTGTATTCTATGGCGTGGTAGCCGTTGATGCCATTCATATCCGTGTAAACGGGAATGCCGAAGCCTTCGAGGGCATCGGAGATTACCGGGATGCCGGTGCCGGCTTTGGTGTCGGCACCGCCGTGGAAGTCATTGTTCCAGCCCCAGCCGTTATAGGTGCCGGTCTTCATGCTGGCGTTGTTGAAGTAACTGAGCCGCGGGTGCAGGTAGTAGCGGGTGCGCTTGTCGGTCACCGGAAAGTCGTCGAACTGTTCGATCTTGTTGCTGATGCGCACCGCCATATCGACCTTGGGCTCGCTGTCGATACCGTTGGCGTCGCCCTTCAGGTAGTGATCGAACCAACGGAAGCTGGTGGCCCAGATATGGCCTTCGTTACCGCCCAGGGTTTCGCCCACGGCGTGGGTGCCGGGGTTGAGCAGGAGTTTTTTCGGCCCGTCGAGCAGGCTGTACAGCTGGGTCATGCTGTTGGGCTTGAACAGGTAATCGGCAAAGTTGTTGGACATCAGCACTGCGGTACCGTTGGCGTTGAGGTTATCCACATAGCTGAGGGCGGAACGCGGGGCGGCAAAGTTATACACACTGTCGATATCGGTGCCGCTGCGCAGGTTGCTCCAGATGACGTCCACCGAGGTGTCCAGATTGAATGCGGTAAGGGTCAGCAGTGAGCCCCACACCAGGTTGACGGTCTCGTTGGGGTAGAGCCCCTCGACGATATCGGACCAGCCCGAGAGCGCGGCAACCGCGTCTATGCGCGGGTCCTGGGCGGCCAGTACCAGGGAGGTGCCAGCGCCGTAGGAGATACCGGCGGCGCCCAGCTTGCCCACGGGGTAGTTTGCCTCGAGCCAGTCGATCAGCACCTTGCCATCGGCAATGGTGGCCGGACCGGTAACGTCGACGGTGCCGCCGGAGGCGCCGAAGCCGCGGGTGGAGTAGCTCATCACCAGGTAGCCGTTTTCTGCCAGGGCTTTGGCCTGCAGCAGGTACTGGTGTTTATCCAGAACCCAACTGTTGGTGAACAGTACCGTGGGATAGCCGCCGGCGGGTGCGGGGGTGTCGGGTACAAACAGGTTGGCGTCTATCTCGGTGCCATCGAAACTGACGATATCCAGGTCGGCAATAAAGATAGGGTCTGCGTGGGCGCGTTGCGCGCCGAACAGGGTGCTGGCCATTAACAGGACGCCGGCGAGCAGTGCCGGCAGGGCGGATGTGTTCATGGTTTTCTCTCGGTATTTATTGTCTTTATTACTTCGTTATTTTTTGTTCATCGCCCCGACCGAATCCGTGGATTGGGCGGGTCACCCGAGTTTAGGTGGTGGATCGGGCGAGAAAATCCCCGATGTTTTGTGACTGTGAATTTGTTCTCGGTCAGTGTCGTGTCACTAAACTCAGAACTTTTCGGTCATTTTGTGACTGCTTATGACCAGGTGTTCGTGACCGCCTTATGCACAGGGTGAATTACAGGTTCTCCTTTAAGATTGTTCTTTTTTTAAACAGTGAAAACCGGTATTGTGGCTTTTCGCGCAAGGTTGTTTAAAAAACGGCCAATTGCACTTTTAGCGAAACCACGGGTGGCCCGAATATGTTTTCACGATTCATTGCTTCCATAGTCCTATTTTCCAGCGCATTACTTTTTGCGAGCAAAACGCTGGCAGATAACCTGGCGGCAGACACCTGGTACGAAATTGACAGCGCTAACTTTCGCATCGTCACCAATGGTGACCCGGGGGCCGTGCGCTCTCTGGCGGAAGATCTGGAGCGCTACCGCGCGGTGGCTCTGAGCCTGCTGGGCGCAAACGATGATGGCGCCAAGCTGACCATCTACGCTGCTGCCGACCGCGAAAGCTACGCGGGTCTGGTGGGCGACGATCTGTCCGAGCTGACCAACGGTCTGTTCGATACCACCGCCGAGGGCAGTTATGCCCTGGTGAACCTGGACGGTCGTACCGGTGAGCGTCAGCTGGAAGCGCGGGAATTCCTGTTCCACGAATACACCCACTTCCTGAGCTACAACGGCACCACCACGCACTACCCCTACTGGTACAGCGAAGGTTTCGCGGAATTCATGTCCACCATGACCTTTGGTCCCGGCCGCGCTTATCAGATCGGTGCTATCCCCGGTGAGCGCGCCATGACCCTGCTGTACACCGCGCCGGTGCCCCTGCAGGAACTGCTGCGCGCTACGGTGCACAACACACCGGATGAAGAGAAAGGCCGTGTGTATGCCAGTGGCTGGATGCTGGCCCACTGGATTGTCATGAAGAGTGGCAAGACCGAAGAGTTCAAGCAGTTCGTCAAGGATTACAACAACGGTGCCGATCCGGTTGAGGCGCTGAGCAAAAACCTGGGCATGTCGATCGGTGAGATCGAGAAGGTGTACAACGCACAGTTCCAGGACGGTCGCTTTGACATGGCCCGCGGCGAGGTGCCGGCTAACTTCAAGTCCGTGCGTCCCAAGGTAAAGGCAATGAGCGGCCAGCAGACCGTGGTTGAACTCGCGCGCTTCCTGGTGAAGTCCGGTTACAACCTCGCGAGCCTGGAGCCGATGGTGAAGTACGCCGAGCGCAACGACTTGTACACATCCGAACTCACTGCGGTTCGCGCCGATGCGGCTACTCGTGTGGGTGATTTTGACAGCGCTGTCCATTTGCTCGCGCGTGTGCCGCCGTCCGATCGCAACAACTTCTGGTACCAGAAAGCCCAGGCGTGGTTGTGGCTGAATCGGGAAATCAGTTCCTTCGGTGGCGACCGCAGCAAGGAAATGCTGAAAAAGGCCCGCGACCAGTTTGTGAATCTGGTGAACAACCACGCAGACCAGGCGATGAACTGGTACGGCCTGGCCATCACCATGGAAATGCTGGGTTACCCGAAAAAGCAGTATGTCGAAATGCTCGAGCAGGCTTACCTGCGCGCACCCCGCGAACTGCACATCGCCCAGTGGATGGCCCAAGAACTGTACAACCAGAAAGACGCGGAGTATTTCGCGCAGGTGGCTCAGCCGCTGATGCTGGAGCTGACCAGCGAGGCCGAGTACAACCAGATGAAAAATATGCTCGCGGAGCTGAAGCCGTCCAAGGGCGACAATGCGAAAATCCAGGGCAACGCGATGGTGAAGAATAAGACGCATGCGTCTTCGGGTACTGCCGCTAAGGCAACACCTTGATAGCAAGCCGTTTAACCCGCTGATTGGTGGGGTAGTTTAAGGGGGGCCTGGCTCCCCTTTTTTTATTGCCGCTTTATAGTTCGTAAAGTTCCAGCGGCAATCCATCCGGATCGCTGAAAAAGGCAAAGCGCTTTCCGGTGTATTCATCCAGCCGCACCGACTCCAACTCTATTCTCTGGAGAATGAAAAGACCGGGCGGGATGCCCGGTCTCGAAAGGTTAACGCAAAGCGGCGTATCAGAGCCCGCTTACGTCGGAACGGGACACGTTACAGCTGTAGGTGTTCCAGTATTCCCCGTACTTGGTGGACGAGCTGCCTTTCTGCACACCCCGGTATTCCTCGCACACCTTGGGATCACCCGCGCGGTAGTTCCGGATACGCAGATCCCTGATGGTGGCTACATCACCGTAGTTGCGATTCACACCGGCAATGGAGCCGATATCGCCATCGACGTTCACGTCGTATGCCAGCAGGTTACGCGGCCCGCCGTTGTTGGTGCAGTTACCACAGGAGCGCCAAAGCTTTCCATTTTGGCCATATGCGGTAAAGCCGCCGCTAACAATGGTGGTGCTGTTTTTGGAGTTGTGCTGGAAGATTTTATCTGGCTTACCGCCGTAACCGCCGCTTGCAGAGTTGTAAACGTGGCCGCCGACGATGGTCATGGTTCCACCCTCGGACTTGTTGGTGGCCGCATCTTCACAGATATCGTGCCATTGCACATCCGCCAGGGTGCAGTTGCCGGCGGTACAGTGGATGCCGTCGGAGCCACCGTTGGCCGCCAGTTTCACATTGCGGATGGAGGAATTGTGCAGGGTGAGTACTGGCGGTTGACTTTCGCTGTCACCGGAGCAGCTGAGACCAATGGTCTTGCCGCCACAGTCTACAAAGCGATGAGTAAGCGTTGCACCGGCATAACACTCACTGGAGCTGCCGACTCTTTGCAGAGTCCACAACTGACCCGGGCCGCCCCAGTACGTGTACAGGCGGGCATCGGCGCCGGCGTACATACTCGCTTCCCATACATCGATGGCTTTACCGCTGAACTTGGAGATAATTGAGAAGTAACCACCGCCCTGGGGGTCGATCCACCAGCGCTGGTTATCTCCACCATTATAAGTCCACTGCCGCACTTCCGCGCCGTCCTCCGCGTTCCACTCCCAGACATCCAGAGACTTGTTGCTGTGTACCGGGCGAATGGAATAACTGCCGTCACTCAGTTGGGTGATATCAAACTGCTGGTTGTTGTAACCCAGGGTAAACCAGGTCATCACGTTGGCGCCGTCTGCGGTGTCGAAACTGTCGACGTCCAGAGCGTTACCGTTAAGTTTGGAGACGATGACATACCTGCCATTGTCCAGTGCCGACGCATTGGCGCATAACAGCACCAATGCAATTGAGAAAAAGACTCTTCTCATCATCTAGTTCCTTGTCTTATTTAATTATTTTGGGTTGGAGCGCATCGAGGACGATGCACCTTCACTGTTGTGAAGCCGCGAGACTTCAAACGACAACCTGACATCGGAATACAGAAGTGATGGGAGGCTACAGCGCGTTACAGGCAGCTATGTACCGCGGAGCACATCCGCGGACGCAGGATTCTAACTAATATTGTATTTTTGTACGATAAAAGAGGGGGCGGAAAGTGGCGGGTTTTTCAGCGCAGGGCTGGGTTTGTGAGAATACGTTTGCAGAATCGGACCTAAATGGTACGGATTACCTTCGCTGGATTGCCGGCAATGACCACTTTATCGCCAAAGCTTTTCGTAACGACGGCACCTGAAGCGGCCACAACATGGTTGCCTAGTGTTACGCCCACAAACGGCGTTCCACCAGCTCCGGGTCCGCCGGTCTGTACATTTTTTCTGCGAGCATCTTTTTGCTTTTCAGATAATTTGTTCATCGCCAATTACTTCTCGCGCAGGGGGATATAGACGTCGGTAATCATATCCTCTTCCCGAATATCCGGGCCGACGTTCACGTAGTGAAAAATAATCGGATAGTCCGCCATCTGCTCGTCGCTACGAGGCAGCCACTCGCGATAAAGATAGTCTGCAGTGGTTACCCGATGGCGTGATCCCAGGTGCCTTGCGCGTGCGCAGCGCAACTGTGGAATCACATTGCCAATAACACCGAATGCATTGGGCGTGATGTCGCCCTCAAACGATACGCACAGGTCCACCCGGTACTCCGCAGGTGGTACCGCGGAAGGATCGTTATAGTGCAGTCCGTAACTGCGGTGCCTGTTCGATGGCGACAAGCCGTTGGCTTTGCGCCAGGCCACCAGGCGCATAATGGACTCGTGTTCCCGCTCCGGTGGTCCCAAGTGCTCGACCATGGCCACCGGGGTTTGTGGGAAGGTTACGATCTCTACCTGCATCTCAGTCCTCAGTATTGTGTCGCCAGTCGAATTCCATTTGCCGCGCGGTGCGTTCTGCCAGCGCCACGGACGCGAGCCGTGCAACAAGATGCAGGCTCATGTCGATACCCGCAGAAATACCGCCGGAGGTAACGATCTGTCCCTGGTCTACCCAGCGCTGCTGTTCGATCACGGCGACATCCGGGTAGGCAGATTTGAGTTCCGGAATATCTTCCCAGTGCGTGGTCGCAGAAAGACCGCTTAATAGCCCTGCCTCGGCCAGAACGAATGCCCCGGTGCATACCGACGCCACCAGTTGTGCGCTCCGGGCGATGCGCGTGACCCAGTCGGTAACCGCAGTGTTTTTCATGACTTCTGTATGCACACCGCCGGCAACGATCAGGACATCCAATGGCGGGTGGTCGTGTATCGTGCAGCGGGGGTTTACGCTGTATCCGCCACGTGCAGCCACAGGATCCAGGGTTTCCGCTATCAGCAGCGGTATAAATTGTTCTGCGATGCTCGACAAGCGATTCGCGGTGGAAAACACCTCGAACGGCCCGGAGAAGTCGAGGACCTCGGCATCCGGGTAAATGAAAATTCCGATATTCATAGGCGGTGTTATTTCCCTCAGGCAAGCTTCAGGTTGGCATCGGCACGGCTCATCTGGTCGTGCAGGGATTGAACCTCGCGGGTCTTCATGATTGTGCTGCCACTGCCGAGGGTGCGCACAAAGCGGCAGGCAGAAAATGCATCTGCCAGCTTGTTGTAATTCTTTACCCACCGCGCGCGTGCCGACATGCGCTCGCTGCGGATCGGCCATACCCCGGGGCGTGGCCCCAGTCGCCCCATGCCAATGCGCCAGGGTTTGGGACTGACTCTGGCGCGGAAGCAATGCTGGTTGGTACACATGCGGACATACAGGGGGTCCGCATTTAGCTCATGCAGCAACTGGGTTGCTTCCTCACTGCCGGGCTCAAAAGTCTTGTGCATGGCCAGTACGCGAAAGCCCATGGGCGTGCGGTAGAGCCGCAAGTGTGACTGCGGGTGCTTGTTGGCGTAGTCCTCGATGACTCCAAGCGCGCGCTCTTCCGCACCGCCCTTGATGCGGACATATAGGTGATGCAGAAATTTGCTGATCACGGCGGTGAGCGACATCCCCAGAATTGCGAAAACCAGCAATATCCACCAGGACTGATACCAGTAAGCCGCAACAGCACCGCCCGTAAGCAGGGCGATCAATACGGCGCGGATCAGTGTGCCCGGCGGCGAGGTATCCAGATCTATATCGGCAAACAGTACGTCCGGCGTGTTCAGGCACAGGGCGCCGTAGGTATTGCGGGTGATAACGACGTCGCCGTGCTTTTCGATGATTTCCTCGCGGATTGGCAGGCCCTCGGCGCCGTTGTAAGCCACCTTGTGATCGATGCGTCGCACCTTCTCGCCACACTGCGCACGCGCCATCGCTTCTTTAGCCCGTTCGTCTGCGTGGGCCTGTGCAGCAGCTTCACTCTCGTCCGACCAGCCAAAACGCTTGATGGTCACCTGCGAGCCGTTAATACGTTCGCGTAATTTTGCTTCGGCCCAGTATTCCGGCACGATCATTGTCTTGATCCCTCTGTTGTTAGGCTGGTTTTGATCAGGGCGTGCACAGTGTGTAACTCGAATCACGAGCTGCCATCACCGTTGTGGGAACACCCTCGGCACCGGCAAAGAAGACGATGATTATCGCCACAAGTGATACGGAATTCGCGGCGAGCGGATTCAAAACATACACACTATTTCTGTCGGGCAAAATTTCGCCGGTGCTCAGGTCTCCACCTCGGTGCTATAGATGGTCATGCCGCGCGCCTGGTAATTGGCGAGTGCGCCTTCGTGGTCGAGGGTGCAGGTGTGTACCCACACGCGTTTACACGGCGCCCAGTCCCATGCTTCCTGCAGAGCCCGGCTGAGTAGATGTCCGCCGAATCCGCGGCCAATAAACCGCGGTGCCAGGCCGAAGTACGCGATCTGGACGTCGTTATTGGTCTGTTTTTCCAGCTCAAAATAACCGGCGATTGCGCCGCGGTAGTAGGCCACCCATGTGCGCAGGGCATCGCGTTCGGCATAGTCCTGCCAGGTCTTGTCGGGTTCTTTCAGCTTGTCATTCCATTGCCAGGGCTCGCCCACCAGCTGGTACAGATAGCGATTGAATCGAAACTCCTTTTCTTCGGCTTCCATTACCGACAGCCCTGCAGGGCAGGGCTTGGCATTCAGTTGGGTGCGGTCGCTCATTTCCAGATAGTAAGTGGTAACGCTCAAGGTGTACTCCATTGTTCAATGGCTTCGGCCATGGCAGTTTCGCCTTGCGCCTGCAGTGCTTCCACCACGCGCTGTCGGTCTTCTGATGGCCGGTTCTGGCTTAATTTGTATTTTCCCTGAATCTCGGTGATTTCAATTTCCACACCGACAATCGCGCGCAGCATTTTCGGAGAGTAGTCAGGCTGCCAGGGATTTTCGGCGCCGGCCTCGTATTTATCGGAAAGCTGGTTGACCACCGACATCAATCGTTCTTCATCGCTGAATGTACGGGCGGTTCCATAGACGTGTACCGACTGATAGTTCCATGTTGGCACACCCGCTGAGTGATACCAGCGTGGCGAGATATACGCATGGGGACCGTTGAAGATGATCAGTACCTGTCGCTCATCGATGGAGTCCAGTTGCGGATTCTGACGGGCCAAGTGGCATAGCAGGCGTTCCCCATCCTGTGACAGCAAGAATGGTAAATGGGTGGCCTCGGGGCGATCGTTGTGACTGGAGATCAACTGGCCGAAGGCATTGCGTTTCATAAACCGCAACAGCTCCTGCTGGTCTGAGATGGCAAAGTGTTTGGGGGTGTACATTGTTGTGAACTTCCTATGTCTCAACGTTCGTGTAGGACCGGTGCTTCGGTATAAGCCTACCACTGCGCTTCGCTCTCCTTTAGCTTGTCCGGGCAGGGTTTACCTTTTACCTGACCGGGTTTCGGCAGCTCGAGGTAAAAGATGAAAAGCGCAAGGTTGCGCTCCTGTCCCACCAGGATAGAGGCGAGGCCCAGCATTTTAGAGGGTGCGCCGGTTGGGGTAAAACCCGACAAGGTGAGTTTGCGAGGATAAAGTGGGCGCAGGGGGTGGCGAGGGAGTCTGCCCGGTGCTGTACTTGCTGGCAGCACCGCGGCGACACACTATCTGGGCAGCTGTGTGGCGCGCAACAGGGTTGCCAACTGCATCGGGCTATCCGGTTTTTGCGCCAGCCGTTCGTTGGCGAATGCTTCCGCGAGGGCGCGTTCACCGCTGCGAATGGCGGCTTCTGCGAGCGTCCAGTCGATGATGTCGCGCTGCGCATGGCTACCACCAAACTGCTGGAATATATAGCGAGCGCCGTGCAGGTGGTGCACGGCCTCAGCATAACGACCGCGCGCGAAGGCGGTAAACCCTTCTACCAGTGGCAGGCCGGTCTGGCCGGCCCAGCGTTCCACATCGTTTCGTGAATCTGTTTGTTCGCGCAGCTTGTTGATGACCGCATCCACCTGCTCGGTTTGTCCGGCGCCCAGGTAGGCCATCACCGCATGCCAGTCATTGAACGGGTAGGTATGCCCATCGGCGAGGGGCAGCCAGCAAGCGGCAACCTCTTTGCTGCGCGAGGTGACATCCACCTCCAGCATCCACAGGCGCCACAGCAGTGCTGAAGCATCCACCAGATCCAGTGCCATGGAGCTGGAATCGGCGCGTACCTTTTGATCGTAGAGCGCGGTCGCTTGGTCAATCTCTTCAAGATCCAGGTGAAACAGTGCCCGGTGCCACCAGTTGTGAACCTTGAAGAAATTTTCCCTGCCAGCCCAGAAGGGCTCCCGGGATTCCATCCAGGCGACACCGTCCTTGGCACGACCCTGCATTTCCAGCACGTGCGTCACCGCGTGATGTGCCCAACAATCGAAGGGTTCCAGATCTATAGCGCGGTGGCCGTATTCTTCCGCGCGGGCATATTCAGCGCACTCCTCGAGTCCGAATGCATACATCCCCAGGAGCAGGGAATAACCGGGGATCTCGGCGGACCAGTGCGGTAACACCCGCGCGATTCGATCTCGCAGATTGCGGCCGTTGGTACGGTAAAAGTCCATCAGGTGACCGCACTGGATAGCGACCAGATCGTGCGGGTAGCGTGCATTGTGAAAATCGAGATGTTCTGCGGCAGCGTGCCAATTGCCGGCGATTAGCTGCTGTAGTGCAACAACATGTGAAGCTTCCCGGTCACTCATAGGGAGTTTGCGGGCAGTGTCGAGTACCGCGCGCGCGGCCTGTGTTGCCTCCGGCTCAGTGGCCGTGGCGTACATATAGGCTTTCAGCAGGTGGGCCATAACGAATTCTGGTGCCTGCGCGATGGCTTGCTCCAGATACGGAAACGGGTCTTCACTATACAGGTTGAATGCCCGCATCCCTTTTTCATAGAGATCAGCGGTATCTGCCGTGGCGCCAGTCAGCGGGTTGCCTTGCGTATCTTTCAACATGGGTTGACCTTTCGGGGCGGAGCTTGTCGGAAAGGTTAGTCCATCTATGGCGGCGCCGATTGCTCACGGCGCTACAAGGGTTCTCGGCCTTTTCTCCGTCAACTTCTTCGTGTAAACGCCGGCGTATCGTAAATGCTGTAGTCGGTTTCCTCGTAAATCCAGGAAACCGGCGCGCTCAGCTTTCGCTCCTCAATGGACTTGTGAAATATACGCATATGCGTATTTTCCATAATTGTATTGAGTTCACTGCGATTACAGAGCCCCAAAAACACCCCGGCTTGCATAAACCCCTGAAGGCGATGGCGCTCTATGTCCGGTATGGGGTGGCCACTTTTGGACGCCTTGAAGGCAAACGTAAAGCGGCGCTCCACTTCGTTTAGAAAGTTTTCCCTGTTCATTTTCCCGTTCCCGTTTCGCGGTCGTAGGTATTCCTTGAAATTTTCAGTTTTTCTGGTCTCTGTTCGGCTCTGTCATGTCCTGTGGTTACCCGTTTACCACCAGAAGCTCCAGGAATAGTTGCACTGCGGGTTGTTCCGCTGCGCTGCTCTTGAACGTCAGGGCATTTTGTATCTGATAGCGGAACCTGTCGGGGTTAAGTGTAACCAGTTGCCCTCTTTCAACATATTCTTCCGCCAGGTATGCCGGCAAAAAACCGATGAATTTGCCAGATAAGATCATCGCCAGCCGTGCGGCCATATGGTTGGCAATGCTCTTGTGTGGGAACAGCCTGTACAGGTGCGCAGCCCCTGACAGGACGGCGTGATCGGGAGCGGCAAGTTCCTGCTGGGTGATCATCTCCTCATCGGTTTCAGGCAGGCTTGCGCACGGATGGCTGACGGAGGCGTAGAGTAGAGACTGGTGGCTGAAGAGGGGGTGATAGCTGAGGCCGGGGCGACGGGAGTGCAGGGGGTTGATACCGACATCCGCGCGGCCGCCGAGGATTTCCAGTTCCAGTTCCTGGGGCGCGGCTAGTTTGATTTCCAGTTGCAGCTGGGGTGCGCGGTCTCGCAAATGGGCGATGGTGGCGGGCATGTCCAGCTGGGGCATGGCGAGCATGTCGTCGGGTAGGACGATTCGCAATTGTCCGGTGAGCTGTGACTGGATGGCGTTGACCTGGCTTCTGAAGCTGGCCAGATGCCCGTCCAGTTCTTCGATGGCCTGGTAGAGCGCTTCGCCCTCGGGGGTCAGCTTGAAATCGGCGCGGCCCCGGGAGCGAATACAAAGCTGCATACCGAGTCGCGTTTCCAGGTCCGAGAGGTACACGCTGATGGTTGAGCGGCTGATATTGAGCGCTACTTCCGCTGCGGCCAGCCCACCCGCGCGCACTACTTCGCGGAAGACACGCAGCAAGCGCAGGTCCATATCGCTGAAGCGGCCGGAGAAGGCATGTTTGGCGGTCTGTCTGGGGCCGGGCTTATTTGCAGGGGCCATGCTGGTCACCGGTTGCTCAGGTCTGCGTTCAGGTTAAATGAAAGTTTGGAAAACGTAAATTTTAGTTTCAGAGAATCTACTATTCTTAACCCGACTACGGGTCCAGAATCGAGCTGTTGACTGATTTTGCTTGATCTGTAGGAATATTCGATGGTACTGAACGCTTCTGTACAAAACCTGGCCTTGTTGAAAACCCAAAACTTTGTCGCCGGTGAGTGGCGAGATGGCGAGAGCAAGTTGGCGGTTACTGACCCCGCAAATGGCTCTGTGCTGGCGGAAATCGCCGATGGCAGTGCCGCCGATGCGGAGCAGGCAGTCGCTGCCGCCCATGGAGCTTTTCCCGAATGGAGCCGCAAGACCGCCGGCGAACGCGCGGCGGTGCTGAAGCGCTGGTACCAGCTGATTGTGGAAAACCGTGAAGATCTGGCGCGGATCCTGACCCTGGAGCAGGGCAAACCGCTGGCGGAGGCGCTGGGGGAGATCGATTACGGCGCCTCCTACATCGAGTGGTACGCGGAGGAGTGTCGTCGCGCCTACGGCCAGACGATCCCAACCCACAATCCGGCGATGCGCCTGCACACCATCCGCCAGCCGGTGGGTGTGGTCACCTGTATTACGCCGTGGAATTTTCCCAATGCAATGATTACCCGCAAGGCGGCACCCGCGCTGGCGGCGGGTTGTCCGGTAGTCATCAAGCCGGCTTCAGAAACGCCGCTGTCGGCGCTGGCGCTGTGTGCGCTGGCGGAGCAGGCCGGGTTGCCGGCGGGCACCCTGAACGTGGTTGTCGGCACGGACTCCGCAGCCATCGGCAAGGTGCTGACCCAGGACCCGCGCGTGGCGAAGTTCACTTTTACCGGCTCCACTCCGGTAGGCAAGCTGTTGATGGCCCAGTGCGCGAGCACCATCAAAAAGATGTCCATGGAGCTGGGGGGCAATGCGCCGTTTATCGTGTTCGACGATGCGGATATCGATGTGGCGGTGACTGCCTGTATTGCCACAAAGATGCGTAACGCGGGCCAGACTTGTGTGTCTACAAACCGGATCTATGTGCACGAGTCGGTGCACGATGCATTTGTGGATAAGTTGCGCGTGCAGATGGAAAAGTTGCAGCCGGGGCATGGCCTGGAAGAGGGGACTACATTTGGTCCGCTGATTTTCCGCCGTGCGGTGGATCGGGTACACGGTCTGGTTGAAGAGGCGGTGGCCAACGGGGCGCGCCTTTTGCTGGGTGGTGATTTCCTGCCCAATGGCGAGAATTACTATGCGCCGACGCTGCTGACCGAGGTGCACGATGATATGCGCATCGCACAGGAGGAAATTTTCGGACCGCTGGCGGTAGTGCAGAAGTTCCGCGATGAAGATGACGTGATTCAGCGCGCCAATAATACGCCGTTCGGGTTGGCGGCGTATGTAATGAGTGAAAACATTCGTCGGGCGAATCGTGTGGTTGAGGCGCTGGAGTACGGCATGGTGGCCTGTAATGCGGGCGTCTTCTCTACCACCGTTGCGCCGTTTGGCGGCTGCAAGGAATCCGGTATCGGCCGCGAGGGCGGTGTCGAGGGAATGGCCGAGTTTTACGAAACCAAGTACTGCTGCTACGGCGCGTAACCTGTAAACGCCTGCCTGCAGGCGAACCCCACGGGGTGTTTAATCTGGCCCAGTGGCGGCAAAGCACTGGGCTTCACTTTTCGAAACCGCTGTGAATACACCCCTGTACGCTGCGTCGGCAACTTCCCTGTTGCCGACGCTTTCGAAAAGGGAATCCCAGCACTTTGTCTTAGCATCGAAATTATTTACTACGTTAGAAAGACTCTAATTTTTTAGACTCGGAGAAAATCATGTCCGAACTGAACACCAACGCATTCTGGATGCCGTTTACCCCCAACCGCACTTTCAAGGCAGCGCCGCGTATCGTCGAGCGCGCGGAGGGAATTTACCTGTTTGAAAAATCCGGTCGCAAGATCATCGACGCCACTGCAGGCCTGTGGTGTTCCAATGCCGGTCATTGCCGCACTGAAATCGCCGATGCGATCTCCGAGCAGGCGCGCAAGCTCGATTACAGCTCCATCTTCAATTTCGGCCACGAGCTGAGCTTTGAATACGCGGAGCGTCTGGTGCAGTACACGCCGGATGGGCTGAACAAGGTGTTTTTCGGTAACTCCGGTTCCGAAGCGGTGGAGTCGGCGTTGAAGATTGCGTTGCAGTACCAACGCGCGCGCGGCAAGGGCTCGCGCACGATGTTTATCGGCCGTGAGAAGGGCTACCACGGGGTGAACTTTGGTGGCATTTCCGTGGGTGGTATTGCGCCGAATTACCAGAGCTTTGGCCAGCCGGTAAAAGCCAACCATATGCGTCATACGCTGGACATCGAACGCAACGCCTTCTCCAAAGGCCTGCCGGAACACGGTGTGGAGCTGGCGGAGGATCTGGAGCGGCTGGTGGCGTTCCACGGAGCGGACCAGATTGCGGCGGTGATTGTAGAGCCGTTCTCCGGTGCCGGTGGTGTGGTGTTACCGCCCAAGGGTTACCTGAAGCGTCTGCGCGAGATCTGTGACCAGCACGATCTGCTGCTGATTTTTGACGAGGTAATTTCCGGCTGGGGACGCACCGGTTCTCCGTTCGCGTCTCAGGAATTCGATGTAACGCCGGATATGATCACGTCTGCCAAGGGCATTACCAATGCCACCGTGCCGCTGGGTGCGGTATTCGTGAACGACAAGATCTACAACACGGTGGTGGATGCTGCCGCTGAGGGCATGGTGGAGTTTTTCCATGGATACACCTATTCCGCACATCCGGTGGCCTGTGCAGCTGGGATGGCGACGCTGGATATCTACGATCGCGAGGGACTGCTGACCCGTGCGTCCGGGGATATCGGTAGCTACTGGGAGAACGCCCTGCACTCCCTGGCCGATCTTGACAATGTCATCGACGTGCGCAACTACGGCCTGGTCGGCGCTATCGAGCTGCGTGCCCCGGAAGGACTTAAAGGCAAATTCGGTGCCAAGGCGTCGGCGTTGGCCTGGGAGGCAGGTGTGATGGCGCGCGGGATTGGCGATGCGCTGTGCATGTCCCCGCCGCTGATCATCGAGACCCACGAGATCGATACCATCGTGAATACCCTGCGCGAGGTGATCTCCGGGTTGCGTTGACGGTAATCCCGCAGCGGGTTCTGTGCGCGCTGCGGGACGAATAAAAAGGGAATAAAACTGTTCGGTCGGTCTGCTTGCTTAAGGTGGGATATTGTTGTTTGCACCTTACACTGAAGGGGTAGTCGGCCGAGCAGCAAAAGCGCGGGGCTGTGGTGGTCTGTGCGCTCTGCTGTGTTCGCCGGTCAGTATGGGAGAGCGGCGCAGCCGGCTACCAAGCGCACGCGGCCTCTGCCCGTATTGCCTCAGTTGCGACGGGCGGGGGTCGCGTGCAGCTATTTGATCGCAATTGAACTTTACTTTGAGTATTTCAAGTTAATCGGGTGGGGCCTTCGGTGCGCGCACGTGCGTGCCCCGGATTGTGTAGCTTGCGAGGCAGCCCATGCTCCGATTCCGCTCTCACCTTTCCCGACAATTCCCCATCGCTGCTCCGGCGAACGACACTCTTCAGGTGCGGCTGTTGTGCGGGGCTTGCTGTGCACTGCTGTTGATGTCTCCTGTCGCGACCCGGGCCCAGGATACGGGGCTGTCCAGCGCGGAGCCGCCGGAGGAGTATCGGCGCGATCCCAATCGTCAGCGCCAGTTGCCGGCGGGCGCCAGCCGGATCACCCTGAGCGGCAATATTTACTATTACGAGGGCGGGTATTTCTATCGCAAGGAAGACGATGGCTACCTGCGGGTGGAGCCTCCGCTGGGCGCGGAACTGACGTTTGTTCCCTCTGGCAGTACCGGGTTCGAAATCGATGGGTGGCGCTTTTTCCTCAGCGGTACCGGCACCTTCTACCGCTATGAGCCGAAGCGACGCAGTTATGTCGTGACAACGCCGCCCTATGAATGGCGGCGCTACTACAATGGGGATCTTGTCGGCGCCTACGAGGACCGCCTATACGGTTACCCGGACAAAGACCTCGATGACCTGCGCGACCGCTCCGGTATTCCCCGCGCCTATCCCCCCGATGCGGTAGACCCCGACGCGATGGACGGTGAGGGCGTGCCGCTGTTCGAAGCGGAGGGCTACCGCGATCGCCGTCGAAGTCCGCGGCGTCCCTACGCCAATGCACGCCCACCCTACGATGCCAGCGGCGAGCGCTACGACAACCGCGCGCTGGTGGAGTCCGCCTGTCGCCAGGATGCATCGGATGCCGCACGCCGGGGCAGCACCCTGCAGGACCAGAGGCTGCGCATTTACCAGCGGGAGTATCGCGACTGTATCCAGCGCTACGACCGGCGGCGCTGAGACCGTTTCCCTGTCATCTACACTGATACAGATGCGCGCTCAGCGCAGGTTGTCCGCTGCGGTGCCTGATGTCGGCATCGCCTGCGATCCAGATGTACAGGGACTGTCTCGGACATGGGAGCTATCGGCGCCACTTTTTTCCTGCATTGCTCGCAATTCCCCCGTTCTGCGGCAATAACTCTGCGCGCGTTTCTGGCATGCCTGTGCCTGTTGTTTTTGTTGTTCCCTGCGCTGGCTACGGCGCAACTTCCCACCCAGAAGCCGAAAGAATTTACCCCGGTTATTCCCGATTTCAATCAGCTCGCCGCAGACTGGTGGACCCAGTGGCCGGAGGCCACCCATGAGCAGCGCACAGCGTGGCTTGAGGAGGTGGAAAAAGCGTGGCAGGACTGGCGCTCTAACCTGCCGGAGGAGGCGCAGCTCGCCGAGGAAGTCAAACTCATCGACGGGCGATTCAACAGTATTCGAAAGATCTGGGAAAAGCGTGATGAGTTGAAAAAAGTCAGCGTTTTGCCGGATGTCACCTTCCCGAAAAATCCCACTGTCCTGCAGTGGGCAGATTCCGACGCGGCCGTAACCCGCGGCAGGCAGCGCTTTGCCGGTATGAGGCTGGAAAAGTCGCAGATGGACGAGGCGGTGAGTCTGTCTCTGACCCACCTGCGGGATACAGTGGGCAAACTGCGGGATAAGAATCGCGCGGATGCCAAGCACCTCAAAGCCACCCTGGATGTCTTCCTGGCTCAACTCAGTCATCTTCAGGTGCTCGAAGAGCAGAGCATGGTCAATGAACAGATTGCCGCCTGGGATGAAGAGCTGAAATATGCCGATGCAGAGCTGACACGAATGCTAAAGGAGCTTCAGTACAGCGAGGAGGCAGTGCAGAAGCTGGGGGAAGCCCGCACCAAAGAAAAGTCCAGCCTGGAAGAGCTGACACGGGAGCGCAATGATTCCCGCAACCTGATATTTGAAAGCTCCGATGCCGCCGTGACCATGGAGCAGCAGATCCGGTTGATGAATTACAGTGTGGAGGCAATGGAAAACCGCCTGCAATTGCGCAAGCAGGAATTGTTATTAGCTATCAACAATGTACTGGCCCCTGCCGGTGACAAGCAGAAGCTATCGGTCGATAAGGACCTGGTGAGCAATGCGGAAACTGTCCACGAGAACCTCAATCGACAGCTCAATGTGCGCCAGCGCCAGATCGTTGCCTGGGTGGGGGAAGACAGCAAGGCGATGCGCAAGTGGTGGAGGCAGTTTGAAAAGGTCGACAGTGGGCTCGGCCGTGTGCGCGACCTGCTCGATGATATACAGCGCTACGAAAACGCCCAGTTGTTTGTCTACCAGCGCCAGCAGGGCTGGTGGCAGACCATGGGCGATCGGCTGCTGCTGCAATTCCGGAATCTGCGCACCAGCTGGCGCAACCTGGCCAATTACGAGCTGTTCGCCATCAGTGAGCAGCCGATCACCCTGAAGGATATCGCCCAGATGGTCCTGGTGATCATCGTCGCCTGGGCCTGCTCGCGCTTGCTCAACTGGATCTTGCGGCGCATGGTGCGCAAAAACCGCACCAGTGAGCAGGGGGCCTACACCCTGTGGCGTATCCTCAATTACTGCATTGTGCTGATCACCTTCGTGATTATTCTCACCATGGTGGGGCTGGATACTTCCAAGCTGACACTGATCGCCGGCGCCCTGTCTGTGGGTATCGGCTTTGGCATGCAGGCAATTTTTTCCAATTTTATTTCCGGCATTATCCTGTTGTTCGAACAGCCGCTACGGGTGGGGGATCTGGTGGAGCTGGAATCCGGGGTGTTCGGGCGTATCCGCGATATCAATGTGCGCTCTACCCGGATCACGACACGCGACAATGTGGATATTCTGGTACCCAACTCCGAGTTCGTCACCGGGCGGGTAACCAACCACACCCTGGAAGACCCGGTGCGTCGCATCCATGTGATTTTCGGGGTGGCCTACGGTACCGATCCGGAAGTGGTGCGGGAGGCGGCCATGGAAGCGGCGGAACGCGTCCCGGTGACCTATAGCAACTGGCAGCGCAAAACCGAGGTGTGGCTCACCGGGTTTGGCGACAGTTCACTGGATTTCAAGCTGGTGGTGTGGGTCAACAGCAATGCGGTGTCTTCCCTCGGGGACCTCAACGCGCTGTACAACATTGAGCTGCTGCGGGAGTTCACCCAGCGGGGAATCGAGATTCCGTTCCCGCAACGAGACCTGCATGTGCGCAGCTGGGGAGATACGGAGGCAGCGCTAGGAAATGCCCCTGCAGATACTTCCGGGGATGGGGGTGCCCCACAGGACTCCACACACCAGCCGCAGGCGGAGCGCCGCGGTTCGGCTGGGATCGAAGACTGGTCCAGCGAGGGTGACACCGATGGCGGCGACAGCGGAGGTGATGGCACGGCAGGGGGTGACGACGGCGGATCGCCTGGTCACTGACGTCTTTTTTCGCATTCTGGCTCTGTATCGCCCGGCGGGGGCTGTTCATAATCGCCAGCCCCTGTATTCTGGGGTGAATTAACCCTGAACCCTTACTGTCACTCGAGTTGCAGGTCCGACCTTGCTGATTATTCCCATTCAGAACAAACCCGACTGGCGCCGTCCGCCGCTGGTGTGTTTTGCCCTGATTCTCGCTAACCTCCTGGTGTTTGTGCTCTACCAGAGCGGCGACGAGTCCCGCTGGCAGGCAGCGGAGGAATATTACTTCTCCAGTGATCTGCCGACCCTGGAAGAGCAGCGCTTCTATGAGTTTGTGGGAGCGGAAAAGCCCGAGTGGCGATCCCTGGCACAGGGCGCGGGGGAGGAGTTCATCTACGAGCAGTTGCTGTGGAGTCGCGAGTTTCACCATTGGCTAGTGCCGCAGCTGGAGAGGGAAGGTAAACAGCAGTGGCTGCAGCAGCGCCAGCAGTTCGCGGAGATGCGCGATCGCCTGTCCAGCTTTGCCTACGGGCTGACGCCGGCAGAGCCGACCCTGAAAGGGGCGCTCGGGCATATGTTCCTGCACGGTGGCTGGGAGCACCTGCTGGGGAACATGATCTTTTTGCTGTTGTTTGGCCTGTCGGTGGAGTTGGCGCTGGGCGCGGCGTGGTTTATCGGTCTTTACCTGCTGGGTGGACTGGCGGCGGCCGGCCTGCATATGGGGGTGGAGGCCGGAAGTCTGATGCCGGTCATCGGTGCCTCCGGAGCGGTATCCGCGGTGATGGGGATGTTCGTCGCGGTTTACGGTGTGCGCCGCCTGCGATTTTTTTACACCCTCGGTTTTGCTTTCGGTGAATTCACGGCGCCGGCGCTGCTGGTACTGCCCCTGTGGCTGGGCAAGGAGGTTTTCGGCTACTTCTTTGGCAACGACAACATTGCCTACTGGGCGCACTTCGGTGGCCTGGTGGCGGGCTTCGTGTGCACCATGGTTTTGATCCGGCTGCGTCCCAGCCGAGAAATCCATGTGGAAGAGGACCTGCCCCCCACACCGGAGCAGCTGGCCCTCGCGCGTATCGAATCCCTGCAGAACAGTGGCAAGTTGCTGGAAGCCAGCGAAGCTGCGGCCAGTGCCCAGCGGCAGCACCCGGAGTCGCTGCCGTTGATCCACAAGTCCATCGAACTCACCGCCCTGGCGCCGGAAAGCGAGGCCCACCACCGGGCCTGGCTGGCACTGTTTGCCCTGGCGCGGTCTCCGGCGCAGGCGTTCGAGCCTATCGCTTCCGGGGTCGAGGAGTATGTACAGCGGGTGCGCGAGCCGCGGGCGCTTAATGTGCGGGTATGCCTGCTGCTGGCGCAGCGGGCGGCCCGGGAAAAGCATTGGGGGCTGGTGGAAAGTCTGTTGCAGCGCTTGCGGCAGAAAGATCAGCGCCACCCGTTGATGGCACGCCTGGCCAATGGCCTGGTGGAGCATTACCGCCGCTGTGGCGACGAGGAGCGCGCGCGCAGGGCACTGGATTTTGCCCGGGCGTTGCAGCCGACGGCAATCTAGCTGTCACTATTGGCCATGAGTGGCGGCACCACTACCGGGTAGAGGCGCCTTCGCATACGACAATAAAGCTCTAAGCCGGCTGCGTAGCTTCTTCGGCTGCGAGAATCGTCTCCAGCTGTTTCACCTCGCCAAGTACCGCACTTTTTGGAAACTTGCTGCGCACAAACGCCAGTAGCTTGCGGCTGTTATCGGTGCGGTTGAAACCATCCATATAGATTTTTGCCAGCAGCAGGTAGGCGCTGTCGAGCCGCGTGTAGTGCGGGTCTTCCTTGTGCAGGTTGTTGATCAGTGACAGCGCCGGTTTGAACTGGCGCTGCCGATACAGCGCTTCGGCGATCTGGTGGCGTAGCAGTGACTTGTCGATGGTCGGTGCGCCGTGGCTGCGCGTCGTGGCCAGGTAAAGCTCTGCCGCTTTGTGCGCTTGGTTCAGTTTCACAAATCGCTCCAGCAGATGCGGTCCTAGCTCGCGCAGTGCTTTTTTATCATCTGTTGCCAGCAGCAGACGGTAATAGCGTTCATTCAGCGCGATATCGTCCGGTTGCTGGCGTAGTACCGTAACCAGCGTTTTACGCGCTTCCTCGTGGCGGCCCTCCCGCAACAGAATCCCCGCATCCGCCAGCGCCTTCAGGCGATCGAACTCCAGCGCTTCGAGAAACTCCTCGTCTTCCACCTGCGCCACTACACCCAGTTTGCGCTGCCTGGTGAGGCAGATGTAGCCCATCATGGCGCTGGTGACGATGGAGAAATAGCTGGTGACGAACGCCACCAGTGGCAATAGCAGCCACACCGGGAGCTTGCCCACTACCGCGGGTAGCAGCAGAGCGGGCGCTGCCGAAACCGCACTGGTGGATAGCCACAGCAGCCAGTAGGGCCAGCCGATAATCAGGGTGAAATGCAGCAGTTTGAGCGGGTTTACCGCGGCGCGCATGCTGTGCTCCAGCGCCAGTACGATCATTGCCGCCGGGGTCAGTAGCGACAGGGCAATGGAGTACACCTGTACCGCGCCCTCGCCGAGCATGGCAAACAGGACCCCGGCGCCACCGGCCACCAGAATCATACCGATCACCTTGGCGAATACCGCAGCGCTGCGGCCGTCCTGGGCATCGCCGAAACTGGGGGCCTGCAGCTGGCCGCTGGCCAGTTTCTCGATCACCAGCAGGTTGTAACGCATCACTACCGCGAGTGTGGCAACAAACACAAAGATCGAGAGGAATCCCAGGCCGGTCATGGCGAGGGCGGCGACGGCACAGATGGCGGAGATGGTCAGCGGGCCCGCGGAGAAGGCGTAGCGGAAGTAGAAAGGGGCCATCTGCCAGAAAGGCTTGGCCTTGTTGCTGGCGCCGACATTCTCAAGACGCTTGTTACACAGTACGCATTTGGGGGTGGACTGGTAGTAATTATCCACCGCACCGGGCACGCAATCGCTGCAGTAATCCTTGCTGCAGCCGGTACATTGCCAGACGGCGGGCGCCGCGGAATGGTAGTGGCAGGCTGTTCCCATGGTAACTATCCCTGTTGTTCTTTTTAGCCCATGCAGTGTATCGGCAGATTCCCCGGCGGCGCAAACCACCACTTGCAGCCTGCTAGACTGACCCAATATTGTGTGTCAGACACTTCCTTTCCATCACAAAATCAAGGTGTACACATGACAACAGCGATGCAGGTACGGCTGGACAGCGCCGCGGCGGCGGATCACTGGGGTAAGAACGCTCTGCTGAGCTTCAGCGACAGCGAGGCCTGTATCCACGCCACCGAGGCCACCGGCGGTACTTTGGTCGCGGTACAGCGCGCCGCGCGCCGGCTGGACGGCATGGGCGTGACGGATGTCGCCCTGACCGGCGACAACTGGGACCTGGAAAGCCGCTGGAGCTTCTGGGCCGGCTATTACAACCCGAATCGCAAGAGCACCCTTGACTGGGGCGTTGCCGAGGGCGATGAGTTCAAGGAACTGGAGGCGCGCAAAGCGGCGAGCCTGTGGGTGCGGGAAATCACCAACGGCTCTCCGGAAAACGTCTATCCCCGTGCACTGGCGGAAAGCGCTGCAGATATGCTGCAACAGCTGGCCCCGGATGCGGTGAGCTACCGTATCGTCTCCGGCGATGAACTGCTGGACGAGGGTTTTATGGGGATCCACAACGTGGGTCGTGGCAGCGTACGCGGCGGTGCCATGCTGCAGCTGGATTACAACCCCGCCGGGGATGATGCTGCGCCTGTGGATATCTGTCTGGTGGGCAAGGGCATCACGTTTGATTCCGGTGGTTACAGCATCAAGCCATCTGCCGGTATGGCGCACATGAAGTCCGATATGGGCGGGGCGGCGATGGTTGCCGGCGGTCTGGCGCTGGCGATCGCGCGCGGCTTGAACAAGCGTGTGAAGCTTTACCTGTGCTGCGCGGAAAACCTGATTTCCGGTCACGCGTTCAAGTTGGGTGATGTAATTACCTACAAAAATGGGGTGACGGCGGAAATCCTGAATACCGATGCGGAGGGGCGTCTGGTACTGGCAGACGGTCTGATCGCGGCGAGTGAGGAAAGCCCGCGCTATATCCTGGATGCTGCAACCTTGACTGGCGCTGCGAAAATGGCGGTTGGCCGGGATTACAATTCGGTGTTGAGTCTGGAAGACGAGATGGCCGATAAAGTGTTGAATGCAGCCAAGCAGGAAAACGAAAAAGCCTGGCGTCTGCCGCTGGAAAAATTCCACCTGGAGCAGATTCCTTCCGGGTTTGCGGAAATTGCCAATGTGGGCATGGATGGCACGCCCGGCGCTTCTACCGCGGCCGCTTTCCTGGCCAAGTTTGTGCGCGATGAAGGGCGCGGTTGGGTACATATGGACCTTTCCGGTTCTTACCTGCCTTCGCCGAATGATCAGTGGGCACAGGGAGCCAAGGGACACGGGTTCCGTACCATTGCTCGCTTCTTAATGGATAACTGATTTGGTTTCCGGGTAGCCGCTAAGTAGGTTTGGTGGCGGTGGAGCACCGGGGATTCGGCCATTGGGATTTGATTGGATTAATTGGACGGTGGTTATGGAAGAGTATCAAGTAATGATTCAGTCGCGGGAGTGGCTGGTCGGGTGGGGAACACTTTCTCTGATTAACGCTGGCTTGGCTCAGGGTAAAAATCGTAGTGGACTCATCTGGTGGATTCTGAGCCTCATTTTCGGGCCCCTGGCGACACTGGTTCTCGTGCTACTCAGCAAGGCACCAGCAAAACCTTACGACTGAACAACTTACGAAGTTCCGAATTTAAACGAGAAGGTAAGGTAGCGGGTATCTGTTTTCAAAAGCGTCGGCGACAGGGACGTCGCCGACGCAGCCTACAGGGATGTATTCATGGCGGTTTTGAAAACAGATACCCGGTACCTTGCCGCCAAAGACCTGCTTTAAAGCGCCTAGACCACCAAGGTCTTTTGAAACTCTAAAAGTAAAAAACCGGCACTGGGCCGGTTTATAGAGTGAAATGCGTAAAGGTCAAACTACCGCACCAATATGCCAGGGTGCAAACTCGTTATCACCGTAATCGAGTTTTTCACTGGCACTCTGCTCGCCAGACGCAATCGCCAGAATGTGTTTGAAAATCATCTCGCCACATTCCGCAACGGTGTAACGCTTGTCCAGGATGCCGCCGCAGTCGATATCCATATCCTCGCGCATACGCTCGAATAGGTTGGAATTACTGGCCAGCTTGATACTGGGAACCGGCTTGCCGCCGAACGCGGAACCGCGGCCGGTGGTGAAGCACACCACGTTCGCGCCACTGGCCACCTGGCCGGTCACAGATACCGGGTCGAATCCGGGGCTGTCCATAAACACCAGGCCCTTCTTGCGCACTTGCTCTGCGTACATGTAAACATCCTGCAGCGCGGTAGTGCCGCCCTTGGCCTGGGCGCCCAGGGACTTTTCCGCAATCGTCGTCAGGCCACCAGCCTTGTTGCCTGGAGACGGATTGTTGTTCAGCTCGACACCGTTCATCCGCGTGTAGTTTTCCCACCACTCGATACGGTCAACCAGCTTCTGGGCGACTTCCGGAGAAGCCGCGCGGCGGGTCAGCAGATGTTCGGCGCCGTAAATTTCCGGGGTTTCGGAATAAATAACAGTGCCGCCGTTACGCACCAGGATATCTGCTGCCGCACCCAGGCCCGCATTCGCGGTAATACCGGAGTAGGCATCACTACCGCCGCACTGTACCGCCAGTGTAAGTTCGGAAGCCGGAATCGGCTCGCGCTCACAGGCGTTGGCCGCGGGCAGCATTTCTGTCATTCGCTCGATGCCGGACTCGATTGCAGCGCGGGTGCCGCCCTGCTGTTGAATGGTCATCACCTGGAAGCTACCGCTTTCCTGCAAACCGGTTTCGCGCATCAGGCTGGTGATCTGCATGGCTTCACAGCCAAGGCCGATCAACAGAACGCCGGCAAAATTCGGGTGCGCAATATAGCCGTGCAGGGTGCGCAACAGGGTCTGGTAGCCCTCACCGGAAGTGGACATGCCACAGCCACTGTCGTGGCCCAGTGCCACTATGCCGTCGATATTGGGGAAGTCGCGCAGTTTTCCGCTGTCGCGGAAATGAGAGGCGATGGCCCGGGAAACGGTAACCGAACAGTTTACGGTAGAGACCACGGCCAGATAGTTGCGGGTGCCGGCTTTGCCGCTCGGGCGACGATAACCCATAAAGGTGGCGCGTTCTTCCGGTGCCACCAGTTCGGTAGGAACGTAATCCCGGCAGAAGTCGTGCTCCACTGTGTGGTTGCCCGCTTCCATATTGAATTCGTGGACGTGAGTACCGGGAGCAATATCCTCCCGGGCAAAACCGATAACCTGGCCGTATTTGATGACCGCTTCACCGGCACGGATTGCGCGCACGCAGACCTTGTGCATCGCCGGGACATCAGTCACCAGCGGCATCATGCTGCCGCCCCAGTTGACCAGCGTACCGGCGGGTAGGGGCACCTTGCTCACGGCGACGTTATCGTCGGTATGTATATGAATGAGATCCATCTTGTCCTGACTCCGCTAATTTCGGACTCGCGGTCAGTTGTCGTTATGATTGGTTGCAATCTAACACTATATTGGTAAGGCCGCAATCGTCAGGATAGTAGGATTTGGTAAGACTGTATTGGCAAGTTCCGTGTTGTGGTGGCTAAACCCGTTCTGTTAGACTGCACGATCGGATTTCGCATAGGGACGCTATATAGGAAGCGTGGTTTGGCGCTGATATATAGTCGGTACTGGTCAGCAGGATGTGGTCAGGTCGCGTAAGCCCCCTGAGGGTAGCGCGGGATGCGATAGCCAATTACAGAAGAACAGATGCTGTTACAAATGCAGGAGAGTACCTCGATGCAGGGTGCCAGACTTTATCAACAGGTAGCCGAAAAACTGGCTGCCGCCATTGCCGCCGGCGACTACCCGGCCGGCACTCGTTTGCCGGCAGAGCGCAAACTCGCCGAGCGTTTCGAGGTAAGCCGCCCCACCGTACGTGAAGCCATTATCGCCCTCGAGTTGGCGGGGTGTGTGGAAGTAAAAGGTGGTTCTGGCGTTTACGTGACCGACACCGAAGCCAGCGCCTTTTCTGCGGGTGAAAGTGATATCGGAGCGTTCGAGATTCTGCAGGCGCGCATGATGTTTGAGGGTGAGGCTGCCGGCCTCGCTGCGCGCGAGATGAGTGACTCCGAGGTCGCAGAGCTTGCGGCCATCCTGGATGAAATGGTGGCGGAAAACGCCACTGAATCATCTGCCGAAGTGGCGGATGAGAAATTCCACCTGCATATCGCCCGCTGTACCCACAACGATGCCGTGGTGTCTGTGTGTGAGCACCTGTGGAAACTGCGCAACAATTCTTCTGTCTCCGCCCGTATTCTGGAGAAGGTGCGCCAGGCCGGTTCCAAGCCGCGTATCGAGGAGCACCGCCGCATTCTGGAGGCGATCCAGAAAAGAGACCCGGAAGGTGCGCGCAATGCGATGCGCGACCACCTGCAGCGGGTGGTCCAACAGCTGCTGGATGCCACCGAAGCCGAGGCCCTTGAGCAGGCCCGTCGCGAGATGAGCGCTGCCCGGCAGAGATTTGCCCTGCCCTGACCCCATTGATTGCTCTGCATTTCCTGAAGCCGGCCACTGCGCCGGCTTTTTTGTGCCTTATTTTTGACCGTCGTCAATGGAATCGTTGCGGTACCCCCGTGCTATTTCCGGCGCTGGTGTGGCCGGCTGGTTGTTGCCCTCCAAAAATTGGTATGACAGTATTGGCAAGATTTTTTTGACTGGTCTTGCCGCAAGCGTGGGTGGGGCCATGGCGATGATTTCTGTCCCTATAAGCCAGTACAACAATAAGCCTTGGGAGGTATTTATGACTGGACTCAACCGGCGGGTATTCCTGCAATCCATGGCGGCCGCAGCCGCGGTGCCAGCTTTCACCGGTTTGCTGCCCAATGCGGTAGCCATGAGCCGTCCGCCCAAAGCTCAGTACAACGGCCCCTGGGCACAGGTTCCCAAGATCCTTTCCGCGATCAAGCTGCCGGCTATTCCCGCGCGCGACTTCAATCTGAAAGAGCTCGGCGCCAAGGGCGAGGGCGAGGATGCCAGCGAGTTCTTTGCCGCCGCCGTTGAGGCCAGTCGCAAGGCGGGCGGTGGCCGTATTGTGGTCCCAGCAGGTAAATACCGCACCGGTCCCATCCACCTGGTTTCCAACACCGAGCTGCATGTGGAAGAGGGGGCGGAAATCCACTTTATCCCGGATCCGGAGCGCTACCTGCCCGCGGTCAAGACCCGCTGGGAGGGGATGGAAATGATGGGGTACTCGCCGCTGATCTATGCCCACCAGTGTGAAAACGTCGCCCTCACCGGCAAGGGGCTGATCGATGGCGGTGCCGACTGCGACACCTGGTGGCCGTGGAAGGGCAAGAACGGCAAGTGCGATAACAGTTCCAACGAAGGGGATACCCAGCATCCGGCGCGCGCCAAGTTAATGGAAGAGATGGAGGCCGGGGTTCCCGTAGCCGACCGCCACTATGCCGAGGGCTCCTTCCTGCGTCCGCCGCTGGTGCAGTTTTATGAATGTAACAATGTGCTGATTGAAGGGGTCACCCTGGAGAACTCCCCGTTCTGGGTGATTCATCCGGTGCTGTGTGAAGGTTTGACCGTGCGCGGAGTGACGACAAGGAGCCATGGTCCCAATTCCGATGGCTGTGACCCCGAATCCTGCAAGAATGTGCTGATCGAAGACTGCCTGTTCGATAACGGCGACGACTGCATCGCAATCAAGTCCGGCCGCAACGCCGACGGTCGCCGGGTCAATGTGCCCACCGAAAACGTGATTGTTCGGAACTGCCAGATGCGCGATGGTCACGGTGGCCTGGTGCTCGGCAGTGAGATTTCCGGTGGTGTGCACAACGTGTTCCTGGAGGACTGTGTGATGAGCAGTCCGCACCTCGAACGCGGTCTGCGTATCAAGACTAATGCCATGCGCGGCGGCAATATCCACGATATCTACGTGCGCAACCTCACCATCGGTCAGGTGAAAGACGTCATCGTAATCAACTTCTACTACGAGGAAGGGGACAATGGCGACTTCGATCCGAATGTGTACAACATTCAGGTCGAGAACCTGATCTGCAAAGAGGCCAACCGCGCCTTCCATATCCGCGGATTCGAGCGGGCCCCCATCCGTGGTCTGCAGATTTCCGACAGTCGCATTGACCAGGCGGCCTCTCTTGGTGTGATCGAAGAGGTGACTGGTCTGACCGTGTCCAATGTCTCTATCAATGGCGAAGCCTTCAAGCCGAGCTGATCAGGCGGGTCTAAAAAGCCCCGCTTAGGACGGCCAGTGTCCGCTAAAGCGCACTGGCTCCGCATCGATTGGCGCGCTATTCTACAAATTGACGAAAAATAAGCCGGAATAATCGCAGAATTGGTCTGCCAAAAGTTGCCAGTTGGTAATCCGTGTGAGAATATCGGCATGCTTTGATAATAAGCGGTAATACCAAAAAAGGTTTTACCAAATATAAAAGACGATAAGCGGAGATGAGAGTCATGAAGACCTTCGAGCTGAAACCACTCACTCTTGCGATGGCCATTGTTGCGGTACCGGCCTTTGCGCAAGAAGCAGATACCTCTGGCGATGCCAGCCTGGAAGAAATCACCGTAACCGGAAGTTATGCGGGCAGCCTGGCGAAAGCGCTGGACACCAAGCGTGACTCCGCGGGCATGGTTGACTCCATCCTGGCAGAAGACATCGCGGATTTTCCCGATCAGAACCTGGCGGAATCACTGCAGCGCATCCCCGGTGTTGCGATTGACCGTGACGGCGGTCAGGGGCGTGGCATCACCGTTCGCGGCCTGAACTCCACCTTTACTCGTGTACAGATCAACGGCATGCAGGCGCAGTCCTTGGCTGCGGGCTCCGGCGGTGTGCAGACCAGCCGCGGCTTCGACTTCAACGTATTCGCCTCCGAGCTGTTCAACCGTCTGGACGTTTACAAGTCCACCTCAGCGGAGCTGGAAGAAGGTTCTCTGGGTGCAACTGTTGCCCTGCGTACCGCGCGTCCTTTCGATTACGATCCCGTTACCGTGGTTGCCAACGTACAGGGCAGCTACAACGACGGCAGTGAAGAGTTCACCCCGCGTACTTCTGCGCTGGTAAGCTTTACTAACGAAGAGCAGACCCTGGGGGCACTGTTCTCCGTCGCCTTTTCCGAGCGGAATGTGTTTGGCTATGGCGCCGACACCGGCCGTTGGGAAGATGACAATTTCGGTAGCTGTTCTGCTTGTGGCGACGATGAAGCAGAGTTTGACCGCGTCAAGAGTGCCTGGCATCCGCGTATTCCGCGCTACATGAACCGCAACTACACGCAAGACCGCTTGGGTGTGACCTCTTCCCTGCAGTGGCAGATCGCCGACTCCACCCTGCTGAGCTTTGACGGCCTGTACTCCAATCTGGATTCTCAGCGTACCGAGCCGAATATCAACCCGATTTCCCTGGCGCGTACCGGCGACACCGGTAATGCAGAGACCGACGTTGCGGCATACACAATCGACCGCAACAATAACCTGATCACTGCCACCATGGATGGCGTTGATACCCGTGCGGAAAACTTCCTTGCGGACTGGGGCTCTGAATTTGCCCAGTACTCCCTGACTCTGGAGCACGATTTCAGCGAAGACTTCCACGTGAAAGTTCTCGCCGGTGGATCCGACTCCCAGCTGGACAACCGCGAAAGTACCCTGGTGCTGGAGCACTTCAGCGAAAACGATCCTCGTCGCATGATTGACTACGCTGAGTCTAACGACACGGTCACCTACGACTACACCAACATGACTTCTCCGGACATCGCCTTTGGCTTCGATGTGACTGACCCGGCGAACTGGGAATTGTCTGAAATTCGTGATCGTCTGTATGACGCAGAATCTTCAACTTCCACTTTCCGTATTGACCTGGACTACGCGCTGAACGATATGCTGACCCTGCGCGGTGGTGTTACCCAGAAGTCTTACGGCTATGAAATTGCTGGACTGCGCGCAGATACTTCTCTGTCTGGTGCCGACGCACGCGATGGTGTTGAAGACGGCGAAGCCTGTGGTATCGGTTCCACCATTACTAGTGACATGGGCTCTGTAGCCAACCCCACTGGCCTGCCGTACTTCAAGGGCGACCTGGCGTTGGTTGATGCGGCCCTGGCAAGTGGCTGCTGGCCACACGCAGTACGTGCGGGCGATACCCGTGACGTAGAAGAGGAAAGCCTGGGTGTATACGCACAGGTTGACTTTGACACCGACGTCGCCGGCCGCCGCCTCCACGGTAACGTGGGCGTGCGCACAGTGGAGACTGAGCTGACCTCTACCGGTCTGCAGAACGGTGCTGTTGAAGTAACGGTTGAAAATGACTACCGCGATACACTGCCTTCTTTGAATCTGGCATACGAAGTGCTGGACGATGTAGTGGTGCGTGGTAGCGCTGCCAAGGTAATGTCCCGCCCCAACCTGGGTACGCTGAACCCTGGCGGCAGCGTTGGCATCTTCGGCGATCCCACTGTTAGCTACGGCAACCCGTTCATCGAGCCGTTCCGTGCCAAGGCCTACGATCTGGGTGCCGAGTGGTACTTCGCTGAAAACGCGGTGGTGTCTGTGGCCTACTTCGTGAAAGACATCGAATCCCTGCCGATTAGCCAGACAGATATTTTGTCTTGGGCTGAAACCGGTCTGCCGGATAGTCTGCTGGGCGCTCAGTACGATGATCTGTACAACGCGGACTTCGAAGTTAAGCGCACCGTAAACGGCGAGAAAGGTGGTGAGCTGGACGGTTGGGAGCTGCAATACCAGCAGCCGCTGACTTTCCTGCCGGGACCGGAATGGGTTCGTAACTTCGGTGTTATCGCCAACCTGACCAAAGTCAGCTCTGAGGTGACCTACCGTGTTGGCCAGCCCGATGAGTTCAAAGGCCCGCTGAGCGGCCAGTCTGACGATTCTTCCAACCTGACTCTGTATTGGGAGAACGACGATTTCTCTGCGCGTCTGTCCGTGGCGAATCGCGGTGAGTATTCCACCCGTCCGCAAGAGGCCAGTGAAGAAAAAAGACGCTACGTTGATGCTACTAGCTTCCTGGACTTCTCTGCCAGCTACCGTGTGAATGACAACCTCAAAGTTAACTTTGAGGCAATCAACCTCACTGACGAGCCGGTATTTGAGTACATGGATGGCAATGCCAAGCGCATGATCACCGAGATCAGCACTGGTGCGCAGTACTTCGTAGGTGCTCAGTACAAGTTCTAATCTGATTTAGAGCTTCTCAGATGTAGCGGCCGGGTGCAGGGATCTGCCGGTGGGGACACCGGCGTAAGGATTCGAATTCGCACCCGGCCGTTTTTCGATTTAACGGCAAGCTAATTTGTTGATTGCCAGAAAAACAGAATAAAACCCGACTTCGTGGAGACCTCTGTGAAACTGTTTGACCAGTCCAAAAGCAAACTGGGCCTGAATGCCATCGCATTTGCGCTGACGGCGGCAACCCTGACCGCGTGCGGTGAAAAAGCTGCCCAGTCCCCGGAAGAAGCCGCCGCACCCGCGGCAGAAGCGGAAAAGCCCAGTGCGATCGCGACCCTCGAGCTTTCCAACCCCTCAGCCTTCCCGCGCCTGGACGAAGCGGTTTACCTCAGCTACTACGAACTCGGACTGAAAGCCGGTTTTGCTTCACCCATCGCGGTGTGGAAACAGGCCGAACAGATTCCCGTGCAGGCCATCGACAAAGACGCCGATGGCAGCAAAGACGGCATCATCTTCACCGTTGATGTAGCCGTCGATGAAACCCTCAAGCTGCGCATCGCCGAAGCAGATGCGCCGGCAGATTCCGTGGCCAAGCGCACTCAGGCGGAAATCTCCCACAAAGTGGGCGGTGAGTGGAAAGAGCGCGAATATCTCGGCGGCAGCTTCCAGAACGTCAGTACCCTGGAAGTCCCCAAAGAACACACCGACCACTCCTGGTATATCCGCTATGAAGGCCCTGGTATTGAATCCGATCTGGTCGGCTACCGTGTGTATCTGGACTGGCGCAACGGCTTCGATATTTTCGGCAAGTCGATCCAGGAGCCCGTACTGCAGGGTGTGGGCCAGGATGGTTTTGATTCCTACCACGAGCCCGCCGACTGGGGCATGGATATCCTGAAAGTAGGCAGTGCCGTCGGCGTTGGCGGTTACGGTTACTGGGATGGGGAAAAAGTCATTCGCGTGAGTGACGTGCAGGACTGGCGCGCGGAAATCACCGAAAACGGCGACCTGTATTCCGCGTTCAAGATCGACTACCTCGGCTGGAAGCCGGTTGAAGGTGTCGAGACCGATTTGAGCGCGCAGCTTTCCATGCACGCGGGCAGCCGCCTGGTGGAAGTGAATGCGAAAACCAGCGCAGAGCTGGACAACCTGATTGCCGGTATCGTGAATCACAAGGGTACCGAGCTGATTGTTGGTGACATGGATATTACCGGCCACGCGTACACCTATATCGGTACCTACGGCCCGCAGAGCCTCGATGGTGCCAATCTGGGTATGGCGGTACTGGCCAAGCGCAAGGCGATCAAGGAAACCACCAGCGACGAGCACAACCAGGTGGCCATCCTGAAGCCGGCCGACAAAGAAGTTCAGTACTACTTTGTTGCCGCCTGGGCCAATGAAGTGGAGAGCCGCCACGGCCCGATTACGACCAAGGCCGAATTCGAAACCTACCTCGAGCAGGAAGCAGAAAAGCTCACCATGCCCCTGCGTCAGCGCCTGACTACCGCAGCGAGCGAAGCAGAAACGGATAAACCTTTATCTGCTGATGTGGCGCTGGACTGGAGCAAGCGCCTGGCGGATTCCGAGCTGGAACGTAAAACCCTGGATTACCGCTTTGGCGGTTACGACCATATCCGCAAGCGTCCATCCTACTTCGAGTACACCACCGGCATGGTCATGCAGGCCTACGATGAGCTGAACCAGGTGGCTCCGGAAGCGCGCTACGCCGACGCGGTGCAGACCGTCATGGGTTCCTTCGTCAACGAAGATGGCTCCATCAATGGTTACGTACAGGACAAATACAATATCGACAGCATTCGCGCCGGCACCATGCTGCTGCGTATGTACGAGCGCAACAACGACGAAAGCTACAAGAAGGCGGTCGATACCCTGTTCGAACAGCTGGAGCATCATCCCCGTACTTCTGCCGGTGCCTTCTGGCACAAGAAGCGCTACCCCTACCAGGTATGGCTCGACGGCGTTTACATGGGGATTCCGTTCCTCGCCCACTACGAACAGCTGATGCACGAGCAGCCGAATGTCGACGAAGTACTGGCCGAATTCAAACTGGTCAACGAAGTACTGAAAGATCCGGAGACTGGCCTGTTCTACCACGCCTGGGATGAAAAACGTCAGCAGGTCTGGGCCGATAAGGAAAGCGGTCTATCCGGTTACCACTGGGCGCGCGGTATGGGCTGGTTGGCGATGGCGCTGGTGGATGTACTGGACTTTATTCCAGAAGAAAACGCTGAACAGCGTCAGTACCTGCTGGACATGATTGCCGAGATCGCACCGGTAATCGAAAAGTACCAGGATCCGGAAACCGGTACCTGGTGGCAGATTATCGACAAGCCCGGTGAGCGCGGTAACTACCGCGAGTCCACTGCCAGCACCATGTTCACCTACTTCTATGCCAAGGCGCTGAACCAGGGATACCTGCCCAAGGACAAGTACCTCGGTACCGCCAAAAAAGCCTACCAAGGCCTGCTGGATGAGTTTGTTCAGGTACACGCCGACGGCACCATCAGCATCACTGATATGTGTCAGGTGGCTGGCCTTGGCTTTGGCCGCGACGGTAGCTACGAGTACTACATGAGCGAGCCGATCTACGACGACGACCCCAAAGGTACTGCGCCGTTTATTACTTCCGGCGTTGAGATGTACAAGCTGTTGAAGTCCGAATCTTAAAATTTACCTGAAGGTTCGCGGTGCCGTTTACTGGTGCTGTGGCGGTTCTGCTGACCGGCGCCCTTGCGCGAGACACGCCGTAAACCCATCCATGGGGCTTGTCGAAAAGGTCCCTCTTTTCGACAGTCTCGCTCAAGGGCGCCGGCCACCAGAACCTTCGCATAGCAGTGCAGTGGGCACCTGCGACCTAGATGTACAACAGGGGAAAAATATGACCACCAATTTCGAAGAGCGTTACGCCAGTCACCCGAGTGACTATGTCAACTACGATACCGACCGCCTGCGTGAAGAGTTCCTCGTGCCGAAGCTTTTCGAAGCGGATACAGTGCGCCTCACCTACACCCATGTAGACCGCATGATCGTGGGTGGCATCATGCCGGTGGAAGAAACCGTGCAGCTGGAAACCGTGGAGGCCCTGCGCTCCGAGTATTTTCTTGAGCGCCGCGAGTTGGGACTTATAAATATTGGTGGCTCCGGAACCGTGGAGGTGGATGGCAAGGTGCACGAAATCGGCCACAAGGAAGCCCTCTATGTGGGACGCGGTTCCGTGGTGGTGAAACTGAGTAGTGCGGACAAATCCAACCCCGCCAAGTTCTACTTAAACTCCGCGCCGGCGCACTGTGCCTATCCAACGGTAAATGTGAGCAAGGCCGATGCCAATGTCATGGAGCGTGGCGCCAGTGAAACCTGCAACCAGCGAGTGATCAACCAGCTGTTGGTGAACGGCGTCATCCAGACCTGCCAATTGCAGATGGGCATGACCGAGCTGGCGCCCGGCAGCGTTTGGAATACCATGCCGGCACATACCCACAGCCGCCGCATGGAAGCCTACATGTATTTCAATGTGCCGGAGGGGCAAGCGGTGTGTCATTTCATGGGCCCGCCGCAACATACCCGGACACTGTGGATGCACAACGAGCAGGCGGTGATCTCGCCCACTTGGTCTCTGCACTCCGGTGTGGGTACCGCCAATTACACCTTTATCTGGGGAATGGCGGGAGAAAACCTGGATTACGACGATATGGATTTTGTGCAGCCCAACGAGTTGCGCTGATATTGCAGCGTGGTGGATTGCCGAGCTAATTCACCCTGCTGAAACCTATCCCCATATCCCCGTAGGGTAGACACGCGCAGTGTATCTACCGGAAAACTGGAGTAAATTTATGTCCAAATCACTGTTCGACTTAACCGGTAAACTCGCACTGGTTACCGGAGCTACCCACGGCCTGGGTATGGCCATGGCACAGGGCCTCGGCGACGCCGGAGCAAAATTGGTTATCACCGGTCACTCCTCTCAGGAAAAACTGGATAACGCTGTTTCCGAACTGCGTGAAAAAGGCTACGACGCCCACGGCTATCTGTTCAATGTCACCAACGAAGACGAAGTGAACGAAATGGTGCCGGTGATCGAGCAGGAGCAGGGACCGATCGATGTACTGGTCAACAACGCCGGTATCATCCGCCGTGTGCCGCTGCTGGAAATGGAGCTGTCCGAGTGGAACAAGGTGCTGGAAACCAATCTCACCGGGGTAATGGTGATGAGCCGCCCGGTGGTCCGGCGCATGATCGAGCGCGGTGCCGGCAAGATCATTAATATCTGCTCCATGATGAGTGAGCTGGGTCGCGACAGTGTGTCTGCCTACGCAGCATCCAAGGGCGGTCTGAAGATGCTGACCCAGAATATGGCGACCGAATGGGCGCGTCACAATATCCAGGTCAACGGGATTGGCCCGGGCTACTTCGCCACCAGCCAGACTGCGCCAATCCGCGTGGACGGTCACCCGTTTAACGATTTCATTATCGGGCGCACGCCGGCGGGTCGCTGGGGTAACCCGGAAGACCTGCAAGGTGCAGCGGTATTCCTGTCCAGTGATGCGAGTAATTTCGTCAACGGCCAGGTGGTATATGTCGATGGTGGGATTTTGGCGACTATCGGAAAACCGAGCAACGAGTAATAGAACCCATCGGTAATTCAGTGATATTTTCGATCCAGCAGTAGCGCCGTTAGTGCGACGCTACTGCTGGCCTCCCCAGGTTTTTCCTAAACCGACAACCGATGTCGCTATTTAGCGCATGTATTCTCGATGTTAAAGGTGGAGGTGAGTCTGCGCCAAAAGCTCCCCCTGCCCTAATAATATCCACAGTCAGCTGATACAGCGCGAAAGCGGTCTCCTGCGCACTACTACCCTATAGCCAGTTGTGGCTCACCCTCTCAAATATCCGTTTTTTCAATTCCCCCGATCAATTTACTTGCCGGATCAGCTGCCCTTTCTAGACTCAAGGTATGTGGCCGGATGAGTGGCGCACTATACCTGTGGAAATTCATCCGCCCCGATCATTCGGGAGCGGGATATTCGGCATAAGGCGTCTTGGCTTAATTTCTTCCGGTAATAAACTCCGACATTCATGAGGGGTGAATCCGTTGACTGAAGAGCAACTACCATCGACCCGCGAGCAGCGCCGCAGGGAAGGTCGCCTGGTGCTGTTTATCCTCGTGTTTCTGTTTCCGATCCTGGCGGTTGCGATTGTCGGTGGTTACGGATTTTTCGTGTGGATACTGCAAATGATCTTCGGCCCCCCGGGGCCTCCCGTCTGATGAGTCCGTTTATATCCGCCTGTGGCGGGAATCTTCGTGTCAGGCCCTACTATCAGGTTCACCAGATATTTGGCCCCGACGAACAAATTGTGCTGTGTAGTTCAAGCCAAGCCGAGCAGGCTCCAATGAGAGCGACCCGAATATGAGAGAGCATCACTACCGAGACCGCGACTACAACGACCCGGCAGCCGGGGATGGCGGCACCCTGCACATTGCCAGTCTGCTGGTGCATGTGCGACCGGAGCGTATTCCCATGGTTTCGGCTTGGGTAGACTCCTGTCCCGAACTGGAAATTCATCTCGGCAGTGAGGAAGGCAAACTGGTGATGGTGCTGGAGACTTCCGACCACCATTTTATCAACACGATGATCGAGACCATCAAGGACCAGCAGGGTGTGCTTAACGTCGCTATGGTCTACCACGAGGAGCTGAAGCTGTCTGAGGTGGATCACGTGCTGGAAGAGCAGGCAGCCGACGCAGACACGCAGCCGGTAAAAATTGTGGGAGAACTGTGACATGGTGATCACCCGACGTGACTTTACCAAGGCGAGTGCGGTGGTTGCCGCGGCAGCGGCTGCCGGACTGGCGATACCCGCTAAAACCCAGAACCTGGTGAGCAAGGGCGGTGCCAACGAACTCAAGTGGAACAAGGCCGCCTGTCGTTTCTGCGGCACCGGCTGCAGTGTCATGGTGGGCACCAAGGACAACCGCGTGGTGGCTACCCACGGCGATATCAAGGCCGAGGTAAACCGCGGTCTGAACTGCGTAAAAGGCTATTTCCTGTCGAAAATCATGTATGGCAGTGATCGCCTTAAAAAGCCCTTGCTGCGCATGAAAAATGGAAAGTACGACAAGAGCGGAGATTTTGCCGAGGTTTCCTGGGATCAGGCCTTCGATGTTATGGCCCAGAAATACAAGGAGGCGATCAAGAATCACGGTCCTGAATCCGTGGGCATGTTCGGCTCCGGGCAGTGGACCGTGTGGGAAGGTTACGCGGCCAGCAAGTTGATGAAAGCGGGGTTCCGCTCCAACAATATCGATCCAAATGCGCGCCACTGTATGGCGTCTGCAGTAATGGGCTTTATGCGCACCTTCGGCATCGATGAGCCCATGGGTTGCTACGACGATTTTGAAGCCGCAGATGCATTTGTGCTATGGGGCTCCAATATGGCGGAGATGCACCCAATCCTGTGGTCGCGGGTCACGGATCGCCGTCTTTCCCATCCTGGCTGCAAAGTTGCTGTGCTGTCTACCTACGAACACCGCAGCTTCGAGCTGGCGGATATTCCGATGGTGATGACACCGCACAGCGATTTGCTGATTCTGAATTTTATTGCCAATTACATTATTCAGAATAACAAGGTAAACAAAGACTTCGTCAAAAAGCACACCCATTTTGTACGCGGTAAAACCAATATCGGCTACGGCCTGCGGGATGAAGACCCGCGCGAGCAGAAAGCCACCGGACGCGACAAGGCGAACACCTGGGAAGATATGAGCTTCAAGGAGTTTGCGGAATTTCTCAAGCCTTACACCCTCGATCGCGCCGCCAAGGAAAGTGGCGTGCCCAAAGAACGGCTGACCGCACTTGCCGAACTGTATGCCGACCCGAACATCAAGGTGATGTCCCTGTGGACCATGGGGTTCAACCAGCACACCCGCGGGGTGTGGGCGAACAATATGGCTTACAACATCCACCTGCTGACCGGGAAAATTTCCAGTCCCGGCAACAGTCCTTTCTCGCTGACCGGACAGCCTTCAGCCTGCGGTACCGCACGTGAAGTAGGAACCTTTTCCCACCGTCTGCCGGCAGACCTGCTGGTAGCGAACCCGAAACACCGCGCCACGGCAGAAAAGATCTGGCGGTTACCGGAGGGCACCATCCCGCCGAAGCCCGGCTTCCACGCCGTTGCCCAGAGTCGCGCGCTGAAAGACGGCAAGCTCAGGGTCTACTGGACCCAGGCTTCCAACAACGCCCAGGCCGGGCCTAACCTGATGCAGGAATTACTGCCGGGATGGCGCAACCCGGATACCTTTGTGGTTGTTTCCGATGTGTACCCAACCACTTCTGCCCAGGCCGCGGACCTGATTCTGCCTACTGCCATGTGGGTGGAAAAAGAAGGGGCGTACGGCAATGCCGAGCGCCGGACCCAGTTCTGGCACCAGCAGGTGAAAGCACCGGGAGAAAGCAAGTCGGATCTGTGGCAGTTGGTGGAATTCTCCAAGCGGTTTAAAACCGACGAGGTGTGGCCGGAGGAACTGAGTAAAACGCGCGGCTACAAGGGCAAGACCCTGTACGAAGTCCTGTTCGCTAATGGCCATGCCAATCGCTTCCCGAACTCCGATCGGGATAAAGAATATGCCAACGATGAATCTGATGCGTTTGGTTTCTATATCCAGAAGGGGTTGTTTGAAGAGTACGCAGAGTTCGGTCGCGGTCACGGCCATGATCTGGCCCCCTTTGATGTGTACCACAAGGTGCGCGGACTGCGCTGGCCGGTGGTGGATGGCAAGGAGACCCGCTGGCGTTTCCGCGAAGGCTACGATCCCTACGTCAAGAAAGGTGCCGGAGTTCAGTTCTACGGCAACGACGACGGTCGCGCCCGTATTTTTGCGTTGCCTTACGAGCCGCCGGCGGAATCACCGGATAAAGAATACCCCTACTGGTTGTGTACCGGTCGCGTACTGGAGCACTGGCATACGGGATCCATGACCCAGCGTGTTCCGGAGCTGTTCAGTGCCGTGCCCTATGCACTGGTTTACATGCATCCCGATGATGCGCAGGCGCAGGGCTTTCGTCGCGGTAGTGAGATAAAGGTCATCAGTCGTCGCGGCGAGATGATCGCGCGGGTTGAGACACGCGGACGCGCGAAGACCCCCAAGGGGTTGGTGTACGTGCCCTTCTTCGATGCCCAGCGCCTGATCAACAAAGTCACCCTCGATGCCACAGACCCCATTTCCAAGCAGACCGACTTCAAGAAATGCGCGGTGAAGCTGGAACTGGTTTCGCTGGCCTGATGGCGCGCAAACCCGGTAGCGTAAAACAAAGCTGAGTAGCGATCATGAGCATAAAACAGGTATTCACCATCGTCGTTGCCGTCATCGTATTCGTTTGCGGTCTGGCAACGGTGGCGGAGCAGTTTCCCGATACACCGGGGCCGGATGGCATCCGCAAAGGTGGCACCTTATTTGAAACGGAGGATGCCCCACAACTTGCCGACCCGATAAATGCTGATGGAAAGCGGGTACGCGCCTATCCGGAGCAACCGCCAACCATCCCGCACACGATTCGCGGCTATCAGATCGACAAGAACAACAACCGCTGCCTGGAATGCCACAACCGCATACAGACCGGTGTCAGCGGCGCGCCCATGATCAGTATCACCCACTTTATGGATCGCGATTTCCAGGCGCTCGCCGATGTGGCTCCGCGGAGGTATTTCTGCCTGCAGTGCCATGTCCCGCAGACCAACGCGAAGTCGTCCGTGGGCAACACCTTTGAGGATGTGGATATCCTGCTGCGCAAAGAGAAAAAGTCGCAGGGCGAGCAGTAACACATCCGACAACAATCGATCCGGGAACTGAGTGATGATTGACTGGATAAAAGGCTACTGGCGCACACTGAGCCGCCCCGCCACGGCGTTCAGCCTTGGCTTCCTGTTGCTAAGTGGTTTTATCGCCGGGATCATATTCTGGGGTGGCTTCAACACCGCTCTGGAGGCCACCAACACCGAGAAATTCTGCATCAGTTGCCATGAGATGCAGGACAACGTCTATCAGGAGTTGAAAGGCACCATTCACTGGACCAACCGCTCCGGGGTACGAGCCACCTGCCCGGATTGCCATGTACCGCACGAGTGGACCCACAAGATTGCGCGCAAGATGCAGGCCTCAAAAGAAGTCTGGGGCAAGATATTCGGGACGATTAGCACCCGGGAAAAATTCCTCGACAAGCGTCTGGAGCTGGCCCGCCACGAATGGGCGCGACTCAAGGCCAACGACTCCCTGGAGTGTCGCAACTGCCACGACTTCGAGTACATGGATTTCAGCGTGCAGAGTCCGCGCGCACGTAAATTGCACTCTACGCAACTGGCGACGGGCAACGCTACCTGTATCGATTGTCACCGGGGTATTGCCCACCACCTGCCAAATATGGAAAACGAAGATGCCTGGGGGCCGGACAACCCCGCGCATGATGCCAGCCGCTTCGGTGATGATAATCCGCTGAAGTTGAAGGATGACAAAGAGACTGAAAACAAAGAGCCTGAGGAAGATGCACCCTAGGAACAAAGTGAAAAAACGGGCTGGGAAATCTGATACCCAGAATCCGGATTAAGATACCAGACAAAAAAATCCCGCGGTTTTGGCCGCGGGATCATAAAACGTTTCCAAGGGAGATCCTTAAAAAGGCATGGAAACTTAGCGAGAAAAACTAGAAAACAACATTAAAAACAAATCAAACAAACGAAAACTGTGACAAACAGTGCCTGAATCAGGCTGATAACATAATCTTCAAATTGGTGTCACACAGAAAAATATTTCTGTGCGCAGGCCAGCGTACCTTCCGCATTCAGCTTATCCAGCCAGTCGGTCAACGCGCTTTGCAGACGCTCGCTGTTGCGCAGGTCGTCGCCGAACACCGGGGTATAAGCGAGGAACGCAGCAGCCATTGCAGCACTGCCTTCAGGCTTGTACTGATCGCACAGCGCCTTCAGTTCCGATGCCAGCGGATCGGAAACCTCGATGGCATTTCCCTTTTCGTCCACTGCCGATACGTAGCGGATCCAGTTCGCCAGCGCGAAGCTCAGTACCTCGATAGGACCATCGTTTTCCAGCTGATGGCGCAGGGTGCCCAGCCAGCGCTGCGGGATCTTCTGCGAACCGTCCATGGCAATCTGCCAGGTGCGGTGGCGCAACGCGCGGTTCTCGAAGCGTTCGATCAGTTCCGCCTGGTAGGCGGCAATATCGAAGTCCGCCGGCACATCAATGGAAGTCGTCGCTTCGGACTGCATGAAGTGCAGCGCCAGCTTATTGAACGCCGGCACCGCCATCACATCCGCCACCGTCTCACAGCCGGCCAGATAACCGCTGTAGGCCAGCATCGAATGGCTACCGTTCAGCAGGCGCAGTTTGATCAGCTCGTAGACCTCCACATCGTCTACCAGTGTCGCGCCGGCCTTGTCCCAAGCCGGGCGACCGCGCAGGAAATTGTCTTCCACCACCCACTGCGCGAAAGGCTCCGCCATCACCGCCGCCTCATCGCGACAGCCGAGAATACTTTCCAGCTCCTCGCGATCTGCATCGGTAGTCGCGGGCACAATGCGGTCCACCATAGTGGCCGGAGTCGTGGTGTTCTCGGCAATCCACTCCGCCAGTTCCGCATCCACTTTCTCTGCGTACTGATTCAGCACTTTACCTAACAGCTTGCCGTTAGACGGCAGGTTGTCGCAGGACAGCACCGTAAAGCCCGGCAGGCCGCGGTCTTTGCGCAGCGCCAGCGCTCCCACGATATAACCCAGCGCAGACTTCGGTTGAGACGGATTGGCAAGATCGTGCACCACATCCGGGTGCTGCGGGTTCAGGTTGCCACTGGCCGGATCGTGGCAGTAGCCTTTTTCGGTAATAGTCAGGGAAACAATGCGCACGCTCTCCTGAGCCAGTAGCTCCAGCAACTGCTGCGGGCTTTCCGGGCCCACATATACATCGCTGACCGCGCCAATAATCTGCACCTTGGTGCCTGCATTGGACTTCTCGACGACGGAGTAGAGACCGTTCTGTGGCACCAGTTGATCGCGAACACCGGCGGAGCGCAGGCTCGCACCCACAATACCCCAGTCCTTTTCACCGGCGGCAATACGGTTTTCCGTGTACCACGCCTGGTGCGCGCGGTGGAATGCGCCGATACCGAGGTGCACGATGCCGGTAGTGACTTCGCTGCGGTCGTAGGCGGGTTTGATGACCTCTGCAGGGAGGTTTTCGAGAATACTGTTGTTGAGTCTTTGTTGGCTCATTTTTTCTAACCTTTTTTGAGTAACATGCTGACGAAGCGGATTACTCAAAATTGAAGCTGGAGTGCTGGGCACCTGTTTTTGAAAGCGTGAGCGACAGTGATGTCGCTCACGCAGCGTACAGGGACGTATTCACAGCGGTTTCAAAAGCAGGTGCCCAGTGCTCCGGCGCCACAGGCGTTGAAACAGGGCACCGCTGGATCAGAGCTTGTAAGCCTTCTTCGCCAGGTTGTAGGCGAGATCTTCGGCCAGTTCGAAGGCTTCGTCTTCCTGCAGGCGGTGGTCGGAGACCAGCTGTGCCAGCCACACGCAGTCCATGCGGCGCGCCACATCGTGACGGGCGGGGATGGACAGGAACGCGCGGGTATCGTCATTGAAGCCGACGGTATTGTAGAAACCGGCAGTCTCGGTCACCTGCTCGCGGAAACGGCGCATACCTTCCGGGCTGTCGTGGAACCACCAGGACGGACCCAGCTTCAGTGCCGGGTAGTGGCCCGCCAGCGGTGCCAGTTCGCGGCTGTAGCTGGTCTCATCCAGAGTAAACAGAATGATCGACAGGTTCGGCTCATTGCCTACCGCTTCCAGCAGCGGTTGCAGTGCGTGTACGTAATCCGTCTGCGAAGGAATGTCGCAGCCCTTGTCGCGACCAAAGCGCTCGAACACCACCTTGTTATGGTTGCGGAAAGAGCCCGGGTGAATCTGCATCACCAGGCCATCCTCGATACTCATGCGCGCCATCTCGGTCAGCATCTGACCGCGGAACAGCTCCGCGTCTTCAGCGCTGCACTTGCCATCGCGCACCTTCAGGAACAGTGCTTCGGCCTCGGACGCCGACAGATTCGCCGTGGTCGCCGTCGGGTGGCCGTGGTCGGTAGAGGTCGCGCCCATTTTCTTGAAGAACTCGCGACGGTTGCGCAGTGCCGCCAGGTAACCGGACCAGGAGGAGGTATCCTCACCGGTGATTTCCGCCAGCTGCGCCAGGTTATCGGTAAAGCCCTCGAAATCCGGATCCAGCACCGGATCCGGACGGAAGGCAGTAATCACACGCCCTTTCCAGCCGCTGTCCAGAATCTTCTGGTGGTGACGCAAGTCATCCAGCGGGGATTCGGTGGTCGCGATCACCTCGATATTGAAACGCTCGAACAGTGCCCGTGGCAGAAACTCCGGCTGGCGCAGGTAGCTGTCGATGCGCTCGTAGTAGAGATCCGCGGTTTCTGAGCTCAGCTGCACGTCCAGCTCGAAGACATCGTGAAATACCGTATCCAGCCAGGTGCGCGACGGGGTGCCGCGGAACAGGTGGTAGTTGTCCGCCAGCAGCTGCCAGATCTTGCGCGGATCCTGTTCGACTTCGGAACCGTCTTGGGTGCGGATACCCAGGCTCTCCAGCGGGATACCCTGGGAATAGAGCATGCGGAACACATAGTGGTCCGGACGGATCAGCAGGTTGGTGGGGTTACCGAACGGCTGGTTCTCGGCAAACCAGGACGGATCCGTATGGCCGTGCGGGCTGATGATCGGCAGGTCTTTTACGCTCTCGTAAAGTTTGCGGGCGATATCCCGGCTTACTTTATCGGCCGGAAACAGGCGGTCGGGATGCAGGATCAGAGGGCGTGTCATGTTGGGTGCTTCCAGATTTCGGGTTTGCCATTTGGAGACGGAATCGGCTTCCTGTTCCGGCCCCACTTATTGTTGTGTGGTTTCGCCATCACCGCGAAAGTACAGGTAGTGCCTGCACCAATAAGAAAAAGCCCGGCTCGCGTCGCAGCAAACGGCGCGACGGGAGCGGGCGACATGCGCAAAATAAAGGCCGCGAGGTCCAAACCAGCCCTCGTGTGCCCGCTGCGCCAGACGATGGAGAAAACCTCGCTGCTGAGTCAAACGCGGTATCAGCAACGATTATTGCCATGTTGCCAAAAATTGGTTATACCAGTCAACCATTCTGGTAAGGCATTTTTGGTTTCTAGCTGGTCCAGGTAACTCTCCCTAGGCAAGGTTGGTTACATCTTGTACTGAACACCGAAGAAGTACCGCGCACCGCTAAACTCCACGCGATTGTATCCACCTTCCGCAACCCGGTACTCGGTGTAGGGCTCGTTGGTCAGGTTGATGCCCTGCAGCTTGAGCTGCAGGTTTTTGTTCAGACGGTAAGAGAGCGACAGATCCAGCGAGCTGGTATCGTCGACAAATCGGTTCGTCTGGCCAAAGTCGCTGCCGAAGGGCTTCAGGTAGTCGGAGCGGTACTTGTAGGAAAGGCGGCTGGTAAAGCCGTAGTTCTCCCAGAAGACCTCTGCGTTATAACTCTTCTTCGAAAATCCCGGCAGGTTGGCTGCGGAAATGACCACGTCATCGGTGATCTCGGAGCCGTTCTCGAAATAGTCGAAGTCGGTATCCGCGATGTTCAGGCCAGCCAGCACACCCAGGCCATCCAGGGGCTCAGGAAGATTGCTGAACGCGTGTTGCGCGGTGAGTTCAATGCCCGAGATACTGGAGGACTCATCGCTGTTCTGGATCAGACCGTCGATGTTCATCGCGATCATTTCTCCGTTGATTGCAAATGACTCCTGCACCTCACTGGAGTCTGCGACTTCCAGGCCGGCTTTGAATTCCTTGTAATAGTAGGCACCGGACAGCATGGAATCTTCCGATGGATACCAGGCCAGTGACAGGTCGAAGTTGCGGGATTCAATCGCTTCCAGGTTCGGGTTGCCCAGCGCCGTTACCGAGCCGTTTTCAATAGCGGCCTGGACGCTGGAGAACTCCTCCTCGCCATCACCGAGATCCAGGTCCCGACCTGCACCCATCCACCACATATCCGGCCGTGAAATAGCGCTGTAGGCTGCTGCGCGCAGTTGTACCGTTTCGGTCAGGCCCAAGTTGACGTTCACGCTGGGAAGGATATTCAGGTAGCGATTGCCGTAGGTCTCGCGGGTGAGCGAGTCAGCAATCTCGGTAATCAGCACGCTATCGTCGGAGGCGTCACCCGGTGTGCCGGCGTCGTTGTTGGTAACGGCGTAACTCTGGCGGTAGCCCACGGACTCGATATCCGTCTGCACCGCGCGGATGCCGATATTGCCCGACACATCAATCCCGCCAATCTGCGTGTAGTAATTCAGTTTCACAAAGGCTGACTGCACCTGCTCGGTCAGGTTGACGTCGCCGGCGCTGGGCGCTTCGGGGCTGAGCGCCCAGTCTTCATCACCCAGCATCAGGTCATAGGCACACAGGGTGTCGTAAGTCGCCCACTGGTCAAAGCTGCTGCCCGCGTCTTCCCCATAACCTTTTTGCGGGTAATCGGTGGCGCATTCCGTGGCGATGACGGACACATCGGCGAAGTTGGTATCGGTGTACTCGGTGCGGTCTTCGCCGTAGTTGTTGTGTTCGTGGGAAGACAGGCGGAAGCCGGCTTCCACGGATTTGATCAGGTCACCATCAATGTCGTAGACACCACTGAAGGCGACGGCCGATATATCATCCTTGACTTCCATTTCGCCGTAGCGAGCCCGCTGGTTGGCACCGTAGAAGCTGTAGTCGTTCAGAATGTCATTGTCCAACGCGGTTTCTGTGGGGTTGTCCGGGTCCTCATACAGGGTGACCGTTGCCCACTCGTCGCCACCGGTACCGCGGGTATCAAAGTCGTACCAGACACGATCGGAGCGGAAACGCGTTTGCCAGGTTTCCTGATAGCGGGTAGTGGCGGAGTAGGAGAGATCCGCATTCAGCACCAGTCGATCTGTTGCCGCCCACTCGAAGTTGAGCCCGCCACCCGCGTAGTCTTCATCGCGCTCGCGGAATTCGCCGTAGCTGCTCACGCGGGATTCCCCGGTATAGGAGGTCAGGGCGTGTGCATCATTGGTGGTCCAGTTGCTGATTCGGCGGCGACCGTCATCGAAGTAAAGGTCGTGGCGATCCTCGTAATAGAAGCGGTTGGACCATTGCGCGTCCGCGGTGATGTTCCAGTCATCGTTCGGCTGCCATTGCAGCGTGGTCATGACCGCATCGCGGGTTTCTTCCGACTCCATTTGACGGAAGTAAAACGCATTGGGAATAAAGTAGTAATCGCCTTCAGCAGCGGGTCCACCGTTTGCCGCGGCATTGTCGTCACTCCATGAGCAATTGCTGCCGCCGTCCAGGAAGCGGTCGGAGTTACAGTTGCGCAGCGTCGAGCTGGTGTTGAAGCTTTCTTCCGGGGTTGAAGAGTCGTGTCCGGCGTAACCGATGGCAAAGCCAATGGTACCGATGTCGGTATCAAACACGTCGGTGAATGAAATGGAGCTCCGGTACCCCATACCGTTGTCGCCATTCAGCTTCGCATCGTACTCGTTGTAGTTGCCGCGCAGTTCCGCCTGGAACCGCTGCTTGCCGTAATCGATGGGGCGGATGCTCTGCAGATCGATGAGGCCGGCAACACCGCCTTCCAGCAAATCAGAGGATTGCGACTTGTACACCACAGCGCCGTTCACCAGCTCGGACGGGAACTGGGAAAAGGCGACCGCGCGGTTACCGCTGCCGGAAGAAATCTCACGGCCGTTGTAGGTGGAATAACCCAGGAATGGCCCGAGGCCACGTACAGAAATTTCACTGGCATTACCTTTGAAGCGGTCGCCGGTAACGCCGACGATGCGCTCCAGGGTTTCCGCGACCGACAAATCGGGAAGGCTGCCCATTTCCGCTGCAGAAATAACATCGACGATGGTTTCCGCATCGCGCTTGATATCAATCGAGTTGCGCAGCGTGTCGCGCAGGCTGCCGGTCACGGTGATTTCTTCGAGCTCGTCCTGGTCGCCGCTTTCCTGTGCCTGGGCCTGTGCCAGAGATGCGTTAAGGGCGACGGATGCGATCGTCAGTGCCAGCAGGCGCTTGGAAAACTTGGTGCGCTCGGCGGCAGGGGTATGGTGATTGTGGTTGCTCATCAAAGCTCCTGCGTATTTATTGTTGTCTCAGCGTGGGTATGCCAGCCACTGGAAATCAGCACTTCTTCCGTGGCGGTGTGATAGCCGCTGCCAGTATGAATCATGAGAGGCTGATGGTAAAGTGGCATGACCATCTTACACTGCCTGTTGTGGCGACAAATATTCGGGGGTTGCGCTTTGAACCACGCCTGGGAAGCGACTGAAAAAGTAACAAAATCAATAGCATGTGCGGCGCTTGCGGCATTGTTCTGTGGGGCCAGCGGGTCGGCACTGGCGATGGCGGAAAGTAGGGAGGTAGCAAAAGCCGTGCGCGCGGCTGACCTGCCTGTGCAGGACCTGCCCGATTTTTCCTACGCTGGCTTCAGAAATGGCGCCACAGCACCGGGGGTTGAAGTCCAGGCTTCATTGGACGTTACCGATTTTGGCGCGGTACCCGATGACGGACTGGATGACTCCAGGGCCTTCCTCGCAGCTCTGGCGGCTGCGGATACCGTTGAAGGAGCGGTTGCCATCGAAATACCGGCCGGGCGCTTCATTGTCAGTGAAATTTTGTACCTGCAGCGTGACAACCTGGTGCTCCGGGGGGCGGGTAACCAGAAGACCCGCCTGTATTTTCCGCGGCCGCTGCGTTTCCTGCCGGATCCGCCAGAACTGGCCGAGCTCCGTGAGTACCTGACCGAGATGGACAAGCGCCAGCGGGAGAAGCACAACAATATAGACCTGCCATTTACCCAGTACGCCTGGGCCGGTGGCTACATCTGGGCGCGCAAGCCCGGAGAGCGCGTCAAGGCGTATCTGGACAATTACGACGCGCCGGCGTCGGTGAAAGCATTACCACTTGCGGGAACGCAGGGTGAGCGTTGGCTGACCGTGAAATCCGCAGATCATCTGCAAGCGGGGCAGATCATCAACCTGAACTGGTATAACCGCAGCGGGCGCGATTCGGCACTGCTCGAATCCCTGTATCCGGGCATCGACAAAATAGGCAGTCACCACTGGGAATTCCCGTCGCGGCCACTGGTATCACAGGCCTCCAGGATTGCGGCCATCGACGGCAACAAAATCGAGCTTACTGACCCCCTGTTGCTCGATATCCAGGGGTTCACCACGGAAATCACCGAGAAGGCGTATCTGCAGAATGTTGGCCTGGAAGGTTTTGCCATCGAGTTTCCGCAGTCCGCGTATGTGGCGCACCATGTGGAGCAGGGTTTTAACGCTATCTACCTGACGCGGGTATACGACGGCTGGGTGCAAGACGTGGACATCATCAATGCGGACAGCGGCGTCCTGACGGAAGAAGTTGCCAACCTGACCATCAGTAATGTGACCACATCCGGCGAGCACAAGGCGCACTACAGTGTTGCCATGGGGGATACGCACAATGTGCTGGTGGAAAACCTGCACGTGCAGAATCTGGTGATCCACCCACTGAGCTTCAATACGTTCTCCACCAAGAGTGTGTATACGGGCTGTATCGTCGACCAGCGTCCGATTCTGGATCAACACTCCGGGGCCAATCACCAGAACCTGTTTGACAATATCGCGATGTATGCGGAGTTAAACGAACAGGAGCTGAGCGAGCGCAAATATCCAGCCTTCAAGGGCGGTGGCGCCGGCTACTGGAAACCGACGCACGGCGCGGACAATACTTTCTGGAATATCAGGCTAATTCTTTCCGGCGTGCCGGAAGAGAAAGCGATGATTACTCTGGATGGCGTATCGGATGGGCCCAAGGCGAATATTTATGGTGTGCATGGGAACCGAAAGATAGCGATTGATTACGGTCCCAACGCCGATATTGATGCGGTAAACCAGGTGATCCGTGATCAGCCATCGCTCTATCAGCTGCAGCTATCAAGGCGCCTCTCGAACACAGCGTCTGTCAGCGCGAAGACTCCCGCCCAATAAGCGGTTTCAGGAACAAGCAGGCCAATCAATGATTGGCCTGATTTTTTTGGGGGGATTACTGGATTGGCCATAACCGCGGATCGGTTTCGACGATGGTTTCACCTCTGTCGCGATGGATTTTCTCCAGTGCCCGGCTGAAAATGGCATCGCCGTAGGCATTCTGTGCGTAGTACATGGTGGCATGTGCGGCTTTGATATCCATGCCATACAGTTCCTTGAACGGCCAGCCCTCAGGCTCCAGCAGATAGTTTGCAATCAGGGCGTATCCACGACGTAAGCTGATATCGTCATTTTCATACCCCCAGATATCCACGCCGAGCTGCCGGCCAAATTGTCCCAGCAGGTTATAGGCCTCCAGGTTGAAATTGGCATAGTGCCAGGGACGGGTGCGCTCGAATTCCGCCGGTTGCTTGCCCGCTGTGTCAAAGTGCTGGGCAATCCTCCGCTCGCGGGTTACCTGTAGCTGGGCGCGCGCGGTATCCAGATCTCCGACAAACAGTGCGAAGGCAACAACCTGGGCATCGAACCAGGTGCCGTGGTTGTTGTGCCAGTGGTTTTCCGCCTTGCCGTTTTCACTGGTCAGCATCCAGTGATTAAGCTCGGAAAACCACTGGATGACGCTGTCGCGGTCTTTCTCTTCGATTAGATTTCCCAGCAGTTGAACCGTATCCGGAATGTGGATCAGGAAGCGGCCCTCGATAATGCCAAAACCGCGTCCATCGGCGACGCCGGGTACCGCCTGCGCATGCTCGAAATTGGGGTTCATGCGGGTAGCCGGATGGATAAACCAGGCATGCAGGTGTTGAACCGCAGTTTCGCCATAGCGTCGATCGCCGGTCAGGTGGTAGGCGACGGCAAGGTTGCTCACATCCCGTGCGAAAGCGCGCAGTAGCTGGCTGTCGGGGATCTGTTCCAGGGTTGCGTAGTTGCGCTCACCGTCTTTGCGAATAAAGGGAAGCCCGTCTTCTGTATCCGGGTTGGGCCACCAGTAGGGGCCGATACTGAAATAGTCATGGGGATTGCCGCTGGCGGGCAGCCGCTTTTTCTGGGTGACAGACCGGATCGGGCTCTCGAGGGCGGCATTGGCGCGTTCGATCAGCAACGCAAAAGCTGGTTCTTGCGGCTGGTTCGGTTGCTGTTTCAGCGCTTGCAGAGCGGCTGCATCATACAGCGCGAGCTCTGTGGGCTTGGAAAAAGCTGCTAGAGGAAGAGTCAGCAGAAAAATAAGGCAGGGTAGGACTTTGTGCATAATGAAACTCCGCACGCCGCAGTTCCGCACTGGTTCAGATTGTGATGGACTGCAGTCTTTTCTGTGAAGATCGAGGGGTAAAAAATATTGGGGCCGCAATGGCCCCAATATTGGTCAGGCGTGAATGGTTAGAAGAAGTTGTACTTCGCCTGCAACACAAAGATTCGACCGTCGAAGTGGGTGGCGCGAGGCTGGAATTCCGTATCCTGGTATTCCTCGTACAGCGCTTCGGTAAGGTTGTAGCCTTTGAACGACAGGGAGAAGTTGTCGGTGACGTTGTAGTAAGCCGACAGGTCCAGTCGTCCCGCCGCCTTCACGTTTTTGTTTCCTTCCCCGTTAAAGGTGCCCACGCTTTCCAGCTCATATTCGCTGCGGTAGTTGTAGGCGAGGCGGATACCGAAGGGGCCGTCTTCCCAGTAGCCGATCACGTTGTAGGTATCGTCGGAAATACCCGGGATACGCGCTTCCAGTGGTGCGTCCTGCGAGGTGCTTGAGTAGTTCACAATGCCGCCGAAGCCGTTCCAGGGGTAGGGCAGGAAGCTCAGGTTCTGCTGGATAGAGACTTCGTAACCGCGCACTTCAATCTGCTCGTCGACATTCTGGATCTTGCTGATGCTGACCTGGTCGCCGGCCATGATGTAGTCCGCGTCGATCACATCGTAGGCGTCGACACCGTTGGTCACACAGTTGTCGCCGTCCACCGACAGGCTGCCCACATTCACATCGTAATTCGACAGCAGGCCGGCGTCACAGCTGGCCACCGCGGTGAAGAAATTATCGATCTGCTTCTGGAAGGCGGCGACCGTGATCGCACTGCCCTCGCGGTTGTACCACTCCAGGGAGATATCGTAGGAGCGCGCGGAGAAAGGCTCCACGTCCGCACCCGGCAGGTTGATGTTGACCTCGCCGGGGCGTGAGGAAATGGTGGTTGCCGGGGTTGCTGCGCGCACATTCGGGCGGGAAATGGACTCGCCGTAACCGAGGCGCAGCATCAGGTCTTCCCGCAGATCCATCGCCAGGTTCACGCTCGGCAGTAGGAAATCGTAGTCGCTGTCTACGTCGCGCTGCTCCGGATTGTTGATGTCAGTGGCACCGAAAGCGTAGTAGGGGGCAGATGCGGTCTGCTCGGAATTGACATAGCGCACGCCCACGTTACCGGAGACCGGCATGTCGGCAACGGTGAACTCCAGGTCGGTCATCAGGTACAGCGCGGAAGTATCCAGCTCTACATCGTAAATCAGACCGGCGCTCTGCTGGCCGCCGCGGGCAATCAGGCCGGTTGTCGGTACGCGTACCGGAATCTCGCCGGTGACAGGGTCCGGTGCCACATCGCCGATGGAGGCGGCCGCCAGTCGGTTGATGGCATCGACATCCAGTGCAAACCAGCCAGCGCCCGCGCCGGCGAAGCCCGGGGCGTCGCCGCCGAAGAAGTTGCCCTGGCTGACATAGGCCGGGTTGCCGATGGCGGCATTATTCAGGATGCCATTCAGGTCGATACCGGTGGGCGAGCTGCGCAGGCGGTCGGAATCCTGGGTCTGGCTGGAGAAGCGGTAACCAAAGGACACCGCCGACACCACCGGCAGTTCCAGCGCGCGCTTGGCGTTGATCTCGAAGGCGTTGGCTTCGGTTTCCAGGGTCTCGTAGGTCCCGGTAATCAGTGCCTGCACACTGGAATCGTCGACCAGGGTGGTGACGCCGGAGCCGCTCAGGGTGTCCTTGACCAGCCACTCGCCGTCAAGATTGACGTTTTCCAGACCGTCGAATTCGGTCACGAAGTTACCGACGTCGCCCTCACCGGTGTACAGGCGACCGGAGATGCCGCTGGAGCCCGCCTGGAAGATGGGCGTGTAGAACAGCTCGCTCCAGGTGTTCTCGGCAGATGACAGCGACACCAGGCCGTCCACGGTCCAGTCATCATTGGCCCACTCCGCATCCATCAGTACCGCCTGGGATTGCTCATAGGTATCCCAGATACGCGATGTATTGCGGTAGTCCACTTCCGCAAAGGAGATATCGGACACGGTGTAAATCGGGTTGCCGTTGCTGTCGACGGAGCCGGTATTCCGCGGGGCGCTGTTGGGGGTGATGATGGTGCCGCCGCTGCGGGTGCGCAGGTCCAGCTCCTGCTGGCCGTTCTCATTCATATCGCGCTCGGTATACAGCACATTCAGGCCGAGCTTGAGGTTGTCGTTGGCCTGGAACTCGATACCGCCAGAGAAGGAGGTGCGCGAACCTTCGTTCAGTTCCGAACCCTGGCGCAGTTCCCCGGGCATCTTCACCACGGCATTGTCCGGCAGGTTGTTGTCTGCGGCCCAGGTGGCGAAGTCTTCACCGTTGGCACCGACGAAGTTGCCGTTGGTGGGGATATTGTCGTAGCGATTGATCTTGACCGTATCGCGACGGAAGGTCTGCTCGGAGGTGGCCAGGGTGGCGGTTACGGCGAGCTGGTCGCTGATCAGGTGTTTGGAGCCGGACAGTACCATCTCGCTGTCCAGTGCATCGGCCAGTTGCTCGCTGCGCCCGGCCACGGACAGGCTCAGTTTGCCGTCGTCTTTATCCAGTGCGCGGGGCAGTACCAGATCCACGGTACCGGCGATGCCGCCTTCCTGCATGGCGGCGGTCTGGGTCTTGATCACGTTGGTACCGTTGAACACGGCCGGATCAAACGCGCCGAAGGGGTTGGGTGCGCCGAAGGCTTTGGTGCTACGCGCCGGGCTGGCAAACGTCTGTCCGTTCGCGGTGGTCTGTACAAAACCGGAGGGCATACCGCGCAGGTTGATACTGGATTCGCGGCGCTCGCCTTCGCGGTTCAGCTGTACACCGGCAACGGCCTGCAGCGCTTCACCCATGTCCAGTGCCGGCAGGGTGCCGATATCGTCGGCGGAAATGCCGTCCACAATGGTGGAGGCGTTGCGCTTGGTATCGAGCGCGTTGTCCAGGTTGCGCTGGAACTGGGCGGTTACCACCACCTCTTCCAGGGTATCTTCTTGCGCCAGTGCCGGGGCTGCGGCCAGCGCGATCACTGTGCTCAGCAGGGTTTTGGTGAATCTCGGGCTCACCTGAAAAAATCGATTGGTTGTCATGCTCAGTCCCCTCAAAGGTCCGTTTTTATTTTCATCGTTTGCTGACGGGCATCTCAGTCAGTACCTATTCATCGCTACTACTTGGACAGGCTAGGGGATGGTCATGCAAAATTCACAGGCAGTCAAGTGGCCTTACCATCTATCCATTCGATTTTTGGAAGACTTTTATCGATTTTGATGCAAAAGGCGCCAGCCGGGCGGTTAATCGGGGACCAATACCGGTAACAGCCGGGGGTAACAGAGGACTGGAGAGGGGGGGCGGAGAAGACGGCCTGGCAAGTGATGCCTGCCAGGCCGGGCATAACAAGCGATGCCGTCAGTGATCGCCGGCCGCAGGCAGGTCGATATACACACCCTTGATATTCTGGGTGCGGAACTCTACTACCGCGGGCCGCGCTCCCGGAATGAACTCGATCGCGGCCATGCCGTTGGCCATTTCGATAGTCGATGAGCCGGTGTAGGTGCCCTGGTTTTCCTGCAGCTGGCCGCCCCCGTTTAATACCGAGAAATAGCCGCGATCGCTGAACTCGGTGGCGCGACGGCCTTGTTTGTCCTGGGCTTCGGCGGTAATCAGGAAGGTGTCATTACCGGTGCGGCTGGCGGTGAGTACAACCTGCTCGGTCTTCGCCGGCTCGCCGACGTAGTAGGTGAGGCGGTAGCCATCTTCCACCGACTGCCCGTCTGCGCGGTTCTTGCCCACAACCCGCAGCTGGTTCTCACCTTCCCGGAACGGTACCTGCCACACCAGCCCGTGGGCGGGGAATTGGCCGGGGCGGCGGGTCTTGCTGCCGAGGCTGTCGCCGTTCAGGAACAGCTCTGCCGAGTCGGTATTGCAATATACCTTTACCGGGCGACCGGCTTTGGGGCCGTAGCGCACGGTCCAGCTGTGGGACTCGATGTAGCAGAACGGCTGCTTGGCCCAGTAGCTGGCAAACACGTAGTAGGCGTCTTTGGGGTTGCCAGCGCGGTCGGTGAGACCTTTCTGGTTGATGTAGGGCAAGGGGTTTTCCGGGCGCAGGGGCGTGCCGAAATCCTTGAAGGCCCACTGGGCGTTGCCGGCAAAGTTCTCCGTGCTTTCACTGACGGACAAATGCCAGTCGAACAGATTAACGATGTAGCTCTCGTTCCAGTCGGTGTCCTTGGCGATACTTTTGACGACCGCCTGGTTCATCGCCTCGGTGACCGAGACCTGGGCGTCCGGAATACCCCGCTCGTCCAGTGGGGTTTCCGTATGCCGCCCCTTGTGCCCGGAGCCGCCGTACTCCATATGCAGGAACGTGGGGTATTTACCCATGGCGTCTTCCAGCGCCGCGGCGTACTGACCGTAGGCGCCGCCATACCAGCCCGCCCAGATAGACGGGGAAAACGCATCCACCACATCCGCGCCGGGGTAGTACTTGCGGATGGTGGTCATGCGGCTGGGGTCCAGTTCCTTCGCGACACGGTTCAGGTGCTTGAGGTAGGGCAGTACTTCTTCATCGGCACCGCCACCGGCAAAGTCCTCTTCCCAGTACATCTCGTTGCCCAGGGACCAGAAGGCAATGCTGGGGTGGTTGTAGTTCTGGGCAATCTGTTCCCGCAGCAGCCGCTCGGTGTTGGCTTCCCACACTTCACCCCCTTTGCCGCCGCGACACCAGGGCAGCTCGTCCCAGACAATCAGGCCCAGCTCATTGGCCGCGCGGTAGACTTCCGGATCCTGCGGATAGTGCGCCAGGCGCACGAAGTTGGCCCCCATATCCTTGATCTGCTGCATGTCGTTGCGGTGCAGGGCGTTGGACATGGCGGGGCCGATGCCGGCGTGTTCCTCATGGCGGTGGGTACCGCGAATCAGTACCTGCTCGCCGTTGACGAAGAAGCCCTGGTTGGGGCGCATCTCAAACCAGCGATAGCCGAAGGCTTCATTTTTCTGGTGCAGAATTTGGCCTGCGGCATCTTTCAGGGTGACTTCCACCGCATAGAGGTGCGGTGTATCCGGTGACCAGAGCTGTGGGTTGTCCAGTTGCGCCAGGTCAATGTGGACGGGGGCGTCGTCGCTGGAGCTGGCGCTGATCTCGGTACTGGTGCGCTGGATCTCCTGTTTGTCTCCATCCAGCAGGCGCACATCGAGGGTGAGGGGCGCACTGGCGTTGCCGCGGTCCAGCGACACGCTTACCTGTGTCTGCGCGGCTGTGTGACTGACCTGCGGTGTGGACACGGCAACGCGCTGGATAAAGGTCTCCGGCAGGCGTTGCAGCCAGACATCCCGGGTCAGCCCACCGAACAGAAAGAAGTCGGCCTTTTGCGATGGGATCAGGTTGCGGTCGTACTCGTTGGAAACCCGCACCAGTACTTCGTTGGTGCTGTTGCGCTTGAGTGCCTCTGTTAGCTCCACATCGAAGCCGACATAGCCGCCCACATGTTCCCCGACCTTTTGGCCGTTGACGAACACTTCCGCCACCATGTTGGCGGATTCAAAATGCATCCGGTAACGGCTGCCGGCATCGGCGGTAAAGGTCTTGGCGTACCAGCTGGCGGCGCGTCGGTAGCCCGGTGTGGCATCTACCGTGTCGGTCGCATTCCAGGTGTGGGGCAGGGTGACTTTTTCCCAGGCTGGGCTGTCGGCACCGGGGAAGGCAGGCAGGTTGCGGTCACCGTTGTGTGCGATCTCGTCCGGCAGGTAGAACCAGTCACTGTTGAAGTTTCGGACTTCCCACGGTTGCTGGGCATCCAGGTCCGCGCCGGCTTCGGCATTACAGCCGGCGATCAGGGCAGTTACACAGGCGCAGAGCAGCAGTCGGCCGAGCTGGCTGAATCGAGATAGGTCCTTGTACCGGAGAAGGTGCAGGGAGAAAACGCCCCTGCCAAAATGGATTTTCATCGCGTGCTCTCATACTCGCTAGAGAATTTTACTTTTTGCGGGGGCGCCGTAGGCGCGGGCCTCTATGGGCCCGTTATCACTTGAGTGTCAGCGTGCCATCCAGCCGCCATCCACCAGCATGATGTGGCCATTCATGTAGTTTGCGGCAGGGGAAGCGAGAAACACCGCGGCGCCGGCCAGATCTTCCGGGTTGCCCCAGCGTCCCGCGGGAATGCGCGCGCTGATCGCCGCATTGCGCTCGGCATCCGCGCGCAGGTTAGCGGTGTTGTCGGTGGCGAAATAGCCCGGGGCAATGGCGTTGACCTGGATATTGCTCGCGGCCCACTCGTTGGCCAGCGCCTTGGTGAGCTGTGATACCGCGCCCTTGCTGGCGGCGTAGGCGGGTACGGTAATACCACCGGAGAAGCTGAGCAGCGAGGCAATATTGATGATCTTGCCTGCGCCCTGTTTCAACATCAGGGCGCCGGCTGCGCGACACATTCTGAACACGCCGTTGATGTTGGTATCCATCACCGCGTTCCAGTCGTCATCGGAATAATCCACCGCCGGCGCACGGCGTATGGTGCCCGCATTGTTCACCAGAATGTCGAGCCGACCATAGCGGACGGTCACTTCCTGGAACAGGGCGTCGATCTGTTGCGGCTGCGACTGGTCGCAGCCGAGGGCGATCGCATCCAGTCCCGCTTCGGTCATTTCTTTTGCCGCCGCTGCGGCACTGGTTGGGCTGGAACCCACAAGAATGGTGCGGGCACCGGCGCGGCCCAGTGCCATCGCCATCGCCTTGCCGAGGCCGCGGCTGGCGCCGGTGACCATGGCCACTTTGCCGTCGAGGCCAAACTGTTGTTGCAGAAAGTCGCTCATGCCTGGGGTACTCCTAGTAGTAGTTACTTACTCGCCGGTTTGTTCGAGCTGAACCACCTGTGAGGCGGCCAGCAGCAGAGCGCCGGTGCCATACAGCTGGGTGTCATCGGCGGTGGCGGAGCCGGGCGCGTAGGCCACCTGCTGGACCCAGCCGAGCTTGCCGTTGGGCTGGATACTATCCACCAGCGAGGCCCACCCCTTTTGAACGGCTTTGGTGTACTTCTCGTCGGCCAGCAGGCCGCTGTTCACACCCCAGGCCAGCGCGTACACCAGCAGTGCGGTACCGCTGGACTCCGGTGGTGACTGCTCTTCAATTTCCAGCAGGGAGGATGGCCAGCTGCCGTCTTTCTGCTGCAGGTCCACCAGCCGCGCGCTCATTTCCTGGAACAGGGTCTGGTAGCGCTCTTTGCCGGCAAAGTGATCGGGCATGGCCTTCAAGGTGCGGGCGATACCGGCGAGCACCCAGCCGTTGCCGCGGCCCCAGTAAATCAGGCGGCCCTTGCTGTCTTTGCGCTCGAAGTAGCGGCTGTCACGCAGATAAAGCTGTTCGTCTTTGCTGTAGAGGTAATCGGTAGTGACCCAGAACTCCTTGTCCATAAAGTCGAGGTATTTCTGCGAGCCGGTAATGCGGGCCAGCTCCGCCCATACCGGTGGTGCCATAAAGATGGCATCGGCCCAGCACCAGCGCACAGTACACGCGGGATCGTCAAAATTGCGATGGGCCAGGTCCTGGTGGAACTTGTCGTCGTTGTCGAAGTAGAGGCTGGTTTCCGGCTGATCCGCCAGTACCCGGTCGAATTGCTGTTTCAGGTGCGCGATTTTTTCCTCACCGCCCATGCGCTCGTACAGGTCCAGGTAAACCGCACCCATGGCGTGGTCGTCGGCATGGTGCACCCGCGGGCCCAGTTGCCACTGATTGACGGCGGAGTTGTTGATGACCGCCTGCTCGTACGGCAGCTGCTTGCTGACCTTGGCCCATTCCAACAGGCCGATTTGCCAGGTGGCGTACATCCAGCCCTGGGGAATACCGCTCGCGCGCCCCTCTGGGCGCATCATGTTGCTGCGCAGGTCGTACTGGCTCAGTTGCCAATCGGCCACGCGGTTGGCGGCAGCGGTGATGGCCGCTTCGCTCAGTTCTGGCGAGAGTTTCTCGACATAGGCCGGTATTTCCGCGGCCGGTGCCTGCCACGCAACCGGCTCCGGCCAGTACTCTGCCTGTGCGGCAGCGCTGGCGCTGGCAAACGCGTTCGCAGTTGTATGGATACTGGTGCAGAGACCGCCGATCAGCAGTCCCAGCCCGAGGTGCAGGCTTCGATTTACAGTCATGGTGCAACCTTTATTTCTGTTATCCGGTTTGCCGGTATTTGGCACGATCGTATCAGATGCGTCTGACCCAGGAGAGGCTATGAACGCGGGCTCACCTTATTGGTCATGTGGTAATACCAGTTGCAGTAGTGTATGTTGGCCTTACCATAAAGTCTAGGTGGGGATTTGAACATGCCAGGTTTTACACAGAGATCGATGGCAGTGGCGGTCAGTGCTGCCAGCCTGCTGGTGCTTGCGCTCAGTGGTTGCGGGGAAAAAAGCGAAATCGCTGCAGTCGAAGATAAGGTGCAGGTGCCGGCAAAAACGACCGAGCGCGCACCGGCGACCGAGGCCGTCCGCGGTACCTACGCGGAGCTGGCGGTGCGCAAGGGCGGCACACTTGGCGAGGATGGCAAGCTCAGTGGTGGCGAGTATGTACCGGTAACCACGATGCAGTTGCCGTCGGATCACCAGATTGGCAATCGCCTGTTCAAATACGAAGGGCCGGGTTGGGAATCCGAGCAGGTGGCCTATCGCCTGTATTTTGACGAGCGCGCCGCGATCGATATTTTCGGCAAAACAAAACCGCAGCTGGTGTTGCCACAGGTGGGGCAGGATGGCACCGACTATCACGCGTTAGCGGACTGGGGCATGGATGTGCTCAAAGTGGGCCCTTCACTGGGCATTGGCGGTGTAGGCCTGTGGCACGAAGGCAAGCTTGAGGGTGTGCGGCAGTTTGCAGGTGCGTCCCTCGATGTGTTCAACGAGGCCACAGCCTCGGGCGTGCACCTGCACTACCGCGGTTGGATAGCGGCGGATACCGAGCGAGACCTGGAGATGACCCTGAGTATTGCGCCCGGCTCGCGCCTGACCCAGGTGCTGGCGCAAAGCGAGGCGCCGGTAGAAACCTGGGCCACGGGCATCGTGCGCCACGGCCTTGAGCCGCTGGTATCCACGGACACCAATCAGCAGTGGGGGTATCTGGCCACCTGGGGAGAACAGAGCCTGGCGAATGACAACCTGGGAATGGCGATCTTTTTTCGCAATGCTGATCTCCAGAACATTACTGACGATGCGCACAATCACCTGGTACTGCTAAAAGGCGGCGATCGGGCACGCTACCAGTTTGCCGCGGTCTGGCGCGATGACGATATCCAGACACGCGAACAGTTTATTGCCTACCTGGAGCAAACGTCGGCAGCACTTGGTGAAGATGCAGCGTTTGTCCAGGCCAGCGAATAACCGCACTTCCCGGTTAAGAATTTCAATTAGATGTAGATGGCCATATTTTGAGGAGCCAAGATGAATTTTTTGCATAGTGCCGACAGCGTGCGCTACCAGCGTATGACCAACGCCGAGTTGCGCGAGTCTTTCTGTATGGAATCGCTGTTTGAATCCGGCGCGCTTAATCTCACCTATACCGACGTGGATCGCGCTGTCGTCGGTGCGGCGGTGCCCTTGCGCCACCAGCCACTGTCGCTACCGACCCACAAAGAACTGGCCAGTGACTACTTCTGTGAGCGCCGTGAACTGGGGGTGGTGAATATCGGCGGAGCCGGTGCCGTTGCGGTGGATGGTAAAGAATTTCCGATGGAAAAGTTCGACAGCCTCTATGTGGCCCGGGGCAGCAAAGCGGTGACCTTCACCAGCGCCGATGATGCCGTACCGGCGGAGTTCTATCTGGTCAGCTACCCGGCGCACCGGGTGACGGAAACCGTGCATATTCCCTTGGACAAGGCCAACCGGGTCGAGCTCGGCAGCATCGACGGCAGCAATGAGCGGGTCATCTGCCAGTCCATCTGCCCGGGCGTTGTGGATAGTTGCCAGCTGGTGATGGGTATTACCCGTCTCGCCAACGGCAGTGTGTGGAACACCAAGCCGCCGCACACCCACCGCCGTCGCACCGAGGTGTACCTGTACTTCGATTTCCCCAAAGAAGAGCGGGTCTTCCATTTTATGGGGCAGCCCCACGAAACCCGCGCGCTGCCACTGGCACCCAAAACGGCGATCGCTTCACCGCACTGGTCCATTCACAGCGGTGCGGGCAGCTGTAATTACAGTTTTGTCTGGGCCATGGGCGGGGAGAACCAGCAGTTCGACGATATGGATCACCTGCAGCTGGGTGATCTGGGGTGACGCACTAACGATCCTTCTTTTCTCTCTCCATCCACGCAATTTGCCCCACCCAGGTGGGGCTTTTTTGTGGCAAGGCGGCACTCGGTGCCGCCTGTGACAGATCAATAGGCGCGGGTTTTCACGTAGTAACAGCCATTATTGGGCTGGTATTTTAGGGTCGTTCCCGAAAAACCATTGGAAGAGGCGTAGTTCGAGGAAACGGCCAGCGAGCCGCTACCATCCACGGATGTGATGGTGCCGCGAAAATCACAGCTTGGGTTGGCATCGCTGTCCCATACCTGCAGGCTCTCTCCGCTCAGGTCGCGATCGAACTGTACGCAGGCCCCGGCCTGTAGTGTCACTTCGGTGCGCTGATCCCAGGGAATTGTGATGATCGTGCTACAGCTGCCGCCGCCGCCACTGGAGCTGCTGCTCGAGCTGCTTGAGCCACCAGAAGAACTGCTGGAAGAGCTGCTCGACGAGCCCCCTCCTGAGCTGCTGCTGGTATAGACCCCTGACAGGGGCATCTGCTGGGCGACCAGTTCGGCGTTGTCCTGGTTCCAGCTGGCAATCGGTGTACCGCTGATATTCAGGTGCTTGTACTGGTTACCATCCCAGGCAAAGGCATAACTCACCCCGGCATCGTCAAACAGCCCCCAGGGAACAATGCTGGAGCCGGCACTGACCCCCTTGGAAAAACTGTTGTTAAGAAACACATTGTTTGGGCCGGTGGGGCCGGACCAGTCACTTGCGTGATCGCCCGAACCGTACCAGACAGGCTGCCAGGTACCGCTGTCCGGCGCGCCATTGGCCCAGTTTCTATGCTCAAAGGGGACGGCGACGGTATTGTTGCGAATCAGGTTGTTGCGCTCCCAGCCGCCGTGCAGGTTGATATCGCAGTCGAGGGTATTGTTCTCCACGATATTGCCGGTGGCGGACCACTGCAATGTGAGATGGCGCAGTCGCTCCAGCGTATTGCCCTGGATCAGGCTGTCGTAGAGTTTTGAGCCGCGCACATAACCGTTGCCCCCAGCACCCTTGTTCCAGGAACCGTGGAAATGGTTGTTCTTGAATGTCATATGGCGGGCGAACTCGGTCACTAGTGGGTGGGAGCCCATCATCTCGATGCGTACGTTATCCACCCAGCCATCGGTCGCCCACTTGAAAATAATGCCGTGGATGGCGTCCTCCGGGCACAGATTGACATACTTGTGCCCGACGCCAGAGGGGTTGGACGTGGAGTAATCGTTGCCGTTGTAACCCGCACAATTGGTACCCGTGGTGGACATCTGCAGGTAAAAATCGCGGAAGCCCACATCCTGTACTGCGGTGACCGGCATAACCCGGCTCTTGTAACCGCTGCTGTTATTAATCGGTATATCGAATTCCAGCGGCGCGTTGAGCGTGACGGTATCGTTGCTGGTATTGCGTGCCGTGACGGTAAAGATCTGTGTGCGCATATGCCCGGTTTGCAGGTGCGATTTCGAGCGCTTGCTGCTGGGTACCTCGCCCAGATCCAGGAAGGCGGTATCGGTGGCAGCACCCACGTAGATCAGATCGCCTACTGAAAACTTGCTGGCAGCATTGGCTTCCAGGTGGAGCACTGTGTCACCGAGGGATGCAGCCTGGTCAAACTCGATGCCGTGTTTCCAGTGAAAATTGACACTGCCCTCATAGGCGGGTTCGTTGGCGTGCTTGATGCGGGTTTCCGCGCGGAAGGCACCGAAGCCCGGCCAGTACTTCTTGTCAAAGTCAGGCGCGCCACTGGCGTCGACACCGTAAGGTTGCCAGCTGCGCACGGTAATTTTGGTGCCGCTGCTCGGGGAATTGCCGGCGCCGAGAATCACCACGCCCGAGCGATCCACATGTACCTCATCGTCCAGGTGTATTTCACCGGCGGGTAATTGGATTGCGATGCGGTTGGATGGTGAGTTCCCAAGAGGGATCATGGTATCGATGATGTTTTGCAGTGCGGCGCTATCATCTATTCCGTCACTGGCAATCACACCGTGGCTGGCGGCATTGATCGTCTGACTGAAACTGCTGGGTAGTGGTTGGCCGCCGCGATAGCCGGGGGCAGCCTGCAGTGGGGCACTGGCCATCGCCAGTGATAGCGACAGGGGTGCCAGATACACCGCACCGATGCGGGCATACTTTCTCAATCTTCGCTGTTTTGCGATCGCTATTTCGTTATTCATTATTATCTCCGGAATATTCCAGGATTGGGTGGCTGGCATGTTGCCATCGGGTGGCTACGCCAGGTTTGGAAAGAAGCGGCAGCCAAAACCACCACTGCGCGGCCGCTCCCCGTCGACTCAGAACCTACCGAGTCGACTGACAAAATTTAGGGAGCTTTATCTGGCCTTACAATCATGCCACTAGGCTTTTTGTCTAAAACGCAATAAATCACCCAGATCTGGCGCCATATTCCCTCACTCTGGCCATTTAATGCTCGAAAAATAAACACTTGGCCCGGGTTGCTAGAGGAATAGCGGCTTTCTGACCCCTATCACTTGTCATTTCACCTAAAACTGAGTTTAATTGGTCCGGTGGTCTTACCAGTTGCGCGTTCAATCATCGATCGCGATCTGCCGCTTGAGCCGAGGCTCGCGATGACAAGACCCTGAAAGAGGAATGAATAGGAATAGTCCGATGCAAGAGACATGGCGCTGGTTTGGACCAGATGACGGAATCACCCTGCGGCATATTGCCCAGGCGGGAGCGACGGGGATCGTGAGTGCACTGCACGAGATCCCGGCGGGTGAGCTGTGGCCGGAAGACGCCATTCAGCAGCGCAAGTCCATGATCGAGGCCGAGGGGCTCAGCTGGTCAGTGATTGAAAGTATTCCAGTGCACAATGATATAAAAGCGCGCACCGGCGATTTTGAGCGGATGATTGAGAACTACCGGCAGTCGGTGATCAATGCGGGCAAGGCCGGTGTCACCACCATCTGCTACAACTTTATGCCGGTAGTGGACTGGACCCGCACCAACCTGAATTACACCCTGCCGAATGGCAGTCAGGCCCTGCGCTTTGAGATGGCCGACTTTGCCGCCTACGATATTCACGTACTCAAACGACCCGGTGCGGAAGGGGACTACCCCGCAGATGTTCTCGCGCGTGCAGAGAACTATCTGCAGCAAATGAACGGCGATGAACTGGCACAGCTCGAGCGCAATATTATTGCCGGACTGCCCGGTGGGGAGGGTTCCCACGATCGCGACAGTATCCGCGAGTCCATACAGTTATTTAATGCACTGGGTACCGACCGGTTTCGTGAAAACCTGTTCCTGTTTCTGCAGGAAATCATACCCGCGGCGGAGTCCGTCGGTGTGAAAATGTGTATCCACCCGGATGACCCGCCCTTTTCCCTGTTCGGCTTGCCGCGCGTCGTATCTACCGCAGAGGATGCGCGTGCTCTACTTGGTGCCTACCCAAGCCCGTCCAACGGCTTGACCATGTGTGCAGGATCCTTCGGCGCGCGCGCCGATAATGACCTGGTTTCGATGACCCGTGAATTTGCTGAGCGCATTTACTTTGTGCATCTGCGCAATGTCATCCGCGAACCCGACGGCTCGTTTTACGAGTCCGACCACCTGAATGGTGACAACGACATGGTCGGCCTGATCCGGGCGCTTCTTGAGGAGGAGGGGCGTCGTCGCGGAACCGGCGATGGTTGTGAGATTCCCATGCGCCCGGACCACGGTCATCTGATGGCAGACGAGCTGCAAGTGGGCTCGGCCAAGCCGGGGTACTCCTATGTTGGTCGCCTCAAGGGGCTGGCGGAGCTGCGCGGAGTCATCCATGCGTTGAAAAGCCTCGGCTAAGGTGCGCTATGCCTATTTTTTCAAAACAGGCTTCTTCGCAAACTTCCAAGCTTTATCTGCAGTTTCTCAAGGCCGTTTCTGAGAAACGGAATACCGTCGGCAACGATGTAGCCATGCCGGGCTACAATCCCGCGGACTCCGGTAGTGGCATTGTCCACATTGGTATCGGTAATTTTCATCGTGCGCACCAGGCGGTGTATGTGGATGAGATTTTGCGTCGGGGTGGCGGTGATTGGCGGATTACTGCGGTCAGCCTGCGCAGCCCGGACATGCGGGATCGCCTGCAATCGCAGAACGGTCTCTACACGCTGTGCGAGCGCAATGGTGACGCCGGCAAGTTGCGGGTCGTGGGCGCCGTGGCGAAAGTGCTGGTCGCGCCGGAAAACCCCGCCGCGGTGATTGAGGCGCTGGCTGCGGAATCTACCCATGTGGTTACCGCGACGGTCACGGAAAAAGGCTATTGCCTGAAGCCTGGTTCGCGCGCTCTGGATCTCTCACATCCGGATATCGAGCACGATATCTTGCACCCGGGCACTCCAAAAACCCTACATGGCTTTGTTCTGGCCGCCTGCCGTTTGCGCCGCGCGCGTGGGCTTGCGGGGTTCAATCTACTCAGCTGTGACAACCTGCCAGATAACGGTGCACTGTTACGGGATTGCCTGCTGACCGCGGCGCGCCTGCAGGATAGCGGCCTGGCGCGATGGATGGAGCAGCATATAGGGTTCTGTAGCACGATGGTGGACTGTATGGTCCCCGCTACCAGTGAGTCCATTGCTGAAGGGATTCAGAGACGCGCCGGTTACCGCGATACCGCCTGTCTACTGAGCGAAAGTTTTCGCCAGTGGGTTATCGAAGATAACTTTGTCGCGCCCTCCCCGGATTGGCGTTCAGTAGGTGTGAGCGTGGTTGCGGATGTGGCGCCCTACGAGCGTATGAAGTTACGTCTGTTGAATGGCAGTCATTCGGCTCTGGCATTTCTCGGCGCCTTGTTCGGCTACTCCTATATTTATGAGGCCGCGGCGGATCCGCTGCTCCGAAAATTCGTACTGGCATTGATGCAGCGGGAAATACTGCCAACATTGCAGCCGCTGCCCGATGTGGATCTCAGGCAGTATTGCGATACGCTGATCGCCCGTTTTTCCAATCCTTCGGTACCTTATACCTGCCAGCAGGTGGCTTCCGACAGTAGTCAGAAACTCCCGCAGCGCATTCTTGAGCCTGCGCTTGAGGGGATCGAGGGAGGGTGGGAAATTCCGTTACTGAGTGCGGTGGTGGCCGCCTGGATTGCCTGTATATACCGGGGCTCTTTCGGTCAGCAGTGTTTTCCACCGAACGACCCCGGAGCGCGCCAGTTGGTAGACATGCTGAAGCGTCAGAAAGAGCAGGAGGACTTCCCCACCCGGGATCACGTGACGGCCCTGCTGACCCACGCCGGTATAGTTTTCCCCAGGCTATTGAAGAGTGAAAAATTTACCGACGCGGTCCACACTGCGCTGGAGCGCTTTATTGCAGGCGGCAGGCGGACGCTACTGAAAGAAATATTGGGTAGATCCCGGTAACGGACGAAACTCTTTGTGTTTCTGGGCGTTCCCGGGCTCTCTTTGAATGCTTGGATGAGCGGTATTCTGCAGCTGGAAAGTAGCTCAGGCTGGGTCCTGTTCAAAATAGGTTGCGGCCGCCGCGGTGGCGTTGTCGATATGGTTACGCATGGCTGCGCGGGCTTTTTCCGGATTGCGCTGTTCCAGCGCGAGAATGATCTTGCGGTGATCCTCAATGGAAGGGTGCACCCCTTCGGCACGCAGTCGCTCCATAAAGCCGGTGCTCAGCTCTGACTGGTTACGCAGTTCCCACAGCCAGTTGACGATACCGATAATCGCAGTGTTCTGGGAAGCTTCGGCAATAATGCTGTGGAATTTCCAGTCCGCTTTTTCGGAGGCATCTGCCCGGCTTTCTTCCTCCTCCATTTCTTTGAGGACCTGCTTCAGCTCACGAATCTGATCACTTGAGATGCGGGCTGCGGCAAGGGCACAGGCTTCTGATTCGATGATGAAGCGGGTTTCCAGGATTTCAAAAGGGCCAACCCCCTTGTCACCAATCTCCGGTTGGGCTTGCTGGTACTGCTTCTGGGTGGCGTAGATGCCGGAGCCGGTGCGGATTTCGATAACACCGGAAATTTCCAGGGCAATCATCGCTTCACGGATGGTCGGTCGGCTGACGCCGAGTTTGTCCGCCAGTACCCGTTCCGAGGGCAGGCGCTCTCCGGGCTTGATGGAACCACTGGTGATGAGTCGCGAGAGCTGCTCGGCAACCTTCAAATAGAGTCTTTCGGCTTTTACTGCTTGCAGTTCCACGGGTATTGCGCCTCTGTATTTGTTTTTCCAAACAGGGTCGGCAGAAGTTGCCCCCTGGCTGGTGGCGTTGCTGTCGCTTAGGCTGCAACTTGTCTGACCACCAGTCCTAATATCCTAACGATTCTAGCGAAATACGGTCGGGCTTAGAAGTTGTTCGCGGAGTAAATTGCGGGGCTCATCTGTTGGGGCTGACCTACGAAGGGGTAACCAGGTAGGTAGATAGGCGCTTTAATTTGGAAATTTAATCTGCATCCGCCGGCGCCCGAGGGCACAGAAAGTCTGAAATCGGGGTAAAGGCAGGGAGATCGGTCGTCTCTATTGCATGTATTCTCAGTATCAAAATAATCTGGTAAGGTGGCATTACCAGTTGGGGCTTTGTTCAGAGGGGCGTGAAAGTGCTGCGCCAGTTGCCTTAATCGGTCAAATTGGTTATACCTGCGAAATATTTTGGTAAGGCCTTGTTGCGTGCTGGCGCGAGAACGGGGCTGTCGGTGATAAATACAATATAGAGGTGGGCACCGTGAAATTGGCAGCACTGGGTGAGGTAATGGTTGAACTGGCACCGCAAGCGGCGGGCCAGAAAGATGGCGGAGGCCAGGCGAGGGCGCTGCTGGCTCAGTCCTATGCCGGGGACACCTACAACACCGCGGTGTACATCGCCCGCGGCGGTGTCAGTGTGAGCTATGTAACGTTGCTCGGCGATGATCCGTACAGTGAGGAAGTGCTCACACGCCTTGCTGACGAGGGCATTGATACCTCGGCCATCGCCCGCCTGCCCGGCCGCTGTCCCGGGCTCTACATGATCCAGAATACCCCGGACGGCGAGCGCTACTTTACCTACTGGCGCGGCGAAGCGCCTGCGCGGGAGCTGTTTGCCGATCCGGTGCGGCGCGAAGCACTCAAAGCGCACCTGATGCAGATGGACTGCCTGTACCTGTCCGGTATCACCCTTGCCATCATGAGTGCCGAAGCGCGCGCTGAACTGCTGGCATTCCTGGCGGCGTATCGCGCCCAGGGCGGTCGCGTCGCCTTCGACAGTAATTATCGCCCGCGCCTGTGGGCGTCCGCGGATGCCGCGCGCGCAGTGGTTGCGCAGTTCCTGCAGCAGGCAGACATGGCACTGCTGACCTTCGAAGACGAGCAGGCCCTGTGGGGTGACAAGCGCCCGGGGAGCTGCGTGAAGCGCAATTCCGGTTTCGGCGTATCGGAGCTGGTGATCAAGCGCGGTGCGGAGCCGGTGTTGTTGCAGGTCGACGGAGCGCTTACCGCTATTGAGGTGCCGCCGGTAAGCAGCGTGGTGGATACCACCGGTGCCGGGGATTCCTTCAATGCGGGCTACCTGGCGGCACGCCTGCAAGGCGCGAGCCCGGAGCAGTCGATTGTCGCCGGCAACCGCTGCGCTGCCCAGGTAATCGGCCACCGCGGCGCGATCATTCCGCGGGCTGACTATATAGCGGCGCAACAAAATCAAGATTGCGCAAACAGTGCGCAAGTTGTTACGATGGTATGACCAATCTGGTCTGCCGCCCGGGCTTTCGTGCTCTTTGATGTGGCAAGCCAGCAAACCTGTACCCGATAAGAAATAAATCGCAGGTCACAAATGATGATAATGAGAAGATTCTGGCGGCAGTTCCGCACTGCGGCCTTGGCTGGCGCTACGCTATTTCTCGCCAGCTGTGGTTTTCAGGAAGACCAGGTTGCACTGAAGCTCGCGCACACCCTGGATCAGCAGCACTCGGTGCACCGCGCCATGGTATTTATGGATGAGCGCCTGCGCGAGCTGTCCGGCGATACCATGCGTATTGATATCTATTCCGGCGGCCAGCTGGGCAGCGAGCGCGAACTGATCGAGCTGCTGCAGATCGGCAGCCTGGCCATGACCAAGGTTTCCGCCAGCCCTATGGAGGGCTTTGTGCCGGAGATGAAGGTCTTCAACCTCCCCTACGTATTCCGCGATTCCGAACACTTCTGGAATGTGCTGCAGAGCCCCATCGGCAAAGACCTGCTGCTGGCCTGCGAGCGCGCGCGCCTGCGCGGCCTGGGCTACCTGGATGCAGGCAGCCGCAGCTTCTACATGAACGACATTGCAGTGCATAGCCCGCAAGACCTGAATGGCCAGAAGATTCGCGTTCAGAACAGCCAGACTGCGATCAAAATGGTCAACACCCTCGGCGGCGCCGCGACGCCGGTGAGCTGGGGCGAGCTGTACACCGCGCTGCAGCAGGGCGTGGTCAACGGTGCCGAGAACAACCCGCCGAGTTTCTATCTCTCCAAGCACTACGAAGTATCCAAGTACTACACCCTGGACGAGCACACTTATGTGCCGGACCTGCTGCTGATCAGTACTGAGGTGTGGAACAAGCTGGAACCGCAACAGCAGGCGTGGCTGAGCCAGGCAGTGGATGAAGCGGTGACTTACCAACGCAAGCTGTGGCAGGAGTCCACCGAGGAATCCCTGGCGGCGGTGAAGGCGGCCGGTGTGGAAGTGATCTACCCGGACAAGCAGCCCTTTATCGATGCAGTCAAACCGCTGCACGACAGCTACCAGGGCACCGAGGTCGGAGATCTGCTGGACCAGATCAAAGCCATTAACTAATTGTTCAGAATAAACGCCCACTAGAAAAATAACAGTGGAAGGCAAAGATGATGCAGAAAATTGAAAAGGCCCTGGGCCTTGTGCTGGGTACGCTGCTGGCACTGATGGTGCTGGACGTGACCTGGCAAATCCTGACCCGCTTCCTGCCCATGCAGCCCAGTTCCTACACCGAAGAGGTGGCGCGCTACCTGCTGGTCTGGATTGGTTTGCTCGGCGGTGCCTACGCCTACCGCAAACGCTCCCATCTTGGGATCGACCTGCTGAGCAATGCGCTGCACGGTGCCAAGCGTCGCGCGCTACAGATTTTTGTGGTGCTGGTGTGCTTTGCCTTTGCGGCCTCCGCCATGGTTTACGGCGGTGCAAAACTGATGCTGCTTACATTTGAGCTGGAACAGACCTCCGCGGCACTGAACTTGCCCATGGGCTATGTCTACAGCGTGCTGCCGATTTCCGGCCTGCTGATCTGCCTCTTTTCCATCGACCACCTGATCGAGCTGGTGACCAGTAAGGAAGAGCTGCCTACCGAGTTTGATTCGGAAGTGCACCCGTATACCGACGACGCAGAAGTGCAAGGCGCCCCGGTACAGAAAGAAAAACAAAAGCAGCCCGAAGCTGCCGTCGAAGCCTAAGCGAGGAGAGTCATCGTGGAAGTTGCAGTTCTGGTATTGCTGGTCAGTTTTCTGATCCTTCTCGCCCTGAATGTCCCCATTTCCGTCAGTATTGGTGCCGCTACGCTGCTCACCATGCTGTGTACCATCGACTTCGACCCGGCCATGATCACCATGGCCCAGCGTATGGCCAGCGGTATCGACAGCTTTGCGCTGCTCGCGATTCCGTTCTTTATCTTCTCCGGCATGTTGATGGGCAGCGGCGGTATCGCCCGACGCATTATCGACTTCGCCAAGGTGCTGGTCGGTATGCTCCCCGGCGGCCTGGCGTTCGTGAATATCATCAGCTGTACCCTGTTCGGTTCCATTTCCGGTTCCGCGGTAGCCGCCACCTCGGCCATCGGCGGTTTCATGATTCCGTCCATGACCAAGGCGGGTTACGACAAGAACTTCAACACCGCAGTAACCGTGGCTTCCTCCACCACCGGTCTGTTGATTCCGCCGAGCAATATTCTCATCGTATTCTCCCTGGCCTCCGGTGGTGTATCCATCGCTGCACTGTTTATTGCCGGTTACCTGCCGGGCCTGCTGCTGGCGCTGGGGTTGATGATGGTGTGCGGCCTGTGGGCAAAAGCCAAAGGCTACCCGGTGGGTGAGAAACCCACCCTGAAGGAAGCCTTCGAAAAAACCATCGATGCCGTGCCCAGCCTGTTCCTGATCTTTATCGTGATCGGCGGCATCATCAGCGGCTTCTTCACTGCCACCGAAGCCAGTGCGATTGCGGTGCTCTACTCACTGCTGCTGTCCTGTGTGGTGTACAAGGAGGTGAAGCTGAATCAGTTGCCGGCGCTGCTGACCAAGTCGGTCGAGACCACGGCGATTGTGATGTTCCTGATCGCCGCGTCTTCCGCGATGTCCTGGATCATGTCTTACCAGAATATCCCGCAGACCATCAGCCAGGCGCTGATCACCCTGAGCGACAACCCACTACTGATCCTGCTCACCATCAACCTGATTCTGCTCGCGGTCGGTGCCTTTATGGATATGACCCCGGCGGTGCTGATCTTTACTCCCATCTTCCTGCCGGTGGTGACCGAACTGGGCATGTCGCCGCTGCAGTTCGGTATTGTGATGATCCTGAACCTGTGTATTGGCCTGTGTACGCCGCCGGTGGGTAGTGTGCTGTTTGTGGGTGCCAGTATTTCCAAAACATCAATCACAGCGTTGATACGCCCGCTGATGCCCATGTATCTCATGATGTTCGTGGTACTGGCACTGGTCACTCTGGTGCCGGCAATCAGCGAGTTTCTGCCGCGGGCGCTGGGGCTGATTGAATGACCCTGCAGTATTACGTGTGCAGATGGCTTATTTCGATACTGTCTGCACCCTGATGTATTTATCGATGTTCCCATATGATCAGGATGGCATTGCCGGGCTTTAAGCCCGGCTTTTTTGGTCTGTCCAAAACTGCCTGTATTTTCTTCTTTCAGCGCACCATAGATTGACTAAACGGTGTCACCACATAATCGCATAGCGCTTTTTCACCAGAATATTGGCGTTACAACCATCTTACGGGGCGCATAGGCTTCTCATATTGGTCTGCCGGACTATAAATAGGCTTTACAGATCTTTTTAATGTGGCTATCGTCGCTCCTGTTTTGGTATTGCCAATTGTGGCCTGTTCAGCGGGCCGAAATTAATAATAATGGCAAACCAATATTGCGGGCCGTCTGTCCCTTGAGGCCCACAGCGATGATGATTGGTCTCTAACTAAAAGTTGTTCCCGTTAGTCCTGAACGCCGTACGCGTGATCGGGCCGTGTCTTTCGGGCGTTGTGCCTGTGACTAGTCGTCTGACTAAATCTTCTAAATAACCATAAATACGGAAGGTCACATGCAGATCATGCTGAAGAGAACAGCGGTGCTGAGCGCATTGCTGGGCAGCTTCGCGGCCGCGGATGTTTCCGCGCAGGCCACGGGGTTTGCTACACAAAACGGAGGTACCACCGGCGGTGCTGGTGGCAATGTGGTGTATGCCACCACAGGTACTGAAATCCACGCGGCGCTATGTAATCGCCCATCCAGCGATACGCCGATCATTATTCACGTCGAAGGCACTATCAACCACGGCAACACCAGCAAGGTGTCCGGAGCAAGCTGTAATACCGCCGAAGACAAAATCGAAATCAAGGATGTCAGCAATATCTCGCTGATCGGTGTCGGCAATGGGGCACTGTTCGACGAACTGGGCATCCACCTGCGCAATGCTTCCAATATCATCCTGCAGAACCTGCACGTGCGTAACGTGAAAAAGTCCGGTTCTCCCACCTCCAATGGTGGCGATGCCGTGGGTATGGAAAGCAACGTCTACAACGTGTGGGCAGACCATCTCACCCTCGAAGCATCTGGTGGCGAGAGTGCGGGGTACGATGCACTGTTTGATATGAAGGCAGAGACCAAGTACGTCACGCTTTCCTACAGCATCCTGCGTAACTCCGGCCGCGGTGGTCTTGTAGGTTCAAGCGATAGCGATCTCAATAATGGCCCCGTCACCTTCCATCATAACCTGTACGAGAATATCGACTCCCGTACGCCGCTTTTGCGCGGTGCGACCGCGCATGCCTTCAATAACCATTACGTGGGTATCACCAAGTCTGGTATGAACCCGCGTATTGGCGGTGAAATGAAGGCGGAAAATAACTACTTCGAAAACTCGAAGGATCCGCTCGGTACTTTCTACACCAACGATATGGGTTACTGGGAAGTCAGCGGTAATATCTGGTCCAATGTCTCCTGGACGGCCGATAGCGATAGTAATCATCCGGCCGGCCCGAATCCGGTATCGACCACTTCCGTCAATATTCCTTACAGCTATTCCCTGAGCGATGCCGGTTGTGTGCCACAGATTGTGGCTGCAACTGCCGGAGCCAACAAAGGACTGCTGGTGGATGACGGCAACTGTGAAGTGACTGGTGGCAGCTCTTCTGGTGGCTCCAGTTCCTCGAGCAGCTCGAGCTCTTCCAGCAGCTCGTCCGGTGGTACCTCCAGTTCCTCAAGCTCGTCCAGCAGTTCCAGCTCCTCCGGGGGCAGCGGCGGTTCCGGCGGCGACCTTGGTCCCAACCTGGCATTGAGTGGCGATGCAGACGGCTCCAGCAAGGGCGGAGGGTCGAGCTATGGCAATGCCGTCGATGGCGACCTGGCTACCTACTGGCAGCCTTCCTCTACGAGCGGCGAACGTATCTCTGCGAAAAATTTCGGTGGAAATTTCAACACCGTGATCATTCGCGAGATTGGCAACAATGTGCAGGCCTGGCGCCTGGTGAATAACGATACCGGTGCGGAGCTCACCTCTGGTAATGGTATCGGTTCTGCGCTGCAGGTTTATCTCGGCGACGTCAGCATGGACAAGATCAACCTGATGATCGACTCCGCCTCCAGTGCACCGCAGATTGCCGAGTTTGAAGTCTACAATGCCACTGGCAGTGGATCCTCCTCCGGTGGCAGTAGTTCATCTTCCTCCTCCTCTTCATCCTCGTCCGGTGGCAGTTCTTCCAGTGGCGGAAGCGTAACGCTGAATGTTGCGGTCAGTGGCTCCGATGCAAACCTGAACTGGAATATCAGCAACATTGATGTGCGCAACCAGGAGATTTACCGGGATACCGACCCGGATCCCGCTGGACGCCTACGCATCGCTTCCAGCGTTGTTGGCAACAGCTACACGGATATCGATCTCGCGGATGGTACTTACTACTACTGGATAAAAGTCACCGACCAGAACCTAGTGGTGTACAACTCCAACGGGGACGATGCTGTCATCGCCACTGCACCGACCACGCTGGTGTTGCAGGAGAGCGAGCCGGGCTTCTGTTCCGTTGACGGCGCGCTCGAGTCTGAGCACAGCGGGTACACCGGTTCCGGTTACGCCAATACCGACAACACAAGCGGTATGGGTGTGGATTGGTCGGTAGTGGTCCCGCAAGCGGGTAATTACACCCTGAGCTGGCGCTACGCCAATGGTGGCAGTGATCGCCCTGCGGAAGTGCTTGTCAATCAGGGCAGCCAGACCAGTCTCGGAATGAGCGGCACCGGTGCCTGGGGTAATTACGCGGACAGTGGTTCTGTGACCGTATGGTTGAACGCGGGCTATAACGAAATTCGTCTACAGGCCACCGGTGGTAGCGGCCTTGCCAACATCGACAGCCTGTCTGTCACCGGTGTGGCACCGGCTGCAGGTGATTGCGCCGGTGGTAGCGGTTCATCCTCCGGCGGAAGCTCATCGAGCAGTTCCAGTTCGTCTGGCGGCACCAGCAGTTCCAGCAGCAGCTCTTCTTCCGGTGGTACCAGTAGTTCCTCTTCTTCTGGTGGTACCGCCAGCTCCAGCTCTTCTTCCAGCGGTGGTACTTCATCCTCCGGTGGTGCCTTCCCGTCTCCGGAAGTGAGCAATGCCTGTTACATCCTGGCGACCGACCCCAGCGTCAACTGGCGCGATTCTGCCGAGCTGACTACGGATCAGGAAATTGTCGAGTGTCTTTCAAAAACCCTCGGTCGCGCCGTGGGCTACGGTGAGAACGCCATGGGTGGCTACGATCCAAACGGCAACAGCCAGCTGACCGTGATCACCAAAAACGATGCGCAGGGTCGCAGTGTCGAGCAGCAGCTGCTGGATGCGGTAACTGGGGATAGCCACAACTGGATTGTGTTCGACAAGTTCGACTTCGCCCAGGAGACCGAGATCTCAATGCATCGCAATCACTGTGCAGACAGTTCTGTGCAGGCGGCCATTGGCGGTACCGAAGCCCAGTGTATCGACTACCGTCAGTGGTGTGCCGATAACGGCTATTCCGGTGATGCCTGTCAGGTGGAGTTTTTCAATAACCGCTTGAATAACAGCAGTCTGCCGATTCGCAACACCAAAATTGGCTCCCATAAAACCCTCGATGGTCGACTGAGCAACGGTTACTTCCGTTTCAATGGCTTCGCCATCGGCGCGGACAGCAACGGTCAGCCGACCCAGACCGCCGAGAGTGTGATCCTGACCCATCTGGATTTCCGTGGCGCGGGCCATACCGAAGACCATGGCCTGGACCCGGATATGATCCGCAACACCGGTGCCTCCCACGACATCTGGATTCACAAAAACACCTTCGACACCACCGGTGACGCGGCGTTTGATGTGAAGGTGGGTGCCTACGACATCACCATCTCGTTCAACAAACTGATCAACGTGAAGCGTGCCGCACTGCATGGCTCCAGTGACAGCCGCGAAATCAACGCGCAGATCACCACCACCATGCACCACAACGCGTTTATCACCACCGATGATCACTACAGTGATCTGGGTAATACCCTGCGTCGTGTGCCGTTGATCCGTCGCGGCACCTCGCACATGTTCAATAACTTCTTTATGAACTATCGCAAAGACGTCCTGAGCGTACGTGTTGGCGCTACGGTCTTGTGGGAAGACAACACCTTCATGATCAATGCGATTCACCAGGAGAAGGATGACATCAATGCGTGGCTGGTAGAGCGCGGCTCGCAACTCGCCCGCGATGTTGCCGACGGAAATTTTCGCAGCGACGGCAGTCTTGTCTGGTTGTCCGATGGCGCCTGTAATCTGGACTCGTCAATGGTCTACACCATCAGTGACAGCTCCGGCTCGGTGCCCGATCTTTCGCTGAATTACTCGCAGTACTCACGGGATGTGATCGCCAGTGAGCGTCGTCCTGCCGGCCAGGCGTTGGCGGATTACATTGCCGCGACGGCGGGTAAAAACGGTGAGATCCCTTTCAGCTCTCCGCTGGGGTACAGCCAAAGCTATGTAATTGGCCTGGGTGAAGTGGCCTGTCAGTAAAGGCCGTTCTTTGGCAGAAAAACGGTAACCGAAAAGCCCATCCACCATTTGGTGGATGGGCTTTTTTTTAAGGCGTGAAGTAATAACCAGGGCGGTAGTTGCGGCGGGGTGGTAGACACACCCGTAGAAGTCAAAAAGGCCGATGTTGAATACTGTTCCACACACAAGCTGAAAGCAGAAGCCTTTCGGACGCATGTGAGCGCTAACATGGTATAGACTTTAGTCTAAATTGGACTATCCAAACTGGACTTACAATAACCGAGGAATATATTCTCGGTCCGGCAATTTGGCCGGACCAATAATAAAAATTGACCAGCCTGCGGTATTGCTCATCCCAAAAGAATAAAGATGATGAGGAGCAAGTCCCATGAAAACCCCTTCCCTACTCGTATTGGTCGTCCTGTCCGGATGGCTTGCCGCTTGTGACAGCGGCAGCTCCGGAGGTGGCTCGGACCCCGGCGGTTCCTCGAGCAGCAGTTCATCAAGTAGTTCCAGCAGTTCGTCGAGCAGTTCCGGCGGTTCATCAAGTAGCTCCAGCAGTTCGTCGAGTAGTTCCGGCGGCTCTTCAAGTAGTTCCAGTAGTTCGTCGAGCAGTTCTGGTGGCTCATCAAGCAGTTCATCGAGTGGCTCCGGCGGCACCGCCGCCTTCACCTGTCCGGAAGATGGCAGCCTGTATTTCTGCGACGACTTTGAAGACGGCGAATTCGCAAGCACCTGGGATGCCCTGATCGACGGTTACGGTCTGGACAACCCCGGCAAATTCGACATTCTCGACGAGGGCGATGCCGGCAAGTCCCTGCGCTTCACCGCCGGCACCCGCGGTGAAAACCTGAACGAGGGTGAGCTGATCCTGGTCAAGGAAGCAGCTTTCTCCGGCGTACCAGCGGACTACTCCGTGGAGTACCGCATACGCCCGCGTGCCAACGGCAACACCGGTAACAAATACCTGTTTGCCATGGGCCGCTACCAGGGACCGCTGCAGTGGTATTTCGGCGGCCTGAATATGCAGAACAGCACCGACTCCACCCAGGTGGAAGCGGGCCTGGCCACCAGTGGTGGCGTGAGTCGCCTGGCACAGACGAGAAAGCCGCTGGAACTGGGCACACAGGACGGCACTGACGGCACCTGGTACACGGTGCGCTTCGACATGGTTGGCTCCGCGTCCACGGTCTACCTGGATGGCGAGGAGTTGGGCTCGTTTACCGACCCCGACAGCCTCTACCAGACTGCCGGACGTATCGGCTTTTTCACCTACAACCGCTCCTTTGAAGTGGACTATGTGAAGGTCGGCGACCCCAGCATCAAACCTGTGCAACTCACCCTCGATTACGCGGAATCTACCTGGGTTACCACTGCCGGCGATCCGGCGCTGGAGATAAATGTCACCGCGATTCAGAGCGACGGTGTCACTGCCGATACTTTTACCGTCGAGTCCAGCGATGAGACTGCGGTCTCCGTGGAGGTCGCCGGCAATACTGCGAAACTGACCCCGCTTGCCGAGGGCGAGGTCGACATCACCTTTACCAGCGGTTCCGATTCCAGCCTGCAGAAAACGATTGCAGTGAGTGTGGCCAAGGCCTTCGAGATGCCCACGGCTACCTACGGTGACCTTGGTACCCGTGTCAGCCCGATTCCGGGCAATACCAACGAGTACGAAGACACCCGCCTGAGTATTACCTTCGACAGCGCTCCCACCCTCGCCGAAATTGGCTCGGTGCGTATTTTCCGCGCCGATGACGATACCGAGGTGGATGCCATCCGCGCCGGTGGCGAGGTGGACATGCTCGGTTACGAAGGGCAGAGCAGCACCCGCACCCTGAACGTTAATCCGTTCGAGATAGACGGCAACACACTGATCATCTCGCCGCACACCAACGCGCTGGAGCATGGTGTTGAATACTATGTCGCCATCAGCGGCAACCTGGTGCAGGGAGTGCAGCTGAACGGTGCCGACTTCGTGGGCCTAGGCAAAGACGCCGGCTGGACCTTCACCACGCGCGCCATGGCTCCCAGTGGCACCGACGTAACAGTGGACGACGACGGCGCCGCGGATTTCCGCACAGTGCAGGGCGCGCTGAACCATGTGATGGAGAATGTGGCCGCGAGCGACCCGGTTACCATCACCATCAATGCGGGTGACTACCGCGAGGTGTTGTTCCTGCGCGGCAAGCACAACGTTACCCTGCAGGGCGCAGGCACCGGCGAAACGGTGATCCGCTACAGCAACAACAACGGGCTCAACCCCGGCACCAGCACGCGCGCGCTCTTCCTGGTAGAGAGTGCTGACATGCTCACCCTCAAGGACCTTTCCCTGATCAACACCACCCTGATTGGTGACGGCGGGCAGGCGGAAACCCTGTACTTCAATAACGACGGAGGCCGCCTCATTGCCACCAACGCCGCGTTCATCAGCGAGCAGGACACCCTGTTGCTGAAGGGCTGGAGCTGGTTTTACGACAGTCTGGTGGCGGGCAACGTGGACTTTATCTGGGGTACCGCGCAGGCGGCAGTGTTTGAAAACAGCGAAATCCGCACGCTTACCCGCACCGACGGTGGCCAGGGCGGTTACCTGCTTCAGGCGCGTACTCCCGAAAACGTACCGGGCTTCGTGTTCCTGAACTCTATCCTGACCCGCGATGATGGCGTGACCAATGCCACCCACACCCTGGCGCGCAGTGGCGGCAGTAGCAGCTACTTCGACAACATCGCCTTTATCAATACGAAGATGGATGCCCACATCAAACCGGATGGCTGGCACCTGAGCCCCATGCCCAATCCAGCCACGGCCAGTGCCGATGCGGGCTGGCGCGAGTACGGCAGCATGGACCTCACCGGCAGCGTCCTGGACATTTCCGCCCGCTGTGGCGAAGGCAAAGCCTGCCATGCGCTGAGCGAGGCCGAAGTGGCTGAGCGCTTCTGCTCCCGGGCACAGATCTTCAGCGGTTGGAACAATGGCGAAGGCTGGGACCCCATGCCGGAGCAGCCCAATGATGAACTCTGCCCTGCGGTTGAGCCCGAACCGGAACCCGAGCCCGAACCGGAGCCCGGTGTGTGGAGCGGAAGTGCCATGGTGCTCGGCGGCAGCAGTACTGGAATCAGTGGAGAGATCACCGCTCAGACGGAGACCAGTGTCACCTTCACTGCTGAAGGCGGCAAGTTTGAAAGTGCGGCCATGAGTTTTTACCTGGTCTCCCAGGAGGTGGCCGGTGACTTTACGCTGACGGCCAAGGTCAAGGCCGTGGGCGCCCTGCGCGAAAGCTCGTCCTACCAGTTCCCGGTGGGCCTGATACTGTGTGAATGTGACACTGCCAGTAGCGGAACCAGCCCGTTGGCCCATGCGACCATCAATGACATCACCGGTGATGACGTACAGAACCTGGTGCCCACCTACGGCCACGTAGCGGAAGATGGTGCGAACTGGAACAAGACTTCCATGGACTCGGCAGAGTTGACCCCGGGAGACAACCTGTACCTGAGGTTAGAGCGCCAGGGCCAAAAGTACATCACCTACCTCTCCAGCGATGGTGGTGCCACCTACCCCATCGTGAAGGCAAGCACGCTCTCGGGCCTGCCCGACACCGTAAAAGTGGGCCTGTTCGCAGCGCCCAACGGTTCCGGCGTACAGACCTTCACCTTCGAAGATATCCAGCTGGTGCAATAAGCAACAGCCGCGGGCCGGGAATTACCCGGCCCGCTACCACCTTCTATAAAAATGAATCTTTCGAATAGAGACACTTCCATGAACATGAGAAAAATCGTATTCGCGGTAGTCATGTGTACCGGTCTGGCTGCCTGTGGCGGCTCCGGTAGTCCGAGCAGCGGTGATGGTTCGGGCAGCTCTTCGAGCAGTTCTTCAAGCAGTTCTTCAAGCAGTTCTTCAAGCAGTTCCGGCGGTGGCAGCAGTTCTTCCAGTAGTTCGTCCAGCAGTTCCGGCGGCTCAAGCAGTTCCGGTGGTGCCAGCGGAGAAGCCCCTACCATTCATATGCTCGGCGACTCGACCATGACCGATTACGGCGAAGAGCGTTTGCCGCAGATGGGTTGGGGGCAGGCAATGCCGGCCTTCTTCAGCGAGGAAACGGTCATCAACAACTGGGCCAGAGGCGGGCGCAGTTCCCTCAGCTTCTACTACGAGGCTTCCCGTTGGCCGACCGCGCTGACAAGTATTGAAGAGGGTGATTACGTCATCATCCAGTTCGGGCACAACGATCAGAAAACCGGTGGCGACTACGATGAGTTTGGCACCTACGCGTTCTGTAGCGACGGCACCGAAGATGGAGAGAACTGCGCGGACACGGAACATTCGTATTACCAGTTCCTGAAAAAGTATGTTCTCGAAACACGGGAAAAAGGTGCGACGCCGATACTGATGACGCCGATCGTGCGCAAATATTTCAGCGGTGGTTCCATTACTGAAAAAGGGCAGCACAATCTGCAAGACGCCAACACGGGCGAAGAACACCCGCGGGGCAACTATCCGGCCGCGATGAAAGCGGTTGCAGAAACCTACGATGTACCGCTTGTGGACCTCACCGCCGAGACCAAAGCCATCGTGGAAAGCTATGGTGACGAAGCGGCGACAGAGCACCTGTACATCCCTGCCGACAGTACCCATCCGCAGGTGCTCTTTGCCAACCTGATCGCCAGGGCGGCAGTCGAGGGTTTGAAGTCGCATGGTTTGATGGTGGAGCACATTGTCGAAGTGACTTCGCTGGTAGCCAGCCCCGACAGCCTGGATTGGGGAAATCGTTACGTTGGCGTCCCCAATAGCAAAAAGCTCACCATCTCTGCCTTTGATCTCACGCCGGAAAACGGCGCCGTTGATGTCTCCGCACCGGACGGCTTCCTGTTGAGCGACTCCGACGACGCCGAAACCTGGAGCAGCTCCACTACTATCGACTTCACCAATGGCGCCTTCACCTCCAACCTCTACGTGCAATTCAATGCGGAAATCCACCAGGCCTACGCGGGAGAGGTCAGCTTTGCACTGGAGGGTACCGAGTTGGGCACAGTGGACGTATCGGGTACCGGTGTCGCGGCCGGTGAAGGAGTAGCGTCTTATTCCAGCTGGTTTACCGAAGGATCATCCACCGCCCCCATCAACGATGGCCTGGTCAGTGCCAGCGACGCGCTGGCAAACAACCTGGAGGCGGGGAACGTAAAGACCCTGGCAGTCGACGGACAAGATACCGGCGTTGCCCGCTATCGGGTGGAAGGGCCCGAGATGGTCGCCCGCAGCAATGACCGCTTCCTGCAATTTGCGGTGACCGCCGAATCCCAGACCTTCTTCGTGGACACCATCTCCGCCTACCTCACCTCCAGCGGCGGCTCAACGGTGCAGGCCGATATTGAGTATTCGCTATCCAGCGATTTCAGCAACCCGGTCAAACTCGACGAAGCCATCTCCTTTACCAAGGATACGATGACCCTGCAAGAGTACGGCGTGACCATTCCGGTTTCCGCTGGGGAGACTCTCTATGTCCGTATCTTCCCGTGGAATTCCGCCGGTAACACCGGTAAGTACCTCGCCATTTACGATTTCAATATCAATGGCACCAGCGGGGAATAAACCTGAAATAAATGAGGCCCCGCGGTGCGGGGCCTTTCGGGGAGAAAAAACATGCGCAATTCATACACTCTTCATACGCTATCCCGTGGACTGTTGACCCTGATACTGTGCGCCGGCGTGACGGCCTGCGGCGGTGGCGGCGATAACGGAGGGGCTTCCAGCAGCTCCTCCAGTTCTTCCAGCAGTTCTTCGAGTAGTTCTTCGAGCTCCTCTTCCGGTGGCAGCTCGTCAAGTAGTTCTTCGAGCTCTTCCGGTTCCTCCAGCAGTTCCGGTTCCTCCTCGGGGGGGAATGAAAGTATCGACGGCGGCTTCGCTGGTTACAGTTATAACCTCACCGGCGGCGAAGGCGGGCTTGTTTACACCGTCAATAATGGTGCGGACCTGCAATCCAAACTGGATGAAGCCAAAGACGCAAGCCAGCCGATTACGATTTATATCGATGGCACCATCACCGACTTCAACACCGGTACCGGCACCAGTATCCAGATCAAGGATATGGATAATGTTTCATTGATCGGGGTGGGGGAAAACGGCGAGTTTGACGGTATCGGTCTCTCTATTCGCCGCGCCAACAATATCATTGTGCAGAACCTGCTGTTCCACGAAGCCTGGCCCGGCGAGGAAAAGGATGCGATCAGTATCGAGGGGGACGACAATGGCTCCACTACCAGCCATATCTGGATCGATCACTGTGAGCTGTACAGCTCGCTGAATGTGGACAAAAACTACTACGACGGTCTGATCGACTCCAAGAGCGGTGCCCGCTATATCACCCTGTCGTATAACTATCTGCACGACTCGTGGAAAACTTCTCTGCACGGTCACACGGAAAATGACACCAATCCGGACACGGATCGTCTGATCACCTTCCACCACAACCGCTTTGAAAACTTGGAATCCCGCGTGCCGCTATACCGTCACGGCAAGGGCCATGTGTACAACAACTACTACAACAACATTCGCTCCACCGCGATCAACTCCCGCGCCGGTGCCGAGTTGCTGATTGAAAACAACATTTTCGAAAACACCCAGAACCCGATTGTGTCGTTTTACTCTGACGTGATTGGTTACTGGAATCTCAGCGGGAATGTTTTTGGCAGTGGTGTGACCTGGACCAGCGGTGGCGGAACCGATATCACTGCCGAGGATGGTGAGTCCACATCCACCTACACCGTACCTTATTCCTATACTCTCGATCCGACTGACGGGTTGAAGGATTACGTCATCGCCAATGCCGGCAGGGGCAAACTGGATCAATCGGATCTCGAAATTCCCGAGCCGGTCACCCCGCAAGATGAAGTGCCGGTAGAGGAAGAGCCGATTGTCGAAGACGTGGTGCTGCCCTACGCGGAGAACTTCGCCACCGATACTGCAGGCTTTTTCAGTAACAGCTATCGCGATCTTACCGGTGCTCCGGGGGATGGTACGCCCATGTACTACCGCGTCACCGGCACCGCGGAAATTCAGGGCGGCGCGCTCAGCCTGACCGGCAGCCGGGTCTCCATCGGCAATTCCACGCCGGAAGCAAGCACCACCAGTGGCGACAGCAATACCGGTGTATTCGACCTCAGTGTGCCCTGGCAGATCACTTTTACCGTGGTCAGTGTAGGCGGCGACACCAGTCGAAATTTCCAGATTTACGTGGACAACAATACGCCGTCCAGCGGTAACTCAATCTGGGGCAGCGCTTCCAAGTTCCACCAGGTGCTTCTGACAGATCTCGAGGCCGGTAAAACTTATACCGTGGCTGGCCTGACCGCCAGCGCCAATTCATTCGTCACCCTCCGAACGGAAAGCGGTGCCAATGTTGTCTTGGACGACCTGCTGATCGAAGCCACTCCCTGAGGTACCCCATGTGGTCAGGCGCACCAAATTGTGGCCTGACCGCATTTGATCAGAAAATAATCTTTATGGCGGTCCTTATCAGGCTGATTTTCTCCGCGATTTTTGTAGTCAAACTACATAAAACTGCGCTTTTGCCCACTAATTGTGCGGAAATGAGCGAAATTCCGCCTGTCTGACCCAAGTCACAAATATCTTCATTACCAATTGGTGCTAACGGTTGTATATGCCAAACCAATCTGGTTAGATTGCCAAACCAATAAGTATTAGAACTGGGCCTGGGTGGTTACCGCACTAAAAAAGTGCGGCATCCGGGAGATGTAACCAGGCTCATAAAAATAACGACCGACAAATGAGAGACAAGGGGTGAGCATGAAACCTTTACCTTGGGCAAAATCCGCACTCGCGCTGTGCATTATGGGGACACTGACCGCCTGTGGCGGCGGTGGTGCTGATGAGAATAACCAGGGGGATGTGGTCACCACTCCGCCGCCGGTTTCCAGCAGTTCTTCCGGTGGCAGCTCTTCCAGTGGTGGTTCTTCCGGTGGTGGCGCCGAAGGCCCGATCCTTTCCGAAAACTTCGGTGATGACCTTTTCGTCAACTTCGATGAAGCCGATACCCAGTTCTTCTTCAGTCAGGAATACAAGGCGCTCGACGCCAACAATGCGGAAGACGCATGGCCGTCTTTCTACTATCCCACCTGCTGTTTCTTCCTGAATGACAATCCCGCCGATGGCGTAGAAGTTTCCCTGGACCAGATGGGAATCGTGAGCGACAACGGCAACCCGGCCATGCTGCTGGATACCGGTCGTTTTGCTGCGGGTCAGACCCGTCCGGATATCGACGACGCGGATCCGAAAAAAGACACCACCACTTCCGACGACGTAACCACCTGGGGTGAACTGGACCTGAGCCAGCCATACCGGATTTCTTTCTGTGTGAAAGATGCTTCCGGCAGCCGCAACATGCAGGTGTATGTGGATAACAACACCTCCGGCGAAGCCAACTCCGTATGGGGTGGCGGTGGTTCCGGTTCGCGTATCTTCAACGTACCGGCCGCCGATCTGATCCCGGGCAAGCGTGTACAGATCAATGTTCCAGGCGATATTACTTTTGAGCAGGGCGGCGAAGTGAAAGACGTGCGCCCGTCTCAGGTGGGTACCGCGACTTCTTTCCTGCAGTTCCGTGTGGAAGGTGGCAGCTCGGTAATCTTCGATGACCTGCTGGTGGAGCGCCAGGAAGACGACACCCAGGGCGACCTGCCTGCTTGTACCGTATTCCAGCCGGCCACCGCGCCAGACGCGCCGGAAGCGCCGAGCCTGTTTGCCACCGACGCGCAGATCGCAGTCAGCTGGGCTTCCGCCATTGGTGCCATCAGCTATGACGTGGCCTACAGCACTGGCGACGATGTGAACGCGGCGGATATCGTCGAAGGCCTGTCCGAGACCAGCACCACACTGACCGAACTTGAAAATGGCAGCACGTACAATGTTTGGGTGCGCGCGGTCAACAGCGTTGGCGCCGGTGAATGGAGTGATGCCGCCATGGCAACTCCGGAAGCCCCGGTTGGCGATAACTGTTCCCCGACCACTTCTGTAGACCCGTCAGCGACCAACAGCATCCTGTGGAATGTATACGATGGCTGTATGCACCCTGGCGAGCTGGGCGCTGTGGTAATCAATGGTAGTGAAGCGACCAGCTTCGAATTCGGCGAAGACGAACTGCCGTTCTTCACCAGCGACGAGCTGGGCATCATGACCCTGGACACCATTGGCGCAGACGCCAAGCCGGTTGGTGACCTGAACGACGTCATTGTTGGCGACGCGAACACTTATCCCAAGCACTTTACCTTCGTAACCCGTATCGATACCTCCTATGCGGCATCCCAAGGGGCGCGCGGTTTTGAAATCGAAACCCACCTGGGTGACGGCGGTATTGTCGATCGCGGTCCCGCGCGTATCAAAACCATCCTGCGTCCGGACGGCAGCAAGATTCAGCTGGATAAATTCCTGTCTGATGACTCTACCGCGGAAGTGGATATGGATATGAGCGATGGCTACCACACCTATCAGGTAGCCTTCACCGTGGTTGATCCGGCCACCACTACCGACTACATCACCGCGACCATTTACCGCGACGGTGTGGAAGTAGGCAGCTTTAGTGGTAACGGTCGCGACGGTGGTTCTTCCAGCAGCCGCATGCGCATTGGTGAAGGCTCCAGCAGCGAGTTCTACGCGAATGTCGACTGGCTGGTGTGGACCGATAACGCCACTGCCGCGGGCCTGACCGCTGAAGAGCTGGTAGGTGAGCTGCCCGCAGGTATCGGTGAGCTGGACGTATACGCCGGTGCCGATGCATCCGCGGTGTTTGACGAGAACTTCAACGGCGTTGGTCTGGTGGAAGACTCGGAAACCGAAAGCACCAACTTCTTCACTGCCGAGTACCGCGGTCAGTCTGGCGACGCGAGCAAGCCAATGTTCAACGTCACCAGTGGCAGCTCTCGTATCACCGTTGCCGGTGGCACCCTGGCCCTGAACAACGCGCGCTTCTCCATCGGTGATGCCACTCCGGACGTGGACACTGCAGACACCGATACCTCTGGCCGTGGCGACCTGGATCTGAGCAAGCCTTACGTGATTACCTTCGAAGTGGTGGAAAACCCCAACACCTCGGTGGAAAGCGGTAAGTGCCAAGTGTATGTGGACAACAACACCTCCAGCTCCAGCAAGTCCCTGCACGGCGGCAGCTCCAAACTGGTTGAGAAGTTTGCCTCCCAGCTGGCCGATGGCGACCAGCCACTGGGCACCGTCACCATTGAAAGTGACCTGGGCACTGCCAACTCCTTCCTGCAGGTCCGCTGTGACAGCGGTACTGAAGGCATGCCGGTAGTGATCGACAACTTCAAGGTGAGCTACCAGTAAGCTGTGCGAATCAGCCAGCTAAAGGTGAGTCGCCGGTCTAAGTGTCAGGCCGGCGGCCTTCAAAAAAACATCGAAGCGGCCCCAGCGGATGAGGGGCCCATTAAAACCGATGGGAGAGTCAAAATGACTTATAAGAAACAGATTCTCGCCATGGCCATCGCCATGGCTACTTCCGCCTCTCTGGTAGCCCAGGAAGCGGAGCAGGAGCAGCAGGAAGAGTCTTCCAGTGCTTCTGTCGAGGAAGTGTATGTAGAAGGTGTGCGCAATGCGGATCTGAATGCGCGCGCGGCAGAGCGCGGCAAGGACAACTTCAGCTCTATTGTGACCCAGGACGATGCCGGTAACTTCTCTGACCAGAACGTGGCCGAATTGCTGCAGCGTATGCCGGGTATCACCCTCCAGAAGAGCGAAGGTGAAGGTAAATTCGTCAACCTGCGCGGTCTGGGCGCCGGCATGGTAAGCGTGCGTATGGACGGCGGTGCCATGGCAAACGCCGGTGGCGGTACCGACGAAGCGCTGGAAGACCGCGCCTTCTCCCTCGACAGCCTGCCGTCCGACGTACTGCAGTCCATCGAGGTGAACAAATCCCTCACCCCGGATATGGAACTGGATGCGATCGGTGGTTCCATCAATGTGAAAACGATGTCGGCGTTGGATCGGGGTAGAAATACCGTTAAATTCCGTGCGCAGAATTACTATCAGGATCAGGTCGAAGCAGATTCTCCCAAGATCACCCTGCAGGGGACCAACCTGTTCCTGAACGATACCATCGGTGTGGCTTACACCGGTTCCTGGGAAAAGCGTAAAACCCGCGGCTTCCAGACCAAGCACCATAGCAGTACGCTGCCCCAGTATGTAGAGATTGGCGGCGAGCAGATGATTATCCCGTGGGAGTTTACAACCTACGAGGAAAACGCCGAGCGCGAGCGTATGGCCGGTCTGCTGAACGTTGAGTATCAACCCAATGACAACAGCCGCTACCACCTGAAGTTGAACCACACCAGCTACGCCGATAACGATATCGCCATGCGTGAGTACTATCGTTTCAACTGGGATAACGGTGACGAAGACCTGGCGTTTATCGATAAAGAGAACCAGGTGTTCGGTGGCAGCAGCGTGGATCTGCAGCAGCAGTTCTTTATCCAAGAGTCCGAAGTCACCACCGACACTGTGGCACTGGGCGGCGAAAACCGCTTTGGCGACGGCTGGGAAATGGATTACGAAGTGGTTTCCTCCCGCAGTGAAAACGCCAAGCCAGATGGCCGCCGTGTGCAGTTCCGCCTGCGTGAACTGAACGCTCTGGGTAGCTACGGTGATGAATTCCTGAATGGCCAGCTGATTTCCGGCCCGCAGCTCGACGAGCTGGTTGAGAACGGCAGCATCGTCTCCGGTGCAGTATCCGGCCCGAACGGTTACCAGTACGGCAAGGTAAAACAGCCCAACCTGAACTACGACAACCTGTTCCTGGAAGATTCCCTGCGTAAGGATGCCGTCGACCAGTTCTCCTTCAACCTGCGTCACGACTGGGATGCGGGCCTGGTGAACTACGTGAAAACCGGTGTGAAGGTCAACCAGCGCACTCGCAGCAACGACAAAAACCGCGCGAGCATCGTGCCGTTTGACCGAGCGGTAGCCGGCTGTGCGGGCGACCTGGACTGTATCACCCTGGCGGGTTCCCGCCTGGGAGACTTCACTACTTACGTTCCGGTCAACGACAACTTTGACCACGCCGTGATTACCCGTGAGGATGCCGAGCGCCTGATCAACGGCACCCGCGCTATTGGTGACAATTACGACCCGGAACAGAAAGAGCTGGATTCCACCAGGCTCGACTACGAGCTGACCGAAGACACTGCTGCGGCCTACCTGATGGCGGAAATGCAGGTGCTGCCGGAAGCGACGCTGATTGCCGGTGCGCGTTACGCCTATACCGACTTCACCTCTACCGGTTATATGGCGCTGCGCAACGACCGCAACGAAGACAGTCAGGGTCTGACCTCGCTGGATATCGCCCTGCCGCTGGAGCAGACCGGTAACGACTACGGTATCTTCCTGCCGGCACTGCATTACCGTCACGAACTGAGCGATAACCTGCTGGGCCGTGCATCCATCTGGACCAGCTTTTCCCGCCCGGACTTTGGTAAAAGCCGTGCCTTCTTCGAAGTCACCGATCGCGTAGTTTTCTGTAACACCGATCCCGACTCCGAGTTCGTCGGCCAGTGTAACGAAGACCCGAACGATATCGGTTCCGCCCGCGGTGACCTCGATTATCAGCGCGACAACTTCGCCATGTCCGGTGACAACACCGTACGTATCGGTAACCCGTCGCTGGACCCGATGCGCGCGACCAACCTCGACCTGTCCCTGAGCTACTATGGCGAGAGCACTTTCCTCGAAGGTGCGCTGTTCTACAAAGACATCAAGGACTTCATCGTTGATGCCAACGGTATCCGCATGAATATCGCGGACACCCCGTTTGCGCTGCCGATCGATCAGATAGACCTGTTCCAGATCCCGGCGGATCTCCAACTGACCAACGTCAATACTTACCTGAACGGTGAATCCGCCAAGGTATACGGTATGGAGCTGAGCGCCAGCCACTACTTTGACGGTCAGTGGGAAGATCACAATATCGGTCGCTACCTGGACAATATTTTCGTTCAGTCCAACCTGACCCTGCAGAGCAGTGACGGTAATGTAGGTGAATCCGTGCGCGCTGGTTCCATTCAGCTGCCGGAGACTGCAGACACCGCCGCCAACCTGACACTGGGCTGGGAGAACGATGACTTCTCCGTGCGCTTTATCGCCAACTACACCAGCGAAATCCTCAAACGTATCGGTGGCTGTACCGCAGCCGATATCTCTGCGGATGCTGAGCTGGGTTACGCAGCGAACTGTCGTGTGTGGGCGGACATGTACCAGGACGAGTCCCTGACCTTCGATATCAAGGCAACCTACCGTGTAGCTGACGGCGTGCGCGCCTACTTCGATGCGGTGAACCTGTCCGATAACGTTGATCAGCAGTACTTCTCCGGCAATGCCGATTCTGGCGGCCGTATCCTGTACAACGTGGAAGCTTATGGCCCGGCTTACCAGCTTGGCCTGACCGTGGATTTCTAAGTCCCTCTTGTACCCTTTGCCATTTTTTGCCCCGCTTGCGGGGCTTTTTTGGCTCTGGAGAAAGAAAAATAAAAACGCGCAAAGCCGTTGATGGTGCGCTCGAAAAAGCAGATGCCCGAGCTTACTGCCGGGCGGCGAAGTTCCTTCAGCCTTACAGGTATAGTTATGTTCAATATGAAATGGATGCCGTTTGCCGCAGCAACACTTTCTGTTCTGCTCACCGCATGTGGGGGCGGCGGTGGCGATGGTGGCAGTTCCTCCAGCTCTTCCAGCTCCTCGAGTTCCAGCTCGTCCAGCAGCTCGTCCAGTTCTTCCGGCGGTAGCTCCAGCTCATCGAGCAGTTCCTCCTCGTCCGGTGGTTCCAGCTCTTCTTCCTCTTCCGGTGGCTCGGACGCAGTCATCCTGCCGCAAACCGGCAACCCGATCTACGGTGAACTGGATAACTACAAGTCCTGGCTGGGTAGCAGCCTCGTCGCGGACCAGACCCGCGCGGACAATATGATCACCTGGCAGATGGATCACGGTGGGTTCTACAAAAATGATGAATCCACCTACGAGGCGCCGTGGAATGGCAGCAGCGACCGTTCCGGTTGGACCGGGGAAGGTGGTGTGGAACTGGGCACCATCGACAACGATGCCACCGTGACCGAATTGATGTTCCTGGCTGACGTCTACCAGCGCAGTGGAGATTCCAAGTACCGTGACGCCGCCCGTGATGCGCTCGAGTTTCTGCTCACCATGCAATACGAAAGTGGTGGCTGGCCGCAGGTCTACCCCAAGCGTACCGGTACTACTTACTCCAATCATGTCACCTTCAATGACGGCGCTATGGCGCGAGTCTTGATCCTGCTGGATCACGCCACGCGTCTGGAAGCGCCGCTGGATGGTGACCTGTTTACCGATGAACAGCGCACCCGCATGGAGGCTGCCATCGGTAAAGGCGTGGAATTTATTCTGAAGGCGCAGATTGTGCAGGCGGATGCAAAAACCGTATGGTGTGCCCAGCACGATCCGGTCACCTATGAGCCCCGCGGTGCGCGCAGCTACGAGCTGGAATCCAAGAGCGGCAAAGAGTCCATGCTGGTAACTGCTTTCCTGATGTCCCAGCCGCAGACAGAAGAAGTAGAAGCCTCGGTACGCGCTGCACTTGCCTGGTACCGTAGCCCCGCAGTACAGGTTGCCGATACCGCTTATGTGAAGCGCGCAAGCAGCAGTGATGACGACACCTACAACCCGATCCAGAGTAAACCGGGAAGTACCATGTGGTACCGTTTCTACAACCTGGGCGACGATACCGGCTTCTTTGCCGATCGTTCCGGTATCAAGCAGTACGACATCATGGCGATTGATGCGGAGCGCCGCTATGGCTACGAGTGGGGCGGTAATTACGGCAGCAAGCTGATTAGCTACGCGGACAGTGTCGGATACTACTGATATGTGGCGGTGAGCCTGAACGTAGATACTCCTGCGTGCAGGTCGTGAATCAGAAAATGCCGGGCCGTGTCGCCCGGCATTTTTTTGCAGAAATAGAAAATAAAGCTGTGTTAAATCACGGAGAACAGAATTATGAAAAAACTCATCCTGCTTGCTGTCACTATTATTACGGCGTCGACTGCATATGCAGAGCACTGCCCCATGTTGGGGTGTGAAGGACGCACTGGATACGTTTATATCCCCGAACAGGTTGCCTATGGTTACCAGGGAAAGGCGAGCGTAACCTTCAATGGTGAGGAATACAGGTTGGTCGGCAAAGAAAAGTTTCCATTTGTCGAGGAGGGGCTGCCGGATGTCAATTCCGTGGTAACGGTTGGTGATGGCGGTATAAGTTTTTATCGAAACCAGGATGTTCCGAAGATCATCAAGTCCCTTAAGGTACATGAAGATATCAAGTACGATGCCAGCGCTAAGGCTGCCGAAGTGACCCCTTTCACCCAGCCAAGTTTTCAAATGTTCGCGGGTGCCAAGGTGAAAATCCTTGGCTACAAACAGTTTGGTATCCCTGGTATTCGGGATAAGCTATTTGTACATATCCTGTATCTTGCCGATAAATAGACCCTGAGACTGTTACTGCGTCATCTGGGTGCCCGAGAATTTTGGAGAACTGTATTAAAAAAATACTGATTTTAGTCGACGTCCAGAACGTCTATTACACGACAAGACAGGCGTTCAGCCGAAACTTCGATTACAACGCATTCTGGGCCCAGGCCACATCGGGCAGAGATGTGGTGAAAGCGATCGCCTATGCCGTGGATCGCGGTGACCAGAAACAGCAGGCCTTCCAGAAGATCTTGCGCGCAATCGGCTTCGAGGTGAAATTGAAGCCATTTATTCAGCGCGCGGATGGATCAGCCAAGGGAGACTGGGATGTGGGCATCACCATTGATGCGCTGGAGGAGTCCGCGGATGTCGATGTCGTGGTTCTGGTGTCCGGGGATGGAGACTTCTCGATCCTGGTGGACAAGCTGCGCACCGCCAAAGGAAAGCGGGTAGAGATTTACGGGGTGCAGGCCCTGACGGCGAAATCGCTGATGGATGCTGCCAATCAATTTATACCTATTGAAGGGGAGTTGCTACTGGGGTAATGAGCGTCGGAAGTTTCCAGCGCGGAGACCGCTTAAAACTTTCGCTCATGCCAACCGCTTTGCCCACTTATCCAGAGCTGTCAGCAGATCCCCGATAAATTTTCTGGTGTCCTCATCAGTGAGCTTGCCGCTGTCATCAAATTTCTTGTGGGCAAAGCTGATCATTACTTCCGGTTTATTCACAAAGTGGGCGTTCAGGTAAATCAGTATCCGGCGCAGATCGTACTGCGCCCGCGCACCGCCGAAGGCGCTCATACTGGCGCTCATCACCGCCACCGGTTTATCCGCGAATGGCTGGGGATCCACCCGCGACAGCCAGTCGATGGCATTTTTCAGCACCCCGGAGACCGAGTAGTTGTACTCCGGGGTAGAGAACAGGATGGCATCGGCGTCCAGCACCTGCTGCTGCAGGGTTTCCACTGCTTCCGGTACGCTCTGGTCACGCAGGTCCTGGTCGTACAGCGGGATGGCGGACAGGTCTGCGAAAGTGAATTCAGCGCTGTCGCCGGCAATCTCTGCCGCGGTTTCCAGCGCGGCACTGTTGAACGAGCTCTTACGCAGACTGCCGGATATGGCGAGAATCTTTAACGGGCTGGATGCCATGGCTGCTTTCCCCGGGCGTTAACTAGATGAGCCCAAAAGATAGCAGCCGTTTGCCGAGTGTGGTTTCCGGTTCGTCCAAATAGTGCGAATCCGTGCGCATCAGTGAGAATGTCGCCCCACGGGATGCGTATCCAGAATTCGCACGTATTCCTCTTCTGTCTCCATGACGGCACCGGTATCCAGCTGGCTGACCGTGTTGCGATAGATTTCCTGCCACGGCGTCTGGTTGCGCAATAGGGGTTGTTGCAATTGTGCGCGTCGAGCAGCGAGTTCTTCGGCATTTAGCTTCACATCTACCCGGTGTCCGTCCAGGTCTACCTCGATCATGTCACCGGTGGCGAGCAGGGCGATACCGCCACCGGCGGCAGCCTCCGGGGAGATATGCAGGATGGAGGGACTGCCGGAAGTGCCGCTCTGGCGACCGTCGCCCAGAGTGGGCAGGCAGCTGATACCGGCCTTGACCAGTCGCTTGGGCGGCAGCATGTTCACTACTTCAGCAGAGCCCGGGTAACCCACCGGGCCCACATTGCGTACCACCAGAATGCAGTGCTCGTCGATATCCAGTGCGGGGTCGTCGATACGCGCGCGGTAGTCTTCCGGACCCTCGAATACGATGGCGCGGGCGGTGAAGCAGTTGGGACGTTTGGGATCCTGCAGATACTTGCTGCGGAAGTCGTCGTTGATGACGGATTTTTTCATCAACGCCGAGTCGAAAAAATTGCTGCGCATGATCGCGAAACCGGCTTTTTCCATCAGCGGGGTTTCCGTGGGGAAAATCACATCGCGATTGCGTACCGAAAAGTTTGCGCAATTGTGCTCGAGGCTGTGCCCGGTGACCGTCTTCTGGCTGCCGTCAATCAGGCCGTCTTCGATGAGCTGCTTGAGAAGAGCGGGCACTCCGCCAGCGCGGTAGAACTCTTCTCCCAGATACTTTCCTGCCGGCATGCAGTTCACCAGCAGCGGAATGTCTTCGCCGTACCGCTGCCAGTCGTCCATGGTCAGCTCCACGCCTTTAAGGCCCCGGGCCAGTGCCAGCAGGTGCACCACCGCATTGGTCGATCCACCTAGGGCGCTGCAGGCGATCACCGCATTGAGGAATGACTGACGGGTAAGGATGCCCGAAGGTTTCAGATTCTCGAACGCCATTTCCACAATGCGCCGCCCGGTGTGGTACCCCATTTGCGCCCGTTCCTTGTAGGGGGCGGGAATCGCGGCGCAGCCCGGTAGCGACATGCCGAGCACCTCTGCCAGCGCGTTCATGGATAGCGCGGTTCCCATGGTATTGCAGTGGCCGACGCTGGGCACGGATTCCGCCGAGGCATCCATAAAGCCGGCGTAATCCAGTTCGCCCTTGGCCAGGCGTTCCCGGTTCTGCCAGATGGCGGTACCCGAGCCGACGCGCTCCTCGCGCTCGGTTTCTTCGGTATCGCCCTCACAACTGACCGGCCGCCAGCCGTTCAGCATGGGCCCGCCGGAATAGACAATGGCGGGGATATCCAGTTGCAGTGCGGCCATCAGGGTCGCCGGTGTGGTCTTGTCGCAGCCGGTCGTCAATACCACCGCATCGATCGGGTAGCCGTGCAGGATCTCGATCAAGCCCATGGTTGCGAGATTGCGGTCCAGCGCGGCAGTAGGACGGCGCCCCTGTTCGAAAATCGGGTGTACCGGGAACTCCATGGGGATACCGCCGGCGTCGCGGATACCGTCTTTGACCCGCTGTGCCAGATCCTTGTGATGCCGATTACAGGGCGTGAGATCGCTGCCGGTCTGGGCGATGCCGATGATCGGCTTGCCGGACTGCAATTCCTCGCGGGTCAGGCCGAAGTTGAAATAGCGCTCCAGATACAGGGCGGTGTGGTCCGCATGGGCCTTGTCGTCGAACCAGCGGGCGCTGCGCAATGGGGATGAAGGTTTTCCAGCAGGTTTGTTTTTAGAATCAGTCATGGTCAAAGCCGCGTTGGTTATCGTTATCTTGAATCGCACCGCCTTACAGTCGGTCACTGTGTTGGCGAGAGTGTCAGTTTGCTGCCGACGCCAGGCGGCAGGTGCAGTTATGCATTCCAGTTATGAAGCGGATGGGTTTATGTGAAACTGGTTTAAAGAAAACGTAATTATTATGTGACGGATCAGCATCGGAAAAAATCCCCGCCGTAGCGGGGCTAAAGTCCAACCATTCCGATCAAAACGATCGGGGGAGAGTCAAAACTTTCTGTCGCTGCCAGCTCCTGCTACTGTCGGGCAACAGGGCCGCGGACTCGTGGTATCAGTTATTACCCAGCACAAAACAGCGTTCCAGCTCTTTCGGGTATCGGAGTCCCAAGTTTGCGCGACTTCGACCGGTCTTAGTGCTCGATTCCGCCTTGCTCGGCTCGGACTCATGTTGCACTGCGAGCACGGAAGTTTTTGCGGGTGTCGGGGATTTAACCGGTAGCTGCGTATTCATCTTGGTGACCTCTACTGCGTTATACGCGCGATTCCCTGCGTGACCTGAAGTGCTCAGGCCGATGTGTATGCTGTTTTAACTGTAGTGTAAAACTCGCGGGCGTAGCTGCCCTGTTCGCGCGCACCGTAGCTCGATCCTTTGCGACCGCCAAATGGAACGTGATAGTCGACACCAGCGGTGGGCACATTCACCATCACCATGCCCGCCTGTGCATGGCGCTTGAAATGGGTGGCGTGCTTGAGCGACTGGGTAACAATCCCGGCGGAGAGCCCAAATTCCGTATCGTTGGCCAGCTCAAGCGCGTGTTCGTAATCGCGCGCCTTGATGACGCTGGCGACCGGTCCGAACACCTCTTCCCGATTGATCCGCATTTCGGGGGTTGTATCGATAATCAGTGCGGGCTGCTGGAAGAAGCCATCGGTCTCCAGTTGCAGCTGTTCACCACCGAAAACCAGATTGCCGCCTTCTTCCTTTGCTATTTCCACATACTTCAGGTTTTGCTGCAGTTGACGTTCGTCCACCACCGGACCAATGTGTGTTTCCGGGTTGAGCGGGTTGCCAACCTTGAGTGACTTCAAACGCTCCAGTACGGCTTCCACAAAACGGTCGTGAATGCCTTCGGTGACGATCAGTCGGCTGGAGGCAGTACAGCGCTGGCCAGTAGAGAAGTAGGCGCCGTTGACCGCGCATTCCACGGCGGTATCCAGGTCGGCATCGTCGAGGACCACCAGCGGGTTTTTACCGCCCATCTCCAGCTGCACCTTGGCCATACGGCCGACCGCCGCTGCAGCGATATTGCGACCGGTGTTTACCGAGCCGGTGAAACTGATACCGTCCACGCGCTTGTCATTGACGATGGTGTCGCCCACCACACGGCCCGGGCCCATCACGAGGTTGAAGACGCCTGCGGGCACACCGGCTTCGACAATGATCTCGGCCAGTGCGTGGGCGGAACCGGGTACCAGTTCCGCGGGTTTGAACACCACGCAGTTGCCGTAGGCGAGGGCCGGTGCAATTTTCCAGGCGGGAATCGCGATGGGAAAATTCCATGGAGTGATCATACCGATGACACCCAGGGCTTCGCGGGTGACACTCGCCTCCAGGCCCGGACGTACGGATGGCTGGATATCACCGCGCAGCTGCAGAACTTCCCCGGAGAAATACTTGAAGATCTGGCCCGCGCGGCCCACTTCGCCGATGGCTTCGGGCAGGGACTTGCCTTCTTCGCGGGCGAGCAGCTCTCCCAGCTCCTGCTTGCGGTCGAGGATTTTCTGGCCGATGCGATCGAGCAGTTCGCTGCGCTGTTGGATGCCAGCCTGTGACCAGGCGGGGAATGCCGCATGTGCGGCGGCAATGGCGGAGCGGGTCTGTTCAGCGTCCGCGGTCGCATACTCGCCGACGATGTCGCTGGTGTCGGCGGGATTGATATTGCGCGTGGTGTCGCTGCCTTCAACCCACTCTCCGGCGATGTAATTGCGTTTGATGGACATGAGTTACTCCTAAATTGAATTGTTTGGTTCGCGACGGCTTTGCGCGCGCAACTCGCATCTCGGGAATGTCAGAGCAGTCCGCGCTGGCTCAGGTTTTTCATCAGCGCGGAGATTCCGAACTCCCATTGCGGTGCTTTATCGGTATGCGTCACGGTATTCATCAGTGCGCCCAACTTGGGGGTGGCGATGGTCACGGTATCGCCGAGCTTGTGGGTAAAACCCTGGCCTTCGTGGTCGCGATCCTGCGTGGGGGCAAACAGGGTGCCGGTAAACAGCGCAATACCATCTGGGTACTGGTGATTTCGGTTGAAGGTCTGGCCGACCAGGTCCAGCACGTCGCGACTGATGGCGGTCATGGGACTGACTTCATTCAACTCGAACCCATCGGTGCCGCGGATATTGAGGGAGACGTCCGCCTTGCGGACATCGTCGATAGAAAATGTCTGGTCGAACAGTCGCACCAGCGGGCCGATGGCACAGGAGGCGTTGTTATCTTTGGCTTTGCCGAGCAGCAGGGCGCTGCGGCCTTCGATATCCCGCAGGTTTACATCGTTGCCCAGAGTGGCCCCGACGACTTCCGCCCGGTTGTTAACCAGCAGAACGATTTCCGGCTCCGGGTTATTCCATTCAGAAAAGGGCAGCACGCCCACCTGCTGACCGCTACCCACTGCGGAAAGGACCTGAGATTTGGTGAAGACCTCGGCGTATGGGCCGATGCCTACTTCCAGATATTGAGACCAGAGCCCTTCTTTCTGCAGGACTTCTTTCAGTGCCTCCGCGTCCCTGGAGCCGGGTTTGATATCCGCGATGTCACCTTCGATTTTTGCGGAAAGCTGGGCGCGTATATCGGCGGCGCGGGCGCTGTCGCCGCCGGCCCGCTCCTCAATGATGCGCTCGAGCATGCTGCACATAAAGGTCACGCCACACGCTTTTATTGCCTGCAGGTCTACAGGTGCCAACAGGTGGGGTAATTCGCTGTTGCGGCTCTCGGAGTGACTGTTATGCAGCAGGTCTTCCACGCTGCATAAATAGCGAACCTTGCCCGGGTCCAGGCGGGAGCGGTCAAAGCCGCTATTGATAAGTTCCGCAACCGTGGGGGCGATGGCGCTCAGGTCGAATACTCCGTCCTCCGCTACCAGTATTGGGCTGGGCCCGGCAATCTTGTTCTGGCTGCGGGCAGCAGGAATCCAGGCGCGACCGATCAGGGTGCCGGATGTCCCGTCTGCGGGCAAAAAGTCTTTTGCGTAGAGTGGTTTGTTCATGGTTATTTGTTCTTTCCGTAAGGGGCAATAATTTCGTGATACTCAGCCGGCAAAGATTCCGGGTTCCAGGCCGCGCACTTTTGGCTCGAAGCGGAACAGGCCTCCGGCGAGAGGCTGATTTTTCAGTTGCTCTGCATTGAGGCCCTTGCGTGCGGTGGTGATGTACAGTGTTTCCATCTTGTCGCCGGCGAAAGTGCAGCTGGTGACGTTGGAAACCGGTAAATCGATGCGCCCAACAATATTGCCCTTGGGAGATATTCGCGTGATGCCCCAGCCAAAGAAGTGGCATACCCACAGACAACCTTCCTGATCGACGGTCATGCCATCGGGGAAGCCGCTGCTATCCTCAAACTTGAAAAACTGGCGCTTGTTGCCGATGCGCCCATCTTCGGCCAGGTCAAATGCGTAAATGGTTCTGGCAAGTGTGTCGGTGTGATACAGAGTGCGGCCGTCCGGGCTGAATGTAGGCCCGTTGGTGATGACGTATTGGTCATCCATTTTCTGCCACGCGCAGTCACCATCAAGCCGGTAAAGCGCACCGCTGGGTTTACTTTCCGCGTCATCCATACTGCCGGCCCAGAAACGTCCTTTGCTGTCGACCTTGCCGTCATTGAAGCGATTACCTGGGCGTTCTGGTTCCGGGGTACCAAGCACTTTGATATGTACGGTTTCTTCCAGTTGCGGTATTTCCAGCAGTGCGAAACCATGGCGCAGGGTGGCAATGAAACCGCCATTTCTGCGCGGTGCCAGCGCTGTGACCTGCTCCGGAATATGCCAGCTTCGCCGCTGGTCTGTGACAGTACACAAGCGGTGTAACAGGAACTCTTTGATATCGACCCAGTAGATGGCCTGCTCTCGTGCAACCCAGCAGGGGCCCTCGCCGAGCGTGGCCTTGGCATCCCAGACACAATGCACTCTGTCGGCAGAATTATTTGGGTGCACATCATTTCGCGCAGAGCCTTGGGTAACTTTGCGCTCGGCTTTTATCTTGTTGTCATCGCCTGCGTCACTTGACGGGGGTTGACCGGTGTTGATTTCACTCATGCTCGCTGGGCCCTTTGGGGGCATTTTTATTTTCGGGAAGTTGCCCTTGGGCAGTTACCGTTTCAGCGTAATGTAAACGTTTACATTTTGCAACGGGGTATGTGCGGGATTTTTCTGTGGGCGAGCCGGGGGAAATTTGAGGATTCGAGGGGGCGACGCTTTGTAAGCAGCGCCGCCGTATCGGCCTTCAGCGTGGCGCGTTGGCAGTGGACTTCCTGACGATCAGTTTGTGCGGAACGATTTCCGCTTCACTGTCCCCATCGCTTCCTTCGATGGCCTGGCACAGGCGTCGCATGGTGCGTTCGCCAATCTCTTCCGCCGGCTGGGCAATGGTGGTCAGTGGTGGATCCATGATTTCGGCATAGCGGATATCGTCGAATCCGATCACTGAAATATCCTCGGGAACCTTCAGTCCGGCATTTTTGATTTCGTGTATCGCGCCGAGGGCCATTTCGTCGTTGGCACAGAAGATGGCGGTGGGGCGCTCTTTGTGCGAGAGAAGCCGGCGGGTTGCGCGGCGCGCGCCCTCAAGGGTCTGCTCTCCCTCGACCACCCAGCCGCTTGCCACGGACAGCTTGGCTTTGCGCATGGCCTTGCGGTATCCCTTCTCCCGGTCGTGCGTCAGCAGCGAGTTGCGTTTGCCCGCAATAAAGCCGATGCGCTGGTGGCCCAGTTGAATCAGGTAGTGGGTGCCATCCGCAGCGGCAGCCACGTTATCTACTCGCACACTGGGGAACTGATTGAGTTCAGCGGTCACACTTTCCAGTCCCAGGACAATAGGTGGGTGCGCTTTATTGCTGGCCTTGGGTTTACCGGTGGGTTCCTCAAAGGGGGAAATACTGGCAAGTAGCAGAATCCCGTCTGCCTGTTTGGAGAAGACCATATCGGTATATTCGTCGAATTCGTGTGAATTCGACTGGGTGTCGCGGATCAGAATACTGTAGCCCTGTTCATCCGCGACCCGCCAGATACCGCGCATGACATTTTCCAGAAAGGGATCGCCAACGGTGGGCAGCACCACCACGATCAGGCTGGTGCGGCCGCGGCGGAAGTTGCGGGCCAGGGTGTTCGGAGCATAACCGGTTTCATCAATCGCCGACTGCACCTTGAGGCGGGTGCGCTCTTTTACCTGCTCGGGGTTGTTGAGGTAGCGGGAAACGGTGGCGGTGGAAACACCGGCGAGCTGGGCGACTTTTTTGATGGACACCGGGATACCTGTTGTTGGTTTTATCTGTAGCGGGCCGCTTTTGCCTGAATTTGGGGCTGAACGGGGCGGAATAAACGGGCTTCCCCCGCCGCGGCAACGCACGGATGTTAACGTTTGCACCGCCAAATTGGTATCTGTTGCGGATTCGCAAAATGATGGTGTAGCGCTTCACCGAGAAGGCCCCTGATTTCCGCGGCGCTTGCACGCATAAATGTAAACGTTTACATTTGCACCTGTGTGGCGGGGCAGAAGCCCGCGATTAATCAACACATCGACCTGAAGCAATCGGGATGCACGCCGATCGCCGCGCGGCGGTGGTACGGGTGAACGTGGAAAGCAGAATAATGAAGAGTGACAAGAAGTTGGCAGTGGTCACCGGGGGAACCGCGGGGATTGGGCGCGAAATCGCTTTACAGTTGGCGGCTGAGGGCTGGGATCTTGCAGTGAATAATCTGCGTGAGGATGCGCAGGCCACGACTCTGATAGAAGAGTGTGAAGAATTGGGGCGTGAATGCTTTTTTGTACCCTGCGATGTCGGTGATAAAGCCGCGGTCGACGAATTTTATCGGGGCGTCCAGCTGCGTTTTGGAACCGCACCGGATCTCATTGTAAATAATGCCGGGGTGCAGACCTGGGCGCCGTTACTGGAGTTGCAGGAGAGCGACTGGGACAAGGTCATACGCACAAATCTGAAAGGCGCCTTCCTGAATATTCAGCTGGGTGCACGACTGATGGTCGAGCACAAAGTAAAGGGGTGTATTGTGAATATTGGAAGCGGCTGTAACAAGCTGGCATTCCCCAATCTGGTTGACTATGCCGCATCCAAGGGGGGCGTCGAGATGCTGACCAAGTCCGCTGCGATTGAATTGGGAGAGTTTGGTATTCGCGTGAACTGTGTGGCGCCAGGGGGAATCCTGATTGATAGAACCCGGGACGAGGCACCGGACTACGAAAAGGTCTGGGGGGCCATTGCCCCTATGGGGCGGGTGGGTTTGCCCTCCGATATCGCCAATGCGGTGACTTACTTTGCTGATGCCCGTGCGTCTTTTGTCACAGGTCAAACCTTGTGGGTGGACGGCGGTGTTTTTTCAAAGGCAAACTGGCCTTACTGAACAGCGCAATCTCGGATTTGAATTTTTTGAGCGATTTGGCGGATTTTTTCGCAGTAAATTAGTCATCCGGATACGGTTTATTCCAGTCAGCTGGAGAGCGCTATTTAAGCGCTTGGGATTTCTTTGCATGATGCTATTGAATACTATATTATTGTAAACGTTTACATATTGGCGCGGCGTAATCGTCGCCAGTCACTGCGAACAGGCTGCGCTAGATGTCCGAAACTTCCGGTAATTTACCGAAGTTGAGCGAGTCAGATTTATTCTCAGGATGGTGTTTCGTCGATTGCGGTATCCGGGCTAGCCCGGATACCGTTTTTTTTTGGCGGTTACTGGCTGGTTCATGAAGTGCCTGCTGACGTAGCAGCCACACGGCAGGTGCCGGAGTGTGGCGGTCCTGCGGTCGTGAACAGCGAAGCGAATCCCGTGATCTATTACCTTCAATACACAATGGTGTTGGCCCGCTACGGCAATCTTGTATCACTGAAAGGACCACAGAGCCAAGCGCCATAGCGCCGGCTTTTTGAATGGTCGCCGGCAACATGAGCTCACAATGAACAAAGTTAGATGGGGCATTATTGGTGCGGGGCGCATCGCACATTCATTCGCCAGAGATATGCAATATGCGGAAAACGCTGAGCTGGTCGCTGTGGGAGCACGCAATGGTGATTCAGCTGCTGAATTTGCCCGGCAATATGCGATAGAAAAATCGTTCACCGGTTATCAGGCATTAATGCTCTGCGAAGATGTGGATGCGGTGTATATCGCCACTCCGCATAACTTTCACTGCGCGCAAACCATTGATGCGCTTAACGCGGGCAAGGCTGTGTTGTGTGAGAAGCCCCTGGTGATCAGTGCGGTGGAGTGTACGGAGGTCACCGCATTGTCTCGGGACAAGGGCGTGTATTTGGTGGAAGGGATGTGGACCTGGTTTTTGCCCGCTATCCAGCAGGCTAAACAGTGGGTAGACGAGGGCCGCATCGGGAGAGTTCGCCATATCAAAGCCGACTTCGGCTACCCGATTCCCTTCTCCAATAGTGGGCGTGAATACGACATTCGGCTGGCAGGTGGATGTCTGTTAGATATGGGTATCTATCCCATCGCAATTGCCCAGTATTTTCTGGGTCGCGAGCCTGATGAGCTCTCGGTGCATTCACATCTCGCACCGAATGGTGTGGAGGATGATGTGGTGATCGTGGCGGACTATGGCCGGGATGCCATAGCGACGCTGGCGACCTCTTTCCGCTGTAAGCTGCAGAATTGGGCCTATATTATCGGCGAAGAGGGTTACATCGCGATTCCGGATTTTTGGCGCGCTGACCGGTGCAGTCTTTACCAGCTGGATGAGTGCATAGACAGTTTCTCTGACGGCCGTAAAGGATTAGGTTTTGAATATGAAATTTCTGCGGTCAGCGCGGATATTCTCGCCGGAAAGAAGCAGTCCGACGTCGTGACACCGGAAGTGTCTATGGCGTTCCAGCGAGTGATGGAAAGAGTAAAAAGTCAGTTTTCCCAAAGATAAAAAAGGCCCGCAAATGCGGGCCTGAAGCGAGAGTCATCTGACGTTGAGGTGACATCAATCAGAGCATACTGCTTAGATGTACTGATTGATCAGGTTCTCATACAGCTCCTGCTTGCCGCTGGTCGGGCGCGGTTCGCCGTTTTCAGCGGCCAGGTTGCGCAGGTCTGCCAGGTTCAGTTTACCTTCGGTAAACGCCTTGCCGTTGCCCTCGCTGAAGCTGGCGTAACGCTGTTCTTTCCAGCTCCGGTACGGGGACTCGGTGAGAATTTTGTGGGCCACTTCCAGGCCGCGGGCGAAGGTGTCCATGCCGCCGATATGGCCGAGGAAGATGTCTTCCATATCGATGGACTCGCGGCGTACCTTGGCGTCGAAGTTGAGGCCGCCATTTTTGAAGCCGCCGTTTTCCAGAATCACCATCATGCCGTGTACGGCGTCATAGATATCGGTGGGGAACTGATCGGTATCCCAGCCGTTCTGGTAATCGCCGCGGTTGGCATCCACAGAGCCCAGCAGGCCGGCGTCGGCGCACATCTGCAGTTCGTGGGCAAAGGTGTGGCCGGCCAGGGTGGCGTGGTTGGCTTCGATGTTCAGTTTGAAATCCTTGTCCAGGCCGTAGTGACGCAGGAAGCCGATCACGGTCTGGGCGTCGAAGTCGTACTGGTGCTTGGTGGGTTCCATGGGCTTCGGCTCGATCAGGAAGTCGCCCTTGAAGCCGATGGAGCGGCCGTAGTCCCGCGCCATGGTCAGGAAGCGCGCGAGGTTTTCCTGCTCGAGTTTGGTGTTGGCGTTCTGCAGGCAGATATAGCCTTCGCGGCCGCCCCAGAATACGTAGTTTTCACCACCGAGTGCGACGGTCGCGTCCAGTGCGGCTTTCACCTGGCTGGCTGCGCGCGCGACCACGCTGAAATCCGGGTTGGTGGCGGCGCCGTTCATGTAACGCGGGTGGGAGAACATGTTGGCGGTGCCCCACAGCAGCTTCATGCCGGATGCTTTCTGGCGCTCGGCGGCCAGCTCTACCATCTTCGCCAGGTTGCTTTCGGTTTCCGCGACGGTGTTACCTTCCGGAGACATATCCACATCGTGGAAGCAGTAGTAGGGTACGCCCAGTTTGGTGGCAAATTCGAAGACTGCGTCCATGCGCTGTTGCGCGGCGGCCATTGCATTGGGAGCGTCGTCCCAGGCAAATACCTGGGTATCGCGGCCAAACGGATCGGCGCCCTTGCTGCAGAAGGTGTGCCAGTAACACACCGCAAAGCGCAGGTGCTCTTCCATGGTCTTGCCGCCGATGATCTTGTTGGCATCGTAGTATTTGAACGCCAGCGGGTTATCGGATTCGCGACCTTCAAATTTGATCTGGCCGATCTCGGGGAAGAATTCTTTGTCGCCGACAAATAGGTTTCTGCTCATGTTTCTCTCCAGAGTGATTCTGTGTTGCTCACAACTTATTGAATATCCGGGTACTGCTGGCTGAGCAGATCCAGGAAATTGCGATAGTGGGTTTGGTAAGTGGTTACGGCTTCGGGATGTGGTGCGCACCCGAGGGACTTGTCCAGTGCCAGGTGTTCATCAATCAGGGCCGGCAGGTCCTGCCCCTTCTCGCCACAGGCCCACAGGGCCTGCATTGCTGCGCCGAAGGCCGCGCCTTCCTGTTGCGCGGGGATTTCCACCGGCAGGTTGAAAATATCTGCCACCATCTGGCGCCAGTGCGGACTTTTGGCTCCGCCCCCGGTGAGACGGATAGCGCTGAACTGCTGCCCGGCGCGATTGAAGGCATCCAGCCCGCGGCGCAGTGTGTAGGTGGCGCCTTCCATGGCCGCGCGATACAGGTTCGCCGGCGTGGTATTGCCATCGGTCATACCGTGCAGGCTGGCGCGGGCGTGGGGCAGGTTGGGAATGCGTTCTCCGTTGTAGAACGGCAGGTTAACGAGACCGCCGGCGCCGGCTGAGGATGCTTCCAGAAGCTGCTCGCACTCGGCGATGGACTTGCCCAGTGATTTGCGTGTGATCTCCGTGGCCACGGTGCAGTTCATGGTGCACAGCAGTGGCAGCCAGCCGCCGGATGAGGAGCAGAACGCCGCCAGGTCGCCCTCGGGGTCGATCGCCGGTTTGTCACTGTGGGCAAACACCGTGCCCGAGGTGCCAAGACTGAGGGTCAGCACGCCCGACTTAATGGAGCCAGTGCCGAATGCGGCCATCATGTTATCGCCGCCACCGGTGGATACCCTGACACCCGCGGGCAGGCCGAATACCTGTCGTGCCGCTTCGCCCAGTGGCACCGTAGCGTGTGCTTCCAGCAGAGGCGGCAACAATGGCAGGAGGTCACGTTCGGGGTCGATGGCCGCGAGCATGTCGCGGTCGTATTCCCGGCGCAGGACATTCAGGTAGCCAGTGCCGGAGGCATCGCCGTACTCGGTGAAGATCTTGCCGGTGAGGGTGAAGTTCAGGAAGTCGTGCGGGAGCAGGATATGCGCAAGTTCCGCATAGGCTTCCGGCTTGTTTTTCTTCAGCCACAGAATCTTGGGGGCGGTGTAGCCGGGCATGATCGGATTGCCGACGGCGTCGATACAGCGATCAACACCACCAAAACGCGCGGTAATTTCCTCGCACTCGGCGATGGTGCTGGTATCGCACCAGAGCTTTACCGGTGCGATCACCTCGCCCGCTTTATTCAGCGGTACAAAGCCATGTTGCTGGCCGGAAACGCCGATACCGCGCACCCGCGCCTTGATCTCTGCGGGCAGCTCTGCCATGCAGTGACGCAGCGCATCCAGCCACCATTCGGCGATCTGTTCGCGAGTGCCGTCGTCGCGGCTGATCAGCTCCAGCGGTGCGGCAGTGACATACAGGATTTCTTTCTGCGTGGCGTCATAGGCCAGCAGTTTCAGGCTCTGGGTACCGGCGTCGATCCCCAGGAATACATTTTTTTCGCCGCTCATTGCGCAATCTCCGCGGCGGTTTCACTCTGCGCAGCGCGGGCTTTCAGCTGGTCTTCCAGGGCGACCTGGTCCACCACAAACTTGCGGATACCTTCGCCCAGTTTTTCGTGGGCCATCGCATTGTCGTTGTGCTGGAAACGGAACTCACCTTCGCTAATTGCCACGGCAGTCTTGCCCGAGGCGGAGTCAGCGCTCAGGGCGCGGGGCAGGTCGCCTCCGTCTGCAGCGAGTTCCGCCAGCAGGTTGGGGCTGATAGTGAGGCTGTCGCAACCGGCCAGCGCCTCGATCTGCCCGGTATTGCGGAAGCTCGCGCCCATCACCGTGGTCTGGTAACCGTGTTCCTTGTAGAACTGGTAGATGCGCCGTACCGACTGCACGCCGGGGTCTTCTTCCTTGGTGAAGCTCGTGGCATCGGTGTTTTGCAGGTACCAGTCGAGAATGCGGCCTACAAATGGTGAGATCAGGGTGACGCCGGCGTCGGCACAGGCGCGGGCCTGGGCGAAGCTGAATAGCAGCGTCAGGTTACAGTGAATACCCTCGCGCTCGAGGATCTCTGCGGCCTTGATGCCCTCCCAGGTGGAGGCAATCTTGATCAGTACCCGCTCTGGCGCCACATCCATCTGTGCATACAGATCCATCAGGCGACGGGCGCGCTCCAGCGTGGCGCTGGTATCGAAGGAAAGCCGGGCATCCACCTCGGTGGAAATGCGGCCGGGAACGATCTGCAGGATTTCATTGCCGATCTTGGCGGCGATGCGGTCGACACAAAGTCCGGTCTGCTCGCTGCTGCTACCGCCCTGGGTCGCAGCCCAGGCAATGGCATCATCGATCAGTGGCTGGTATTCCGCCTGCTGCGCGGCTTTCAGCAACAGAGAGGGGTTGGTGGTGGCATCCAGCGGGGTGAACTGGCGAATGGCGTTGATATCGCCGGTGTCCGCCACTACCGCGGTCATTTCACGGAGCTGACTGAGCTTGTTCATGGTTGTTATTGCTATCCCATCGATCGCTTTGTCGCGGCGACTGCGTGCACGACAAATGTAAACGTTTTCATTTTTGCTTAGTCTGCCTCAGCAAAGCAGCAAATACCAGAGGCGCAGGCTCCAGTTTTTAAGAACTTCCCGGAATCGTTAAACAAGCATGACGCCGGGATCTATTGGATGGTTTTAGGTGATAGTTTTTTGTTATTTCGGCAAGAGGTTTATTTGATTTCACTCACCGCCGCCCGAGGCTTATGTTGACTCCCGTAGCAACAGCAGGCTCATTCAGAGTCAGGGAGAAACACTATGCAGAACCGCACTATCAATGCCGGAGCCCAAGGGGGCCTTGAATGTAACTACGCCGACAACTACTACGGTGATCAGGTATGTGTGCTGAAAAAGTCGTGACCGAACTGGTGACTAGAGTGCTACTGAGCGCACTGCAGTCCCACTACGGGGAGCCGGGGCGTGAGGTTTCCGGCTGCAGGCGCAATGAGGCTGCGTGAGGCGCTCCCCCGAGCCTGCTTAGGATGAGCGCGATATTTGCCACGTCGTGCCAGTCCACTTTTCTTATTGCCATCCGACACCGAGAGCGTTAGCTTCCCTAGCCTTGAAGGCTGCCCGAGCAGCCGGTTTGAGCAGGTGTCCCACTATGAAATTCCATACTCTCCGTACCATCGTAATCGTTGCACTGAGCGCGGCAGTGGCCGCCTGCTCCGGCCCCGAATCACCGCAGGATGTGACCAAGGCGTTCTGGCAGGCCGCCGTCGAGGGGGATGCCGCGGACGTCGCCGAGTATTCCACCCTCAAGGCCCCCGAGCGTTTCGATGGCGACTTTGCGCGCTGGGCCGAGTACCAGCCTTCCTGGGGACGGGTGATCATCGATAGCGATGAGGCCACTGTGGTTTCCCGCTTCTCCAGTAAAGAGCACCCGCAATACACCGGACGCTCCTTTACCACCTATCTGGTGCAGCGGGACGGCGAGTGGCTGGTGGATTACGAGCGCACTGTCAGCAGCGCCCGTGGCGACGCCTTTGGCGACCTGCTGCGCCAGTTCGACCAGCTGGGCAAAAGCCTGTCGGAACAGTTTGACCAGTCCGCAGAGCAGGCCGGTGACCAGATGGACCTGATGCTCGAGCAACTGGGCCAGGAAATGGAAAAGGCCCAAGGGCAGATGAGCGAGCAGGCGACAGAGGCTGTGGAAAACTTTTCCGAGGAGCTGCGCAAGGCGCTGGAGGAAATGGATAAGTCGCTGCAGCGCGCGCTGGAAGAAGAGCAGAAAGCACCCGCGGAGAAGAATGACAAGCAGTTCCATTCCGCAGCGCTGTGGAATCCTCTGCGTGCCGGGTAAACCCCCTTCTTGATGACCATTCACCTCGAAAAACTGCGTTTTCCTGTGGGCTCGTGCGGCCCGCTGGTGTTACTGCTGCTTTGCGGTTTGTTGCAGTTTTTGCAAAGCCCGTTCCCCGATGCGTTCTTGTACGAACGCGCCGCTATCGCAAGTGGCCAATGGTGGCGCCTGCTGAGCGGACATCTGGTGCATACCAATACCGCGCACCTGTTACTGAACAGCGCCGGGGTAATTGCGCTGTGGCTGGTATTCGGTCGCAGCGTACTGCTCGGTAGTAGCCATCTGGTGGCGAAGTATCTCGGGTTAGTAGTGCTACTGTCGCTGCTGATCAGCGGCGGACTCTGGTTCTGGTTTCCCGATGTCGATAATTACTACGGTATCTCCGGAGTGCTGCACGGACTTTTCTGTTTCGGTGCTATCAGTGAACTTTCCCAGCGACGCTGGTCCGGCGCGCTACTGTTGGCGGGATGTGCTGGCAAGGTGGCCTGGGAGTGGGCTGCGGGGCCGAGTGCGGCAACGGGCGCGTTGATCGAGGCGGATGTGGCGATTTCAAGTCACCTGCTTGGGGCGGTATACGGGACGCTGCTGGCGGGGGGATGCTGGATTGTACAAGTAGTACAAAAGAGCCGTAGACCTGTTAGCGGCAACCAGTATGGATAAAGTTTCCGCCGGCTAATTTTTCTCACTCAAGACAGCAGTGCCAGCAGGTCACCGCTGTTCTCGGGCAGTGTGCTGGACCTGGTTGCGTCGAACAGGGAGTCTGCCAGTGCCTGTTTCTGTTGCTGCATCTGGTGAATCCGCTCCTCCACCGTGTTTTCCGCCACCAGCTTGTACACGAATACCGGCTTGTCCTGCCCGATGCGGTAGGCGCGGTCGGTGGCCTGGTTTTCTACCGCGGGGTTCCACCAGGGATCCATGTGGATAACGACATCTGCCGCGGTGAGGTTGAGCCCGGCGCCGCCGGCTTTGAGGCTGATCAGAAACACGCGGGCATCGCCGCTCTGGAAAGTGTCGATCGCTTGCTGGCGTTTGCGGGTCTGGCCGGTAAGTTTGGCGTAATCAATACCCCGATCCAGGAGTAGCTGTTCCACTAGCCGCAGGACTTCTGTGAACTGGGAGAAGATCAGCAGGTTGCGTCCTTCTTCGAGCAACTGTGGCAGGGTTTCTGCGAGCCAGTTGAGTTTGGCACTCTCTTGCACGCCCGCGGCCTTGTCCAGCTTTACCAGGCGCGGGTCAATACAGGTCTGACGCAGCTTCAGCAGTGCGTCGAGGAATTCGATATGGCTTTTGCCCATGCCCTGACGTGCCACCAGCTCTCGAATGCGTTTCTCCATACTGATGCGCACACTTTCGTACAGCGCCCGCTGTTTGCTGCCCAGCTCCACATACTGGATGGTTTCCGTTTTCGGCGGTAGCTCGGCAACCACTTCGGTCTTGGTGCGACGTAACATGAATGGCCGCACTTTGCGCGCGAGCTCCTGCTGGCGATCCACATCCCCATGATTTTCAATCGGTGTGCGATAGGCCTGGTTGAATGTCTTGCGGCCGCCCAGCAGCCCCGGCAGGGCAAAATCCATCAGCGACCAGAGTTCGCCGAGGTGGTTCTCCAGCGGCGTACCGGACAGGCACAGGCGGGTATCGCAGGGTATGCGGCGCACATATTCGGCAATTTTTGTGGTGGGGTTTTTGATCGCCTGCGCTTCATCAAGGACCGCGAGGCTGAAGCTGGATTCCTTGTAGTGTTCCCAGTCACGCACCAGCAGGGGGTAGGTGGTGATCACCAGGTCGCTGCTTTTGATTTCGTCGAAGGCTGCGGCGCGATGCGGCCCGTGAATCAGGGTGACGTCCAAGTGGGGCGTGAACTGCGCGGCCTCGTGCAGCCAGTTCCCGGTCAGGCTGGTGGGTGCGACAACCAGGGCGGGTTTCTCCAGCTGGCTGGTTTCCTTCATATGCTGAATCAGTGCGAGGGTCTGCAGTGTTTTGCCGAGCCCCATATCGTCCGCAAGAATACCGCCAAAGCCGTAGCGCTGCAGGAACACCAACCAGTTGAACCCATCCTGCTGGTAAGGGCGAAGGGTGGCATTGAGCCCTTTCGGCAGAGGGATATCTTCCAGTCCGGAATAGTCCCCCAGCTGTTCAATCATCTTGCGGGTGTCGGGGGCCTTGCGCTGGTCGAGCTCGGCTATCTCTGCAAACTGTGCGGCCTGGTACCCGGGTAACCGCACGGAGTTGCTGAGCTTTTTCTCTTTCAACAGATCCAGCAGCAGGCCGTGGATACCTTGCAGTGGTTTGGTATTCACACTCACCCAGTCTCCGCCCACATTGATGGTGAGCTGGTCCGGCGCATCGTGCTCCAGCCAGTGCTCCACCACATCGATGATGGGAACCTGGCGGCCGTCCTCCAATGTCAGCTGCAGGTCGAATTCAAACCAGTGATCATCGCTATCCGCCAGCTGCACGGCTATATCCGCGTGATCCACTGCAAACTGGTAGCTGGGATCTTTATCAATGACCCACCCCTGCTTTTCCAACTCGGGTAGTGTTTCCTGCAGCAGGGTGTGCCAGCGCTGGGGGATGTCATCGGGCGCGCTCGGGTCGGGTAGCCACACTTCCTCCTGTCCGCCCAGTGCGTCGCGAATCAGGTACAGGTCCTGGGCGTGAATCTCATCGCAGTAGCGATGCTCTGCATCAACATTGCGGCGGATATGGTAGTAGGCGCCGCCGCGCTCCCGTGTGGCTTCCGGTCCCTCGAAATGTCGGCTGTAGGGTGGTGCCAGGGCAAACCCCGCGTAGTCGAAATGCAGCTTCAGTGCGGGGAGTTTGTGCTGCTCGAGCTTGCAGCCCACCAGGGTGATATGGGGGGTACATGTGTCGATGTTGTATAGCTTCGGTTCTACTGGCAACGGCAAGCGGGTGGCGGGAATACGCTGACGCAGCTGCACTGACATGATGCCCAGTTCATTTGCCGGCACCGCGGGCATGTTCAGCAGGTGCTGTAACTGCGCGCTGGGCAGTGGTGTGATGATGTCTCCAATCGCAGCGCTTTCCATCTCCAGGTAGCAGGGAGGGGTTACCGGGATCAGCTGCCATTGTTCAGCGGACTTCACACCCTCCAGATTGGCGACCAGTTGTTGTGCGTTGTTGTCCCGAGGCTGCCATTGCCAGCTGAGCCGCTTGCCCGCGGCCTGCTGCAGGGCGCAGTCGTCCAGATAAAATCGCCCGCTATCGAGCAGTAACATCAATGCCCGATGTCCCTGCTCTCCAAGCAATCCCAGGCGGCCGGCGGCATTGATGCGCGGCAGCAACTGCAAAATGGTGACATCTTCGTCCAGCAGGTGGCTGGGACGGTTCCAGCCCAGATTGACGGTGTCCGGAGCGAAGTGTCGCAGCTGGCTCCAGCTGTCATCTTTTTTCAGGTAGGCTTTTTTGGTGGCGAGGCGCAGGCCCCCCCGCTCATCCTCTTCCAGAAAATACAGCAGATAGTGTCTGCCGTGCTCCAGTGGCGCCGGCTCCGTAGCGGGCGCCGTGGGCAATTGCGATAGCCACTGGTGCCAGGCAGCCTCGGCAGGCTGCGCAGTTTTTTTACTGGGGGTGGGAGAGGGCGCCGGGGACTCGGTTTTCTGTTGCGTCCCCTGTAGCAATGCCAGTGCTGTGGCGACCGCGTGCTTACAGTTGAGCCCAACGGGGCAGGAACAGAGCCCCACCAGTCGGCCGCGATCCACATCCAGCTCGACCCGGTAGATGTAGCGCGCAGAACCTTTTACCCGCCCGTGATAGGTACCCGATTCCTCATCGTAAAATGCCTCCACCACCCGCCCGCGGGCGAAATATTCCTCGCCACCGGCAAAGGTGGCCTCGTCGACCATGCGGTGGATGCTGTTGAGGGTGAAGGTGATCAAATACGGCTCCCGGGCAGTTTTACGGATGCGTCTGGGGTGCAAACCTTGCACTTTAGCACGAGATTGCGCGCTCGGCAGAGGGCAGGCCGCCAAGCTGGTACAGACGGAGCGTCACGACTTGGAGTAGCATGAGCGCCACGTAACGCGCGTATTGTTTACCCTGTTCATACAGCGCCGCCTGGCGGAGACAGCAGGGATAGCGAACCGGTATGGAGGGAGTTCATCGGTGATGTCCATTTCGACAATTCTTGGCCCAATACAATCAAAAATACCGTTCAGCACGGCAGTGCTAATCAGCCTGTCGCTGGCACTTGGCTTGGCGGGCTGCGAAAAAGAGGCCGCGAGAGCGCCCGCCGAACTCGAATCGAAAATAGAAACCCTGGAAATGCGTGCACCAGATTGTCCGTCTGCAGATGAGTGCACGCTGGTGAATATCCGACGGGAAGTCTTTGCCGATCGCCCGGCGTTAAATGACGCCATCTATGAACAAATGCTGCAACAGCTACAGGGAAATGGTGAGGCCGCCACTGAATCGGAGGGTTCCCTGGAAAAGGTTGCGCAGAAATTTATCCAGGAGGCTGCCAGCGTTTCGGATATCTCTGCCGCCCAGTGGCGGCTGGATGGGGATGCGAAAAAGCTCGCCCGCTATGGCGACCTGCTGACCATCACCGTCAATACATACCTGTATACCGGTGGCGCGCACGGCATGCCTGTGGCGCACTGGCTGAACTGGGATCTCACACAGGAAAAGCAACTTTCGCTCGCGGATGTGATCGAACCGGGGCAGGAAGAGGCATTCTGGAAACTGGCGGACGAATCGCATCAGCAGTGGCTCGATACTCAGAACACCGACAAGGATTTTCGTCAGAACTGGCCATTTGCGCACAGCGATGACTTCAAGCTGGACCACGATGGTCTGGTACTGCTGTATGGCGTTTATACGCTCGGCCCCTATTCCATGGGCGAGGTGAAATTAAGCGTGCCAAAAGAAAAACTGAAGGGCGTTATACGCGACAAATATCTGTCGCAAACAGGAAACCACCGTGACTGATAGCAGTATCCAACCTCACGATATTCCCCTGAAACTCAGCGAGCGCGACCAGCGCGGCAATATCTGGCGGCTTGCCATCGCCCAGGCGCTGGCCGGAGCCAATTCCGTGGTGGTGTACGCCACCGGCGCAATTGTCGGCAATACACTGGCGCCGACTCCGATACTGGCGACCCTGCCGCTGTCGATATTCGTGGTGGGCATGGCCCTGTGTACTTTACCGGTAGGCGCCATTGCCGGGCGCTACGGCAGACGCACCGCGTTTCTGGCCGGTGCGGGCTGTGGCGTACTCGCCGGCCTGCTGGCCATGTACGCCTCGTTTACCAGTGATTTCTGGCTGTTCTGCCTGTCGACGTTTTTCGGCGGGGCTTACGCTGCGGTGGTGCTGTCGTTTCGCTTCGCCGCCGCCGATGGCGTCGCCCCCGCGCGCAAGGCGCGGGCACTGTCCATGGTCATGGCCGGAGGCGTGGCCGCCGGTGTAGTCGGCCCGCAATTGGTGACCTGGACCATGGACCTGTGGCCGCAGCAGTTGTTCGCCGTCACCTTCCTTGCCCAGGCCATCGTCGCTGCGCTATCCGCATTCATCCTGTTTGGCGTGCGCCTGCCAAAACCCAGCGCGGCACAAAAGCGCGGCGGACGCCCGCTCGCTGCCATCGCCCGACAGTCGCGCTTTATTGCCGCCGCCACCTGCGGGGCGATCTCTTACACCCTGATGAACTTTCTGATGACCGCCGCCCCGCTGGCCATGCACATGCACGGTCACTCCGCCGCATCGTCCAACCTCGGTCTGCAGTGGCATGTGATTGCCATGTTCGCGCCGAGCTTTTTCACTGGCAGAATCATCGCGCGCTTTGGTGCCGAGCGGGTGATGATCGTCGGGCTGGTGTTGATCGGAATCTCCGCCGCAGTCGGTCTCAGGGGAGCCGAGGTGGTGCACTTCTGGTGGACGCTGATTCTTCTCGGCCTGGGCTGGAACTTTGGTTTCCTCGGCGCTTCCGCGCTGGTGCTCGAGTGTCATACCGACGCCGAAAAAACGCGCGTGCAGTCTCTCAATGATTTCATTGTATTTGGCCTAATGGCACTGGGCTCGTTTGCGTCCGGTGGGATTCTCAGTGTCTACGGTTGGAACACCGTGCTGTGGGTATCTTTCCCGCCCCTGGCAATAACGGTGTTAGCGCTGGTTGTTCTGCAGTTCCGGGAAAAGCCTGTGAATGCGGAAGCGGTCGAGCAGTGACGAGTGAGCGAGTGAATTGGATAGGGGTGACCGCTGCGTCATTGTGAGAGGGGCTGCCAAGTCAACCTGTCATGCCTAGCCATCATACCAATTATTCTTGCCTGTAAGACCAGTCATGGTAACATCTAAACACCAGTACTTGGCCCATTTAGTCATCGTCTGAACCGGCCAAGTTTTTCGAGTTTGAGATCGGGTTGCGTTAGATGAAAACTGAATTTGTGACCAGCGGCCGTCGTATATACCAGCAAGTGGTAGAGAAGATGCTCAAGCTTCTCGATAGCGGCGAGTACCCACCTGGAGTGCGCTTGCCATCTGAGCGTGAGCTGTCCGAAATGTTCGACGTAAGTCGTCCAAGTATCCGGGAAGCTATTATTGCACTTGAGGTCATGGGGCGCGTTGCTGTGCGCACCGGTTCTGGTGTTTACGTCATTGAGCCTGTCAGTGTATTTGCCGACAGCAAGGAGTTCAGTCCGTTTGAGCTGACTGAGGCTCGGGTTCTGGTAGAAGGCGAGGCGGCCGCCCTGGCGGCAACCATGATTACTGAAGAGCAACTGGAAGACTTGCGCAGTGCCTACAGAGATATGGTACGTGAGAATGAAGAAGGCAATCTGACCTCCGAGCGCGCGGACCGTAAATTCCATGAGGTGATCTCCCGCGCGACCCAGAATCGCGTACTGGTCAGTACCATCAACAAGTTGTGGGATATCCAGGGGCAGTCACCTGATATCCAATCGGTTCACAAGTCCGTGTGTAAGAAAGACGGCCAAAAGCGACTTGCGGAGCACAAGGCCATTCTTCAGGCACTGGAAAGTGGCGATGCCTGTGCCGCGCGCAAGGCGATGCGGATGCACTTCAGCCGTTCCCTGAATGCGCTTCACGATGCCTCAGAAGCAAAAGCCGTGGAGGTGGTGCGTCGGGAAGTGTCAGAGCGGCGCAAACGCTTTTCCATTGACCGCCTGGGTGAAACCACCGGGTTCTAATCGCGTCCAAAAAATCGATTCTGTAAAAAAGGCCATACCGATACGACGGTATGGCCTTTTTTTGTATGAAAGAGCCTGGTAATACTCGGACATAAAAAAGCCCGCACTGGGCGGGCAAATAAATTCCGACAGGCGGCACCCTGTCAGATGGAGAAGAGACAACCAATCAAGCAAACTGAAGAGCCTGCAACCCTATTTCGAAGGATGGATTGCAAGCTCCTATATGCCTTGGATAGCGCTTAGAACTTGGCTTTCAAACCAAGGAATACTCGCGGTCCGTAGCTATTCAACTCACCCAGGTTGTCGCGGGTGTAGAAGTACTGCTTTTTCGGCTCATCAAACAGGTTGATGGCTTCAAGGCTGACTCTCACATTATCGCTGACACGGTAAGAAGCTTTCATTTCCCACACGCCGACATCACCGACATAACGCAGACGGGTGCCATTGCTGGTGTAGGGCTGGAAGTACTCGCTGCGATACTTGTAGATCAGGCTAGTATCGAGATCACCGATCTGATAGTACAGCTGGCCGGAGAAAACATTCTCGGAGAAGCCGGGAATATTACCGGGAGCGATGATGCCGATGTTCTCAGAAACTACTTCACCGGCTTCATTCAATACAACCGAGTCGCCGTACAGGCTGTCCTCAAATTCAAAGTCAGAGTCGGCATAGTTGTAGCTGGCCTTCGCGCCCAGTCCGCTCAGGTAGCCCGGCAGATAAGAGAAGCGATGGGTTGCAGTCATTTCGAAACCGGTCAGCGCACTGGTGTCTTCATCGGTACGCGTGATATTGAACTGCGCCGGGATGGTCTGGCCATCAACCTCGAAAGTTTCGGTAACCTGCGCGGTTTCGAATCCACCCTGGAACCGTTTGTGGTAAACGCCAAATGCGAGCATGGTGTCGTCGTTCGGGTACCACTCGATTGCAGTGTCGAAATTCCATGAGGTCAGCGGCTTCATGTTCGGATTGCCATCGCCGCTAACACCATCCAGCAGGTCGGCAACATCGACGATGTCGTCCGACCCGTTAGTGTCGAATGCGCGCTTGTAGCCGAGGTCGGCGGGATCCGGACGGGACAGACCGCGATAAACAGCACCGCGAACCAGCAAATCATCTCTGACATCGGCTACCAGGTTGAAGCTCGGTAAGAACTCGGTGTAATCACCACCGGCGCTCACTCGTTCGAGATCAGCACCTTCAACTTCTTCCATGGCGTAGGTGCCATCAGAATTGGTGATGATAGTGTAGGGAATGCGGTAACCGACAGACTCCACTTCAGTCTGCACCACGCGTACGCCAACATTGCCATGCACCGGGGTGCCCGCGAGTGAGCTAAAGAAGTCCGCCATCACATAGGCGGCGGTGGTGGTTTCAGTCACGTCGGTGAGATTGGCACTTTTCTCGTCCAGTTCCGGGTAGGCAAAGCTTTCACCCAGATGATTGAGGACCATGTCCGCAACACAATTGGTATCGAAAGTGGCCCACTCACTGGTGCGACCGATGACGTTACCGTTCTCATCCACGGTGGTTATGAGGCTGCCATCGCTCTCCGCGTTCATGAAATCGCTTTCCGGGAAGGCGATTGCACAGGCTTCGTTGATTGCCAGTAGCGCAGCTTCGCTCTCGTCGTCACCGCGATCGATTTCGTAGGTGTCGCGGGCGCTACCCAGGTCTACATATTCCTGTTCCGAGAAGCGGAGACCACCGCGAACCGCAGTGATGAAGTTGCCATCCAGGCGCAGATCGAAGTCGGTGCGGAAAGCTTCGTTACTGTTGCGCCGGTCGACATCGTTATCGACGCGAATGCGGTATTCGTCAGAGAACAGGCTGTGGTCGTTTACGTCAAAATCAGTAATGGTGTACTGACGGATCTCGGAGTCCATATCCCAGTAAACGAGTGGACGGTATCCAGCAGCTGTGGAATCCCCGAAGATGTTGCTGTTATCGGACTGAGTGCGCAGCAGTATCTGCTTTTCGTCACGGGTCGTCTCAGAGAATGAGTAGTCCGCGGATACAGTCAGGTTGTCAGTGAAATCGTAAGAGACGTTAAGCCCGTAACCCAGGTAATCCTCTGTACGCGCGTAGGTTTCACTGTTGGATTCGATCGCGGTTTCACCTGCCCACTCGAGAACGGTGCCGGTATCTGTAAATACGAGGTTCTCGGCAGTAACTCCGGGAGTTGTACGCTTCTGGTTTGCAAAGTTCAGGTCATGGCGCTGTTCAGACTGAACACGCTCTGACTGCTGCAGGTCGAAGTTGATATCGGTCTTGTCATTGGGCTGGAACTGCAGAGCAACAAATACAGCATCGCGCTCGTCCGAGGTGTCGTTCTGGCGGTAGCCGTTGGAGCTTGGTGCGAACGCATACCGGGTGTCGTCACTTTCAGCCTTGCCTGTTTCTGGATCTACAGCGGTCTGGTAACCCTGATTGCTGGAGCCATCGATTTGATCTTCACAGTCACCGGCAGAGGCACGGAAGAAGCCTTCGTTGGTGTTGTTCGGATCATACAGACACGCAAAGCGGGATGAGCCGCTAGGGCTGGAAGAGCGCATCTCGGATTCTGGCTGGGAGATGTCGCTCTTCTCGAAGCCGAGAGAAACACCGAATGCCATGCCGTTATCGAACTCGAACTGGTCTACATAGCTGGCGCTGCCACGGAAGCCCATATCTCCGGCCATCGGGTCATCCAGGTTGGCCTGGTTCGGGTTGATATTGGCCTTGGCATCAATCTGGAAGCGCTGCTCGCCGTATTCCAGCGGCTTCAGTGTTTCCAATGCGATCAGGCCTGCAACGCCGCCTTCAATCAGGCTGGCATCCTGGGTCTTGTAAATTGCGATCTTATTCATCAGCTCGGATGGAAACTGGGAGAAGTTCACCGAGCGGTCACCACTGCCATTGGAAGCTGCACGACCATTAATCGTCGTCGCGCTCAGGTAAGGGCCCATGCCACGGATGGAAATTTCGGTGGCACCGCCGTTTTCACGGTGGGAGGAAGCGCCGGTTACGTTTTCCAGTGCTTCGCCGATCGACAGAGCGGGAAGGTCACCGATCTCGTTGGCGGACATGCCGTCTACAATCGTGGTGGAGTTACGCTTGATATCAATCGTGGTTTGGATGGTGGCGCGAGTGCCGGTTACGACAACCTCTTCGAGCGCCTGGTCGGATTCTGCGATCGCTGATTCCTGTGCATGGGCCATACCCATATAGGACGCAGCGGCCACTGCGGTCACCAGGATGGATTTCTTAAAGCATTTCCCGGAAAAGCTTTCTTCTTTAGCCATTACATCTCTCTCGTCTTTATTATTATCACGCATGATTACCCCCAAGGATGTCTGCGCTAGTTGATAGTAACAAGGGCACCCTTTATTGGCGCCTTCTTCATCGCTCATATCGCGGAATTTTTTATAAGCCTTTTGACCAGTGACAACCGCTTTTGGTCGACCACCCACGATCTCGCCAGCACAAACTCTCACCAGTCTGCAAGGCAGTCAACCAATTTTAAGGAAAAGTTCACATTTTGGACTGACCCCTGCCTGTTTTTTGTGCGTTAAAGTGCAAGTTTTCGGGCGCCGCACCAAATCGGAACAAGATATCGCGCATAACTGGTTAGTTTGATTGGTTGACAATTATTTTTGACCAATTTAGTCTGGCCCCATAATAACTCCGGTGTTCCATTTGGTGCCCCGCTGTGGTGCAAGCGTGAGACGGGCGCACGGGCAGGTAATCCGGAATAACGAAAACCCAGAAAAAAGATTCAGGTGATCATGAGAGCTTCAGGAATCAAGCCACTGCTGGCCGCCACGCTGCTTACCTTCGGGCAAGCATCCCTGTTCTGTGTTCAGGCTACTGCTGAGGAGTACCTGGTACACGACCAGGAGGAGTACGCGAAGGTCGCCAAGAATCTTGAAGCTGGCGATAGCGTGGTGCTCGCAAATGGCATCTGGAAGAATTTTGAAATTCTGTTCACCGGAAATGGTGAAAAAGGGAACCCGATTACGCTCACATCGCAAGAAAAGGGCAAGGTAGTTCTCAGCGGGCAGTCCAATCTGCGTCTGGCAGGGGAGTATCTGGTGGTGTCCGGCCTCGTATTTAAGGATGGATACACCCCGAGCAGTGAGGTGGTTGCCTTCCGGCGCAACAAGGAGCATCTGGCCAACCATTCACGTGTGACCGAAATTGTGATTGAAGACTTCAGTAAGCCGGAGCGCATGGATTCTGATTACTGGGTCGGTATCTACGGTAATAACAATCGCTTCGACCACAGTCATCTTGCCGGCAAGCGCAATAAGGGCGTGACCATGGCGGTGCGCCTGAATAGCGAAGACAGCCAGGAAAACCGTCACCGTATCGATCACAACTATTTTGGTCCGCGCCCGGTGCTTGGTTCCAATGGTGGCGAGACTCTGCGCATTGGCACCAGCCACTACTCCCTGACTGATTCTCTGACAGTGGTCGAGAACAATTTCTTCGACCGTTGTGACGGAGAGGTGGAGATCATCTCCGTCAAGTCTGGCAAAAATATTCTGCGTAACAACACCTTCTTTGAGTCCCGTGGCACCCTGACCATGCGTCACGGTAACGGCAACCTGATAGAAGGCAACGTGTTCCTGGGTAACGGTGTGGATCACACCGGTGGTATTCGCGTGATCAATGCGGACCAGGTAATTCGCAACAATTATCTCGAAGGTCTCACAGGCTATCGGTTTGGGAGTGGGTTCACCGTGATGAACGGTGTTCCCAATTCTCCCATCAATCGCTATCACCAGGTGGTGAACGCGCAGATCGAGAACAACAGCTTTATCAATGTGGAGCATATACACCTGGCCGCCGGCAGTGACCAGGAACGCACTGCGGTACCGCAAGACTCCACTATTGCCGACAATATTTTTTATACCGAGAGCGGCAAGTCGCCATTTTCCGTATTCGACGATATTTCCGGTATTACCTTTGCCAACAATATTTCCAACGGGTTTGTGGACAAGAAAATCCACGAAGGTATTGATCGGGGTGTTGGCAAACTGAAGCGCGCCGACAATGGTCTGCTCTATCCAGCCAGCAAATCAGCGGCAGACAAGGGCGCTAGCAAAGACCTGGTGGTCACCTCCCGGGAAATGACCGGTGCCTCCTGGTATCCAAAGTCCGAACCGGTTACCCCGTTTGATAGTGGTAAAACCGTCCGGGTGCGACCCGGTGAGAATGCCTTGTTGGATGCCATCGCCAGCGCGGCCGATGGCGATACTCTTGTGCTCGAAAGCGGCGTCTACAACGCAACCAAGCGCCTGGATATCAACAAGACTCTGACCATCAGGGCGAAAAAGCAGGGCAAGGTTACCCTGACCAGTGGACGTCCGGTGATGTTTGAAATCCAGGACGGCGGCAGCCTGTCTCTGGATGGTCTGGTCATCAGCGGGGCCAACAGCCCGGACAATGCGGGTAATATCCTGATCCGTACCGCGGTGTGGGGCATGCTGAAGAACTACCGCTTTTCCATGACCAATAGTCGCGTGGAAAATCTGGATATCAACCACTCATACCATTTTTTCGACTCGGGCCTGCGCGCCTTTGCCGATACCATCACCCTGGCCAACAACCAGTTTGAAAACATCTCCGGCGACCTGCTCAAACTCAACAAAGAGACCGATGACCTCGGTGTTTACAACGCGGAATATGTGATCGTTACCGGAAATACGATCAAAAACGTGCGGGGCGCTTTGATTGACCTGTACCGCGGCGGCACCGACGAAAGCACGTTCGGGCCGCATATCGATTTCAGCGACAACACCGTTACCAGTTCCGGCCAGGGCAAACGCAACAAGGCGCAGGCGCTGATCAAGCTGCATGGTACCCAGGTGGCTGATATCCATGCAAACCGTATTGAAGACAGTGCGGGCATCGTGGTGGAGCACACCGTGGGTGAGCCGGTAACGCATATTGCCAATAACCAGTTCTTCAATGCGTCCTTGCCTGAAATAACAGAGCTAGTGGCGAAAGGTCCGCACACGGCAGTGCTCGCCAACAATGAAGTCAAGAACTAATTAAAAAGAAGAAGTAAATCCATGTTTGGCAATTCTGTTTTTAATCAGCAAAAGATATTCGCCGCCGGCGTCGCGCTCGCCGCGGGGGTGTCTGCCGCAGTTCTTGCGATGAATCCCCTGGTCGCATTTGCGGCAGATCACCCCAACCTGGTGATCAACGCTGCAGATGTAGATGCCATGCAGGACGCGGTTGAGAAGCCTGGTCGTTTTCGCGAAGCCTTCCTTGCTACTCAGTCGGCGGTTAATCGTGCACTGGAGGCACCGCTGGCGGTGCCGGTCCCGACTGACGCGGGCGGTGGTTATACCCACGAGCAGCACAAGAAGAATTACCAGCTGATGTACAACGCCGGTGTGTTGTATCAGATCACCGAGGATTCCAAGTATGCGGAACGCGTACGGGATATGTTACTGGCCTACGCTGAGCTGTACCCAAACCTGCCCCTGCATCCCAAGCGTCGCGCGGGAGCGACCAATCCGGGTAAGCTATTCTGGCAGAGCCTGAATGAAGCCGTATGGCTGGTTTACACCATTCAGGCCTACGACTTGATTCGTCCTTCTCTTTCTGATGCGGAAGCGAAAAAGATCGAGCAGGGTGCACTGCGTCCCGTGGCCAGGTTTCTTTCAGTAGATTCACCGAAAACTTTCAATAAGGTGCACAACCACGGTACCTGGCTGACCGCTGGCGTCGGTATGGCCGGTTATGTGCTGGATGAGCAAGAGTGGGTTGAGCAGGCGCTGTTGGACCTGGACAAGTCTGGCAAGGGCGGCTTTCTTCGCCAGCTAAGCACCCTGTTTTCACCGGACGGTTACTATAACGAAGGGCCCTACTATCAGCGCTACGCACTGATGCCGTTCGTGACCTTTGCCAAGGCAATCGAAAATAATGAGCCAGAGCGGCGCATTTTTGAATACCGTGACGGTATCGTGCTGAAAGCCATCGATACCACCATCCAGCTAAGCTACAACAACCTGTTCTTCCCGATTAACGATGCGATCAAGAGTAAGGGGATCGATACTTCGGAGCTGGTGCTCGGTGTGACCATTGCTTTTGGCGAGTCCGGTAATCCGCAGCTGCTCGATATTGCCGCCCGGCAGGATCAGATTCTACTTTCCGGTGATGGTCTCAAAGTTGCCCAGGCGCTGGATGCCGGCGAGCAGCAGCCCTATGAATTCAAGTCATTCGCCTTCCGCGATGGAAAAAACGGTGATGAAGGCGCGCTGGTCGTACTGCGCCAGCAGGCCGATGGTGATCAGGCGTTGGTTTTCAAGCCTGCCGCACAAGGCATGGGGCATGGTCACTTCGACAAACTTACGTGGCAGTTTTACGACCGCGGAGCAGAAATTGTTACCGACTATGGTGCCGCGCGCTTCCTGAATGTGGAGGCCAAGAACGGCGGTCGCTATCTGAAAGAAAACGAAACCTGGGCCAAGCAGACCGTGGCCCACAATACGGTTGTGATCGGCGAAACTTCACACTTCGACAACAACCTGAAAGTGGCCAACCAGAATCATCCGGATCTGCTGTTCTTCCAGGCGGATGATCAGGTCAAGATCAGCTCTGCCGAAATTGACTCGGCCTACCCGGGCGTGAAGCTTAAGCGCACTCTGGCGTTGGTGAATGATCCGCAAAGTGGCAGTGCCTTCGCCGTCGACTTGTTTAATGTTGAATCCAAGAAGCAATCTCAGTTTGATCTGCCGTTGCACTATAACGGTCAGCTGGTGGACACCAATTTCAAGCTACAGGGCTACACCGATAGCCTGCAAGCGCTGGGTGCTGATAACGGTTATCAGCATCTTTGGTTGAAAGCCCGCGGCAAACCGGAATCTGGCCTTGCGCAGATAACCTGGCTGAACGACAACGGCCGGTTCTACACCCTGTCCAGTCTGGTCGATGGTGAAACTGAGCTGCTGTTTACCGAACTTGGAGCCAATGACCCGGACTTCAACCTGCGCTCCGAAAGAAGCTTTATTGCCCGTCGTGACAATACCCGTTCGCACACGTTCCTGAGCGTGCTTGAGCCCCACGGTGAGTACAACCCATCCCGGGAATACACCGTGAGAGCGGAAAGCCGGGTAAAGGCATTGGCACACCTGCGCAGCGGAGCTCTTGAGCTGATTGTGATCAGCACCAAAGAGGGCACTACGCAGTTACTGGCGTATAACCGCGATAGTGATATCGCGCCAGATATCAAGAACACCTTTGAGTTTCGTGGCAGTGAATACAGATTCAGCGGCCGCGCCAGGCTCTTTCAGATTAAAAATTGAATAAGACGGAAAGGTTATGCCCGCAACTGATGCATTTGTTCAGGCCCAGGATGTTGACGTCGAAGATCTCGGCGGCGGTATCAAGCGACAGATTCTCGGCCATGACGACAATTTGATGATTGTTCGCGTTTGGTTTGAGGAAGGCAGTATCGGCTATGTTCACAAACACCCGCACACCCAGGTGAGCTACGTGGAAAGTGGCGAGTTCGAGGTGCAGGTAGATGGCCGCACAAAACTGCTGAAAGCTGGCGACAGCTTCTATATTGCGCCCCATCTGGAACATGGTGCTGTGTGTAAAAAGGCCGGAGTGCTGCTCGATACTTTCAGCCCCTACCGGGAAGACTTTCTGGGTAGTTAAACAGGACAATAATAATGAAGAACTTACGCTGGACTATTGTGTCCCTGGTGGCCCTGGCCACCATCATCAACTACATCGACCGAACCGCGCTGTCGGTAATGTGGCCGGGTATCGCTGATGATCTGGGGATGGACAGTCACGATTACGCCAACATTATGAGTGTATTCCTGATCGCTTACGCTATCGGTCAGGCAGTTTTTGGGCGCGTATTCGACGCAATCGGCACGCGTCTCGGATTTATGTTGTCGATTGTGGTTTGGTCCATTTCCATCGCGCTGCACGCGCTGGCCAGTTCGGTAACGTCGTTCAGTATTTTCCGTACCCTGTTGGGCTTTGGTGAGGCGGGCAACTGGCCTGGTGCAACCAAGGCCAATGCGGAGTGGTTCCCGGCGAAGGAGCGCGCTCTGGCCCAGGGGATCTTCGGCGCAGGCGCGTCTGCGGGCAGTATTATCGCGCCACCTCTTGTGGCATTCCTGTATGCGTTCCTGGGTTGGCAGGCAACCTTTGTTGTGGTCGCGCTGCTGGGTTTTATCTGGCTGGTGCCATGGTTGATCATTTACAAGAGCGGTCCCGACGCCCACCCGTGGATTACAGCGGAAGAGCGCGAACTGATTCTCTCTGGGCAGATTACCGCGGAAGAAAACGAAGACGAGTATGTTCCTACGTTGCGCGAGCTGCTGTCTCACCGCCAAAGCTGGAGCGTAATCTCTGCAAGGTTCTTTATCGAACCGATCTGGTGGTTGTTTGTAGCATGGCTGCCGCTCTACCTGAACGACAAGTTTGGCTTTGACGTGAAGGCAATCGGTGCTTCTGCATGGATTCCTTACTGCGGCGCGGCAGCCGGTGCGCTATTCGGCGGCTGGTTGTCCGGTAAGCTGATGAGCAGTGGCTGGAGTGTGAACAAGGCCCGTAAGTTTGCGGTGCTGTTTGGCGGCTGCTGTATGCTCCCCGCCCTGCTCGCTACAACGGTAGCAGCAACACCTGCTACAGCGTTGGCCCTGATTACCGTCATCCTGTTCGGCTTCCAGGCCGCTATCAACAATATCCAGACGCTGCCCAGTGACTATTTCTCTGGCAAGAGTGTTGCCAGCCTCGCCGGTATCAGTGGCGCCGTTGGTGTAATCAGTGTGATTACTGCGATTCAGTTGGTGCCGATTATCACCAACGATGGCACCTATTACCCGCCATTCTTCATTCTCGGTGCTTCTTTGGTCCCGCTGATGTTGATTTCGGTTCTGTTTGTTGGGGGACGTATCAAGCCAGTGCGTAGCAAACAGGAAAAAAACCACTCGCTGAAGCAGCGAACTAAATCAAGCTTGAAATATCTTCGATAAAAATCGGAACACACAATTATAGTTAGGAGTAGGTATGAAACTTCAAGGTAAAGTAGCCATCGTCAGCGGCGGGGCGCGGGATATCGGAAAAGCGGTATCCCTGAAGCTGGCGGCGGAAGGTGCAAAGGTGGTAGTAAACTACTTCAGCAATGCGCAGACTGCAGAAGAAACCCTGGCCGAGATCAAAGCGGCCGGTGGCGAAGCGATTATCGCCAAGGGCGATATGACCAAGCAAGCAGACGTGGCCAGCGTCGTTGTCGCGGCGCAAGCAGCTTACGGCAAAACCATTGATATCCTGGTAAATGTCGCCGGCGGTCTGGTAGAGCGTAAAACCATCGAAGAAATGGACGAGGATTTCTTCAATAAAGTCATCTCGCTTAACCTGAACAGCACCTTCCTGCTGACCAAAGCGGTTGTTCCGCATATGGATGGCGGTGCTATTGTAAACCTCGCTTCCCAGGCGGGCCGCGATGGTGGTGGCCCGGGTGCTTCTGCTTATGCGACTTCGAAAGGTGCGGTAATGACCTTTACCCGAGCCATGGCAAAAGAGCTGGGTCCGAAAAACATTCGTGTCAACTCGCTGTGTCCGGGCATGATCAGCACGACCTTTCACGACACCTTCACCAAAGATGCCGTGCGCGAAAATGTTGCCAATGCGACGCCGCTGAAGCGCGAAGGTAAGGCTCCGGAAGTGGCTGATGCGGTGGCTTATCTGGCCTCTGACGAAGCTTCCTTCATCACCGGAACCAATATCGATATCAATGGTGGCCTGTTCTTCTCCTGATTTCGAGGAGTGACCGGCGCGAGTATTACCTGAGGTAGAAGGCGGATCCCATCATGGAAAAGCGCATCGCAATTATCGGCGAGTGTATGCTGGAAATGAACCTGGAGGACGACTGTCGCAGTCATCACAGTGAGCCCCGCTTGGCAGCGGGGTTGTCTTTCGGGGGGGATACCCTGAATACCGCGCTTTACATGGCGCGGTTGGGCGCGGCTGTCGAATATGTTACCGCGCTGGGGGACGATCATCTGAGTGATTGGATGATCCGCCAGTGGCGGGCCGAGGGAATCGGGTGTGATCTGGTGAAACGCGAGGCAAATGCAACGCCCGGGCTGTACCTGATTGAAACCGATAGCGACGGTGAGCGCACTTTCCATTACTGGCGAGATCGATCTCCTGCCCGGCGTCTTCTGGATAATCCTAAAGCAGCTCGTGATCTATTCTCGCAATTGAGGCAGGTCTCAGCGATTTATCTTTCTGGTATTTCGCTGGCGATATTGTCGCCGTATGCACGGGAATGTCTGTTCGATTTTCTGGCAGAGTATCGCCAGGAAGGGGGCAAAATCATTTTTGATGGCAACTATCGCCCGCGGTTGTGGGGGAGTGAAATGCTCACCCGAAAAGCCTACGAGAAAATATACCGGCTCTCAGATATTGCCCTTCCCACGCTGGAAGACGAACAAGCTTTGTTTGGCAGCGATAGCGCGAGTGCAGAACAGGTGCTCGAACGCCTGCAAAACTGGGGAGTTACAGAAATAGTGCTGAAGATGGGGCCCGATGGCTGTCTGGTTGCCGCCAACCGCACCGGAGCCAAGCTGGTGCCGTCAAACAAGGTGGTGCCGGCAGATACCACTGCCGCGGGCGATTCGTTCAATGCCGGCTACTTGGCGGCGCGCCTTGCTGGTAGATCCATTGAGCAGTCTGCGGAAAGTGGCCATCGCCTGGCGTCAACTGTTATCCAGTATCGCGGTGCGGTGATTCCCGTCTCGGCAATGCCCGACATGTCAGCCATGTAAATATCAGAGCGCGTTTCGAGAAAATACACTGTGCGCAGGTTTATCTTCCGCACAGTCTTTTTATTCGCTTTTCGTGCAGGACTGCTGGTCTTTTTATTCTCTCGTCCAACGTTTTCGTCAGTTTTCTGGCGCGAGTCCCGCTTGACGCCAAGTCTTCCAGATCCAGATTCACGTTTATTTTTTGCCGGTGATGCATGTTGCCTGCGCGGGTCTGTATTGCGCTTTTTCGCCCTTTAGTTATTACCAATCTATATTACCAATATATGATTTTCGTGGATCCTATAAGTTGAAAGCCACTAAGTGAAAAAAGGCGCCAAAAAATTCATTTAGATATTCCCTTTTATAACAACGAGTTACGGAAAAAATCCTTAACCTATCTTACCAATTGGGCTACCAAGTTCGTTGACAGATTTTTCGCAATTGGTTTAACTCCATCCGATAGACGCCTATAAAAATAAATTTTTCTTATGATGAGAGGAAAACGTCGATGAATAACCATAAGAAGTTCGATAAGCAGAGCGCGCTGAAAGACCTCAGCCTGCTGATGCTTTCCGCCTCCACCATGGCATTTGCCCCCATGGTTTTTTCACAAGGAGAAGATGCTGCTGCGCTGGAAGAGGTGAGCGTCACCGGTATCCGCGCCAGTCTGGAGGCCGCAGCCGATGCCAAGCGCGATGACGCGCGTGTTGTTGACGCGGTTGTAGCGGAAGATATCGGCAAGCTGCCCGACAACAACATCGCAGAAGCGCTGCAGCGTGTTACCGGAGTTTCCATCAATCGCGAATTTGGTGTGGGTTCCGAGGTCTCGATTCGGGGCCTCCCGCAAAACAGGGTCGAAGTCAACGGTCGCTCCGTACTCGGCGATAGCCGTAGCGGAATCGACTTCCAGGATTTTCCCGCCGCCTTTCTGCAGAAAGTGGAAGTGATCAAGTCGCCAACCCCGGAAATGACCGAAGGCGCGCTCGGTGGCACCATCAGCCTGAAGATGGCGCGCCCGCTGGATTTGAATGCGCCCCTGGCAGCTATCTCTGTTCAGGGTGAGTACGCGGACAAGGCGGATAATTGGGCACCGATCATCAGTTCCGGTGTGGGCAATACCTGGGATCTGGGCGAGGCTGGCACCTTCGGTGCCATCGCGTCACTGGCATACCAGGACCGCACGCTGCGCCGCGACGAATCTCTGGTCCAGCTACAAGTGGGCGAGGTCGATTTCAATGGCGATGGCGTTATCAACGCTGCGGACGCGGCGAAAAACACCCCGAGCGGTGCGTACGTTTACGGTCGCGAGCACACCTTCAATCCGCGTACCGAAGAACGGGAACGCACTGCGCTGAATCTTTCCTTCCAGTGGGCGCCGGCTTCCGAACAGGGGCAGTTTTACCTGGACTTGAACGCAGTGGAGCGCGACGGCGCACAGGAAACCTTTTCACTGCTGCATATCCTCGATGACCCGACCGTGATCCCAGGGCAAACCTACGAGGACGGAAACGGCCAGCTGCAGAACTTCATGTATGACGAGGTCCAGCCCTTGCTGACCACCGGCTCGAGCTTCCGCACCAGTGACTCCTACAGTCACGCATTTGGTGGTGAGTGGAACTTCACTGAACAACTGAGCGTTAGCGGTGAGTACTCCACCGCCAAGTCTGACAGCTATACCCCCTTCTCCGAATTCCGCTTTCGCGGTATTGATCGCTCGATCGAAGGGCAGGGCGCTGATGGAGAAAACAAGTGGTTGATTCCGGTTACCTTCGAGAACAGTAATAACAGCGCTCCGGTTATTGATTTTGCAGACGGATATGTATTTACCGATCAGCAGAACCAGGCCTTCCGTCGCTACGAGGATACCCGTAACTACGTTACCAACCAGGAGGACGCGTTCCGTTTCGACCTGGAGTACGCTGAACCCTTCGGTTTGAATTGGGTGTCGGCAGTCAAGACGGGTGTGCGTGTGACCGCGCGCGATTATGAACAGAGCCGCGAGCAGTTCCGCATCACCAACATTTTCAAGAATCTTGAGGACGCCGACGGAAATCCGGACATTATCTGGATGGAAGACATTGTGGCCCAGTTCCCCCAGGCCATGACCAACTACGACTTCACCGGTGATGCGTTCGAGCACACAGGTCGTAGCGGCGCCTACGATCTGGCGAAATTTACCGCATACGATGCGCGCCTGCTGCAGAACCAGCAGGCGACCTTCGATATCGTCAAGCAGCTGCTGGCCGGCACCAATATGGAAATCACCGGTAGTCTCGCGGACAATCTCGAGTACCAGGAAGGTGGTTACTCCGAAGTGAATGAGGACACCTCGGCTGTGTACATACAGGCCAACCTGGACTTCGGCGACGTACGTGCTGTTGTCGGTGGTCGCTACGTATCGACCGACATCACGTCAAAGGCTTACCAGGAAGGTGAAATTGTCTCCGACGGCGCCAGCTACAATGACTTCCTGCCCAGCCTGAATGTGACCTGGGACCTGAGTGAAGACACCCTGATGCGGTTTGCCGCGGCCAAGGTAATGCGCCGCGCGGACTTCAACGAGCTGAGCCCCGCGTACGAGTTCCGCGACGCCTACATCGCTGCCAGTCGTGGTAACCCTGAGCTCGAGCCGTACCGTGCCACCCAGTTCGATATCGCGGCGGAGCATTACTGGGATAACAATATGGTTTCTGCGACCCTATTCTACAAGGACGTGGAATCCTTCCTGACCCGCACCTACGAATGTAAGAACCTGCCCGAAGTAGTCAGCACCCTGACCAACGTTTCCGACTACGACAAAATCTGTCTGTGGCAGGCGGATGGTATCCAGTATGCCAACGCCAGCACACCGACTTCACAGATGGGCATCCTCACCGATTTCATCACCAATGGTGAAAATGGCAAGATTCAGGGGCTGGAGCTGGGTTACCAGCAGGCGTTCGACTTCCTGCCCGGTCGCTGGTCCGGCCTCGGCATGAGCGCCAACTACACATACGCGGATAGCGAAGACCCGAACGGTGTACCTCTGACGGATATTTCCGAAAACACCTTCAACACACAGCTGTACTACGAGTATGAAGGTCTCGGTATCCGTCTGGCGTATACCTACCGCGATCGCTTCCTGGATGAAGGCCAGACCAAGCGAGTGCTGCCGCTGGGTGAATTGATGATCCCGGGCGCCACTGTAGACGACGACCCCACGCTGGGTAACGACTACCGCGAAGACCTTTCGCAACTGGATCTCTCCGCCAGCTACGATGTGACCGATGCGATTACCGTCATTGCAAACGTCACCAACCTGACCGCAGAGCCCACCATCAACACCGGTGCCAACGGCACGGCATTCCAGATTACGGAAACCGATCGTCGCTACGTACTGGGTGTGCGCGCCAAGTTCTAATTCGGCACAGTGGCTGTTGGCGCTTCGCCATGGGCCACTTTCTGCAAAAGCAGAATCTTCAAAGCAGTAGAGAAAGCTCTCCGATATCGCGGCGGCTTCGCTGCGGGTGGCTTTCTGGAAAAAACCGCAGCAGGTAGTTATTGCTGCAATCATCGATACCCCAAAAAATAATGAGGGTCCAATGAAAATAAAATCCGTGATGATGAAAATCAGTTGCGCAGTGGCGTTGTCGAATTTTATGGCTTCTGCTAGTGCATCCATTCAAAACCCTGGTTTTGAAAGCGACTGGGCCAGCTGGAATGATAGCGATCCGTCCGCTATTTCTGGTGTTGCCTATAGTGGCAGTAAGTCCGCAAAAATATCTGGTAGCGGCGGGAAAATAGAGCAGCAGGTTACTGTCACCGCCAATACAAATTACCGCCTTAGTGCTTATGTACTTGGTGCCGGTACTGTAGGAGTGCAGGTGGTCGGCAGTACTTTCGATAGCAGTATTGATAGCGCTGACTGGCAGCAGGTCTCTGTGGAATTCAATTCCGGTAGCGCGAGCAGCATTACGGTATTCGGTGCCTACAGCGGTAGTGAGGGGCGGTTCGATAGTTTTGTTCTGGAAGAGCTGGGCGCTGGATCCGGATCCGGGGGCGGCAGCAGTTCGGGTGGTAGTATCTGTACTTCAGGCAGTAACTTGTCCGTGGTATCCGCCTCTGACGATGGCACTAACGATGGGCATGGTCCTGGTAATGTACTGGACGGCAGCCTTGCCGACGAATCCCGCTGGTCTTCCCAAGGGATCAAATGGATCACTCTCGATCTCGGTAGTGTACAGACTGTGGAGGGGGTGGATATCGCCTGGTACAGGGGTGACCTGCGTTCCAGCTTCTTCACCGTGGAAACCTCGACCGACAACAGCAACTGGACTGCGGTGCTTTCCGGTGGGCAGTCCAGTGGATCCAGTGCCGATCTGGAAAGTTACGACATCATCGACTCCACTGCGCGTTATGTGCGTCTCACTGGGAGTGGCAATTCCTCCAATAACTGGAACAGCATTCTGGAAATGGATGTGATCGGGTGTGGAGACGGCAGTGGTTCTGGAAGCAGTTCCAGTGGAGGCGCCGGTGGAAGCTCAGGTTCAGGATCGAGTTCCGGTGGTTCTCTCGATCCAAATTTACCTCCTTCCAGTAATTTTGATCTCGCTGACTGGTACCTGAGTGTACCCAGTGACAATGATGGCAGTGGGACCGCGGACTCAATCAAGGAGGCCGAGTTAAATGGAGGTTACGAAAATAGCAGCTACTTCTATACCGCCGCTGATGGCGGCATGGTATTCCGGTGCCCGGTGAGCGGTTACAAGACCTCAACCAATACTTCCTACACCCGTACCGAGCTACGGGAGATGCTGCGCCGTGGCGATACCAGTATCAGTACCCAAGGCATCAACGGAAACAACTGGGTATTCGGTTCTGCGCCGGCTTCTGCACGCAATGCCGCGGGTGGTGTTGACGGTGTTTTGCGAGCAACACTGGCGGTTAACCATGTAACTACCACTGGTGACAGTGGTCAGGTGGGGCGGGTGATTGTCGGGCAAATTCACGCAAATAATGACGAGCCCCTGCGCCTGTACTACCGCAAACTTCCGGGTAACAGCAAAGGCTCTGTGTACATCGCCCACGAGCCCAATGGTGGCAGCGACAGCTGGTACGAATTGATTGGTAGCCGTTCCAGTAGTGCTTCTGATCCTGCTGATGGTATTGCTCTGGATGAAATCTGGAGCTACGAGATCAAGGTGGTGGGGAACACCCTGACTGTCACCATCTCTCGGGACGGGAAGGCCGACGTGGTTCAGGTCGTTGACATGAGCAGCAGTGGTTACGATGTTGCTGATCAGTACCAGTATTTCAAGGCCGGTGTATACAACCAGAACAATACTGGTAGCGGAAGCGACTATGTGGAAGCCACTTTCTACTCGCTGGAAAACAGCCACGATGGCTATGCTTACTAAAATTTGCGTCAACGCGTGATTTGGGCCCTTTGCACAAAATGGTAGGGGTTGTGTAGTAGGGTGCCCTGCGCATGCTTCCCGAAGCGGATTCCGCTTCGGGATTCTTTGCCCCTGCATAGCTAGGTCAAGTTGCTGCCTTTGACGGGGCTCAGCGATTGCCGGCTTCCTCTAATTTCGGAGTGCCACGACAAGCAGAGTCGGTCAGGGACGGCTTGGATGTTGGATTGAATGGGTATTGGGCGGAAAATGGTGGGCCCTCCGGGACTTGAACCCAGGACCTGCCGATTATGAGTCGGATGCTCTAACCAACTGAGCTAAGGGCCCCCACCGGGGCTCGCAGGGACTTGCGAGCGGGTTGGCAAAGTACTCGATTTTTTGTGTCAAATCAACGCTTTGCCCTGTTGTGTTGGCCTTACCAGGCCCAGTTGAAGCCGAGGCTTGCGTTTGCGCCGGACCAGTCCAGGTCGTCCAGTGAGCGCTGGTAACCCACATTGAGGAAAGCGCTGCCCAGTTTGCTCTGCAGCAATACCACGCCCCCGCCGAACTCTCCCCAGGTCGCCCGGCGCTCCAGATTGAGCTGGAGTCTGGTGTCGAACAGCAGCTGGTCGTTGCCGCCGAGGGTGTGCCACACGTTGCCGAACAGGTAGCCGCGCAGGTTGCCGTCGAGCCACTTACTGTCGGTGTTGTAGGCGCGCATACCCGCTCGGAAGTTGGCCTCCGGGGTCATGTCCGGTTCCACCCAGGAAATTCCGTCTTCGTAAGCGCTGAGGTTGCTGTAGTTGGCCACTGCCTGAAGCTGTGGCTCGATATTGAAATGCTCCGATGCCTGCCAGGTAAACCCCTTTTCCACAGAGATGGTGAGCTGGGGGCCGGTTACCGTGGCGCCGATACCGCGGTATGAGCGGCTCTCCAGTTTCAGGTAGGCCACCTTGGCGGTGATATCGAAGTAGCCCATGTCTGGGCGGTAGTCGTTGAAGTAATAGCCGATGTGGTAGCTGGTAAGGTCATTCTGCCCTGAGCTGTAGTCGCTGAAGCCGCGGGCAAAGCCAGTCACGTCACCACTGGCACGGGTGCTGCCCACAAACAACCCCATTTCCCGCGCGCCGCCGGTGCAGGTGGGGGCCGACCAGATGTTGGTGCCCACCTGCAGGCCGGTGATGCTGCCGTCAAAGCGGTTGCTGATATCGCCGTTCCAGTTGTAGTCGGCGCTCATGTGATGCACGCGCAGCCAGTCGTCATTTACGCCGTCGAACCAGCTGCGCTGTTCCCCGCGCCGGCGGTGGTAGCTGCCAATCTCCTGCAGCGAGGTGAGGCGGGCGAGGGATTTTGCCTGGGCGTAGAGCGGGATCTCCGGGCGGTACAGCGGAATCGGGGCTTCGCCGGCGGCGGGTGCCGGGCCGACGAGGTTCGCTGCAGCGGTGTTGTTGCCGGTGGTGATGGTGTCGCTGACGCTGCTGAAGGCAAGTCCCTGGGTGCCCGGGGCGATGGAGGGCGCGTCTCCCGGTTTCAGGTTTGAGCGCAGGTACCAGTTGTCTTCGTTTTCCGGGTCGCCGGTGCCGCGGAACAGGAAATATTCGTAGGGGCCTGCGGAGATGGGCTCCGGCATATAGAAGGCGCCCGGGGCGCTGCTGCCACCGTTGCGAGCCTGTACTACCAGAATTCCGTCCCGGGTATCTGTGCCCGTTCCCGCTGCTCTCTCGAACAGCAGCCGGGTGCTGCCGCCGGCGCGGCCGCCGTCGAGGACCAGGCGATCGGCGAGGCTGTCGTCTCCCCCTGCCACCATGTCCATGAGAATCACGCTGCCGGTGCTACCCACGTAGTTACCGTGAATCCAAAGCTGGTTGGCAGTGTCACCGCGCATGTCGATGGTGCCGCTATTGGATACGGTCAGCGCCTGATCGCCGCTGGCGCGGATACCTGCGCTGTAATAGGGCATCAGCACATGACTGTCGACGCCGGTCTGCAGGCGCCCGGGCAGGTAATCGCTGCCGCCCAGTGTCAGGTATTGGTCCAGGGTGAATCTGCTGCTCTGCTCCAGTGAGATGGTTTCCCAGTGTTTCAGGCGTGTCGGATTGCCGAGGCTGAGCCCCTCGATGGTGAGGGTGTCATTGCCACCGCCGCCGTCGACAATGGCGCTGCTGTTGCGACCGCTGGGGCTGTTGGCATTGAGGCGGTGGTGATCGTCGCCATCGCCGAAGGCGACCTGGGCGTCGGCACTGGTGGGGATCACAGTAGACAAGAGTAGGGGCAGTGCCAGCCTGCACAGCCCGGGGGCGCCGGCGTCAAACGCACGACCCGCGCGGGGAAACGACATGATTCCATCCCTGGTTCGTTATTGGTCGATTCTGGCCGTTAACCGTTATTACGGCGCGCAGGTCCGTTGCGCGCTAGTTGGTACTATCGTGCCATTATTTTAGTTGAATCGACCGGGGCTGCCGGAGCTGGCTGCCGGCGGTCACGAATTTTGACGGGCAATCTCGCGCGGGAGGGATGCGGGGGTTAGCCAATCCAGCGCGGCAGCAGGATGCAGGCCCAGGTGGAGACCCACAGCAACAGGGAAATGGATACCGCTGCGGAGCCGGTGTCTTTGGCGATTTTTGACAGCGGATGTTTTTCCGGGCCGACCCGGTCCACGACCGCTTCTACGGCGCTGTTGAGCAGTTCGACGATCATGACCAGCATGGTCACGCCGATCAGCAGCGCACGTTCAACGCCGGACTCTCCCAGCCAGATTGCAGCGGGAATCAGGAAAATCGCGAGGGAGACTTCCTGGCGGAAGGCGGCTTCGTTACGCCAGGTGGCGATAAGTCCCTGGCGGGAGTATTCGGTGGCGTCGATCAGGCGAGAGATACCGGTTTTTCCGGGTTTATTCACAAACTGCTCTTCCATTGCTCTGTGTATAACTCCGCTGGTTCATCTGTTTGACATAAAAACGTAACCCACAAAAAAGCCCGGCGAGCCGGGCTTTTTCAGTATGGACGATTTCATTTCCTGGGGAAATTATTCGTCTAGGAAGCTGCGCAGGTGCTCGGAGCGCGAGGGGTGGCGCAGTTTGCGCAACGCCTTGGCTTCGATCTGACGGATACGCTCGCGGGTAACGTCGAACTGCTTGCCCACTTCCTCGAGGGTGTGGTCAGTGTTCATATCGATACCGAAGCGCATGCGCAGGACCTTGGCTTCCCGCGCGGTCAGCCCGGACAGCACGGAGCGGGTAGCGTCGTGCAGGCCGGTGGACGTTGCGGTGTCGATCGGGGAAGACTGGTTCTGGTCTTCGATAAAGTCGCCCAGGTGAGAGTCTTCGTCGTCGCCGATCGGGGTTTCCATGGAGATCGGCTCTTTGGCGATCTTCAGGACCTTGCGTACCTTGTCTTCCGGCATTTCCATACGCTCACCCAGCTCTTCCGGGGTGGGCTCGCGACCCATTTCCTGCAGCATCTGACGGCTGATACGGTTGAGCTTGTTGATGGTCTCAATCATATGCACCGGAATACGGATGGTGCGTGCCTGGTCTGCAATGGAGCGGGTGATCGCCTGGCGAATCCACCAGGTGGCGTAAGTGGAGAACTTGTAGCCACGGCGGTATTCGAACTTGTCTACCGCTTTCATCAGGCCGATGTTGCCTTCCTGGATCAGGTCCAGGAACTGCAGGCCGCGGTTGGTGTACTTCTTGGCAATGGAGATCACCAGGCGCAGGTTGGCCTCCACCATTTCCTTCTTGGCGCGGCGAGAACGTGCCTCACCGATGGACATGCGACGGTTGATCTCTTTGATCTGGCCGACGTCCAGCTGGGCTTTGTCCTGGGCCTGCTGCAGTTTGCGCTGGGCGCGCTGGATTTCTTCGGCTACCTGGCGCAGGGCGTCGGAGTAGTCGCGCTTTTTCTTGATGATCGCTGGGATCCAGTCTTCGTTGGTCTCGTTGCCGGGGAATTCCTTGATAAAGGTCTTGCGCGGCATACGGGCACGCTTGATGCACAGGTTCATCACCAGGCGCTCTTGCGCGCGAACGTCGTCGAGGATATTGCGCACCGCGTTGTACAGCGGGTCGAACTGGCGCGGCGCCAGTTTGAAGAAGCGGAATACTTCTCCCACGGCTTCCATGGCCTCGCCGGCCTCTTTGGAGTCGCGGCCGTGCTTCTTGATGGCAGCATCAGCTTTCTTCTGCGCAGCGATCAGCGCATTCATGCGCTCGGCGAGTTCTTCCGGATCGATGCCGCCTACGTTCTCTTCTTCTTCCGCAGCGGAGTCGTCGTCATCGTCATCGTCGCTGTCGTCATCGTCTTTGCTGTCATCCTTCTTCTGCGCTTCCGCAGCCTGGCCAGCCTGGGCACCCGGGGGTACTTCGTCGGCGGGGTCGAGCCAGCCGGCGATGACGTCGGGAATGCGGCGCTCTTCTTTCTCGATCAGCGCGTATTCGTCGATGATGTGCTGCACGGCGCCAGGCCAGTAGGCGAGAGCGGCCATGAGCTCGCGCAGGCCTTCTTCAATGCGCTTGGCGATGGCGATCTCACCTTCGCGGGTGAGCAGCTCTACGGTGCCCATTTCGCGCATGTACATGCGCACCGGGTCGGTCGTACGGCCTACATCGGATTCAACTGCGGCGAGTGCGGCGGCGGCTTCAGCTGCGGCGATTTCATCGGCGGAGCTGTCGCCTTCGGCCATCAACAGTTCTTCGGCATCGGGTGCCTGTTCGAACACCTTGATGCCCATGTCGTTGATCATGCCGATGATGTCTTCCACCTGATCGGGATCGGAGATGTCTTCGGGCAGGTGATCGTTCACTTCCGCATAGGTGAGATAGCCCTGCTCTTTGCCGCGGGCGATCAGTTCTCTGATGCGGGAGGTGGTCTTTTGCTGCTGGGTTTTGTCGGTCATGCACAACCCTGAATTCTGGGGATTGATAGTCGGGACTTTTGTCTGGACAAAGACGCGGGATTATAGCGTATTTGCGTAAGCAATAACCACTGTGACTGTCAAGGCAGATAGCGTGGTTCAGGGTATTCGGGCGCGCTTGTCTTCGGGTTTCCCGCCGGCTTTGGCAGGCGGGTCTGTGTATATGGTGATGCTGTCCGGGATTTCAAGGGCAAAAGCTCGGAATTGAGCGAGTAGCGGCACCAGCACCTTTGCTTCTAAATCTAGTCCTGTTTTCGACGAAACTGTGCCAGCAGTGCCAGCTGCTCGGGGCTCAGCTGGTTGCCGTTGCTTTTGAGCTGGTCCAGCAGTCCGCGCTTGCGTTGCTTTTCCGCGGCGGTTTCCAGGGTGCGCAGGCAGTCGTTGAATTCGGTCTCCGGGTCGTATTCCAGCGCCTGCCCGGCACTGCCCACAATGGGGTGGCTCATGGCGAGGTGAGGCAGCAGTTCGCGGGCTTCCTTGCTCTCCAGGTTCAGCAGGCGGCCGAATAGCTGATTGCTGTTGAGGCCGGGGTTTTTATGCAAAACCTGGAGAATTTCACCGAAAAGCTGCAAATCTGCATCGTTACTGTCGCGAAAACGTGCCGGGTCAGCGATCAGCTGTGCCAGCTGGGGATGGTGCAGCAGCAGGGCGATCAGCATACGTTCGGCGGGCAGGCGATACTGGCCGCTGTGTCGGCGCGCGGGTTGCTGCGCTGCAGGCTCGTCCTCGCGCTGGGGTGGCAGGTCCGCCAAATCGTAGTCCGGTGGCGGCTCGTCGTAGCCCGGTGGAGGGGCGTCGCCGCCCGTATCCGGGTATTCGGTGGTGTGGGGTTGCTGCGGGCGCTCTCCCTCCGCGGACGGTTGCGCAGATGCCTGCTTGGGGGGCGCCTTTGCCGGCGCAGCAGCGGATGGTGCCTGCTGTGCGAGTTTGGCGGTGCGGGCTTTCTCCGCGGCGATGATCTCTTCCAGCATGTCCTGCTCGAGGCCGGTGCGACGGGCCAGTTGCTGGAACATCAGCTGGCGGTAGACGCCGGCGGGCAGCAGGTCGAGCAGGGGGGCAGCGGCCTTGGACAGGCGCGCACGGCCGTCCATGGTCTGGATATTGATGCCTTCGCCGAGCAGGTCGAACAGGAAGTCCTCCAGGGGGCGCCCCTGTTCGTCGATCAGCTGGTCGAAGCGCTCGCCGCCGATCTGGCGCACCAGGGTGTCCGGGTCTTCTCCTTCCGGCAGCAACAGAAAGCGCAGGCTGCGGCCGTCCTGCATATGTGGCAGGCCGGCTTCCAGGGCACGGCGGGCGGCGGTGCGCCCGGCCTGGTCGCCGTCGAAACAGAACACGATTTCACCGGTGTGGCGGAAAGCCAGCTGGATGTGATCTTCGCCACAGGCGGTGCCGAGGGTGGCCACGGCGCAGCGGATGCCGTACTGGGCGAGGGCCACCACATCCATGTATCCCTCAACCACGATCAGCCGCTTCAGCTCGCGGTTGGCCTGGCGGGCTTCCCAGAGGCCGTAGAGTTCGCGGCCCTTGTGGAAGATCGGAGTTTCCGGGGAGTTCAGGTATTTGGGCTTGTCGTCGCCCAGCACCCGGCCGCCAAAAGCGATGGTGCGCCCGCGCTGATCGCGGATCGGAAACATGATGCGGTTGCGGAAGCGGTCGTAGTGGTGGCGCTTGCCGGGTTCGGCTTTGCCCGGGTTGCCATCGCTGTCCTGGCGGCGGATGGCGAGGCCGGCAAGCTCCAGCTGCTCGGTTTTTTCCGAGCTGGTGCCGAGATGGTTGAGCAGGTTGTCCCAACCGGGCGGGGCCAGGCCGATCCCGAACTCCTTGGCGACTGCGCCGGAGAGCCCGCGGTTTTTCAGGTAGGTGATGGCGCGGGCGGAGACCTTGTGGTCGCGCAGTTTTTCGCGATAGAACTCGGCCGCTTTCTCGGTGAGCTGGTAGAGCGACTGGCTCTCCTGCTGGCGCTTGATCTGCGCCGGGGCCAGCTGCTCGCGGGGCACTTCCAGGCTCAGGCTGGCGGCGAGCTTTTCCACCGCTTCCGGAAAGGGCAGGCGATCGTATTCCATGAGGAAGCCGACCGCGTTGCCGCTGGCACCGCAGCCAAAGCAGTAGTAGAACTGTTTGTCCGGGCTTACCGTGAAAGACGGTGTTTTTTCATCGTGAAATGGGCAGCAGGCGGAATAGTTTTTCCCGGTTTTGCGCAGTTTTACCCGGCTATCGACGACCGGAACGATGTCGGCGCGGGCCAACAGGTCGTCGATAAAATACTGCGGGATCTTGCCTGCCATAGAGATGCTTCAGGCGGCCTTAAAAGGACGCTTTCACAAACTTGCTGACGGCACCCATATCGGCGCGGCCCTGCACCTGGGGTTTTACCAGTGCCATCACCTTGCCCATATCGGCCATGCTGCTGGCGCCGGTCTCTTTGACGGCGGCGGCAACGATTTCCTGAATTTCCGCTTCGCTCAGCTGTTCCGGCAGGAACTCCTGGATCACGTCGATTTCCTGCTGCTCCACTTCTGCGAGCTCCGGGCGGCCGGCCTTTTCGTACTGGGTGATGGAGTCGCGGCGCTGCTTGGTCATTTTGTCCAGCAGGGCGAGAATGCGGGCATCATCCAGCTCGATGCGCTCGTCCACTTCCACGCGTTTGATCTCGGCATTGACCAGTCGCAGGGTGGCAAGACGCGCCTTTTCACGGGCTTTCATGGCGTCTTTGGTGGCGGCGGCGAGGGTTTCCTTGAGTGTGCTCATTGGGTCGTCCGGAATTTTTTGGCTATTGGGAGTTATCAGTCGGATGGTCAATATTTGGCGCAAAGGGGCAATTTGGCAAGGCTTGCGCGCGCAGGCGGGGGCAGTTGGCCTATCTGCGGGCAATAAAAAACGGCGCGCGAGTAAACTCGGGCGCCGTTTTGGCCGCGAACCGCATTCGCGTCAGCGTGCTGTGATCGAGAGAGAAAGCTCGAACTCAGTAGAGACGCTGGAACTTGCGGTTTTCGCGCTGCAGTTTTTTGGCGTGACGCTTAACAGCAGCGGCAGCCTTGCGCTTGCGAACGGCAGTCGGCTTTTCGTAGAACTCGCGGCGACGTACTTCGGAGAGTACACCAGCCTTTTCGCAGGAGCGCTTGAAACGGCGCAGGGCGATGTCAAAAGGTTCGTTGTCTTTGATGCGTACTGAGGGCATTAGATTACCTGTAAAATTCGTTTCTCTCGGCCAGATGTATCTACTTTGATCATCTGGATCCTGGCGGCCTTTCCGGCAAATTGCTCTTCTCGCAGATGCAATCCGGAGGCCGGTTCACAGCGAGGGCGCAAATTCTATACAGATGATCTGGCCTTCGCAAGCCTGCGAGCGCAATCGTTTCGGGTTTCGTCGCAGTCGACCGGGTGTGATACCGGGCTTGTAACTATAGTCGCTATAACAGTCGCGACACGGACCTCTGCCGGGGCCGCCACCTGACGGGGCTCGGCGCGCCTCGGGCGGCAATTCTCCTTAGGCGGAAAAGGCTCTAAAGAGTATGATAGCGCCCCTGAAACCCGGTCAGCACCGGTCATTTGTCCTTTTATCGCGCTGACCCGGACACTTCTGTTGAGGACCTTTGAAATCCCGTGCGAGTACTCGGAATAGAAACTTCCTGTGACGAAACCGGTGTCGCCCTGTACGACAGCGAACAGGGCCTGCTTGGGCACACCCTGTTCAGTCAGGTGAAGCTGCACGCCGATTACGGTGGCGTGGTACCGGAACTGGCCAGTCGCGACCATGTGCGCAAACTGCTGCCCCTGATCCGCGAAGTCATGGCCCAGAGTGACACGCTGCCGGCGGACATCGACGGCGTCGCCTACACTGCCGGCCCGGGCCTGATCGGCGCGCTGATGGTGGGCGCCTGCGCTGGTCGCGCCCTGGCTTACGGTTGGGGTGTGCCCGCCATTGGTGTGCACCATATGGAGGGGCATCTACTGGCGCCAATGCTGGAGGACAAGCCGCCGGCATTCCCGTTCGTGGCCCTGCTGGTTTCCGGCGGCCACACCCAGCTGGTGGATGTACAGGGGCTCGGCCAGTACGAGCTGCTGGGGGAGTCCCTCGATGACGCCGCCGGCGAAGCCTTCGACAAGGCGGCCAAGATGCTCGACCTCGACTATCCCGGTGGCCCGCGCCTGGCGGCGCTGGCGGAGCAGGGTGACCCGCTGCGCTTCACCTTCCCGCGTCCGATGACGGATCGCCCGGGGCTCGATTTCAGTTTTTCCGGTCTCAAGACCTTCACCCTGACCACCGTGCAGAAACATGCACTGGAAGACGGCCTGCCGGACGAGCAGACCTGCGCGGATATTGCCGCGGCCTTCCAGGAGGCGGTGGTGGATACCCTGGTAATCAAGTGCCGCCGTGCGCTCAAACAGGCAAAGCGCAAGACCCTGGTGATTGCCGGCGGTGTCTCCGCCAACAAGCTGCTGCGCCAGCGCCTGGAAGCGCGACTGGCCGAGGATGGTTGCAGCGTGTTCTACCCGCGCCACGAATTCTGTACCGACAATGGTGCCATGATCGCCTATGCCGGCTGCCTGCGCCTGCAGGCCGGTCAGCGTGCAGATCTCGATATAGAAGTCCGCCCGCGCTGGCCCCTCACTGAATTGACCGGCACTTTGGGCGCGGATTAAGAGACCAATAGAAGGAGACTAGTTTTGGATATCGTTTATATCCGCGATCTCAAGGTCGATACGATTATCGGCATTTACGACTGGGAACGGGAAGTTCGCCAGACCGTAAGCCTGGATATCGAAATGGCATTCGATATCCGCGAGGCGGCGCGCACTGACAATATCGAGCACACCCTCAACTACAAGGCGGTAGCCAAGCGCCTGATCGCGTTTATCGAGGGCAGCGAGTTTCTGCTGGTGGAAACCATGGCCGAGCAGGCCGCAGAAATTGTGCGCAAAGAATTCAATGTAAGCTGGCTGCGCCTGCGTCTGTCGAAACCCGGTGCGGTGCGCGGTGCGCGCGACGTGGGGGTTATTATCGAGCGCGGTGTGCGCAGCAATACACAGACCTCGGAGGCCTGAGCAATGGCAACCGTTTACCTGAGTCTCGGCAGCAATATCGATCGCGAGAAACACCTGAGTGCCGGACTGGACGCGTTGGTAGCAGCGTTCGGCGATCTGCGCATGTCACAGGTGTATGAGAGCGAAGCGGTGGGCTTCGACGGCGACAATTTCTACAACCTGGTCGCCGCCATAGAAACCGATTTGTCCGTCGGCGAGCTTGCGCTGCGTTTGCGCCATATCGAAGACGACAACGGTCGCCTGCGCGGTGGGCCCAAATTCAGCGCGCGCACCCTGGATATCGATATCCTGACCTACGATGATCTCACCGGCGAAGTGGATGGGGTAAAGTTGCCGCGCGGTGAAATCCTCAAGAACGCATTCGTGTTGTTACCGCTATCTGAACTGGCGCCAGATACCCAGCATCCTGTTGCAGGCAAAACCTATCAACAGCTCTGGGAGGAGTACGATCAGGCTGCACAAAAATTGTGGCCGGTCACGTTTGATTGGCCGGCCGCCTGAGTAGAGCGGCGTACACCTATAACCGATCAACCAGTGAATCGACGTAATTACCGGGAAGGATGTGGCTGCCGGTAAAGGTCAGGTGCTCCTTCTTCTTGCTTGCGATCGCGCTGTAGAGAGATTTATTTTCCTCTTGGGATGCGTACTCATCATCGCTGGCAGTGATCAGAAGCACCTCGGGGTCCACAATCAGGGGCGCGAGGTTTTTTGGCGCTACCGCCGCTGTCTTGTCGTCTAAATAAGGCGGTACCACGGCGAAAATCCGTTTTATCTGTGCGTCGAGCCCCCCGATCAGTAGGGCAACCTGGGCGCCCATGCTGTAGCCCACCAGATTCAGGTTGTTCTCATTCAGCTCTTTCTGAGTACGAATCCAGTCGATAAGAACCCGGTAGTCCAGGACTGTATTTCGAATCATCGCTTCATAGTCACTCTTGTCTCCGAAAAAGTGGAGGTTGTTCATGATTGAACTAAGTGGTTTGTTCGGGTCCTTTCTCGTACCGTGATACCTGGCGTCTATAGCTATCACTACATAACCTTTTTCCGTGGCGCTACGGCCAATCTCGTTGACCCGGGTAACCGTCGGGCGCCCCTTGTATGCGTCCGTCCACCAACGTTGGTACCCCCTGCCCATGGCGGAAATGCCGATGAGTACGGGGTAGGTTTCCTGTTCTATCGACGGGTAGCTGATTTGTCCATTCACCACTGCGCCGTCAAAGCTCTTATAGGAAAATGAGAAATCCCTTTCACCAATCTCTGTTAGGGTCATTTCGATGTTTTCCGGCGCGGGAAAGGCATAGGAATCCAGGATTTCACCCTGTGGAAGTGGTTGCACTTTCAGCGCGATAAAGGCGTACCAGAATAGAATGACAGAGCAGAGCGCCAGGCCTGCAATAGCGCATACCTTGATTGTTTGGGTTAGCTTTTTGTTCATGTTGAATGCCTCTTAAATGAAAGGGGGCACTCTACAAAGCAGGTGGTGAAATTCAGGTGAAAATCGCCGGAATAATAGCGCGACTGCTAATCAGGCTTAGCTTTGTGCGCCAGGAAAGACAGATATAGAGAGGGAAAAAGCCTGGTTCTCACAGTGAGCCGAGTAATGCCACTCCTGTGCGGTCAAAATCCTGCTGGCCAGATAAAGGCCCTGCCCAATTCCTTCACTATTCTCGCCGCGAATACCAGCGTTAAACAGGGGCTTGGTATCAAACGTAGTCTGCACTGGATTTTCAAACACAAGGGCATCGCCATCTTGATAAATATTCAGTTTGGGTTGCGAGGCGTGCCGGATGGCATTATCCAGCAGGATATCCAGAAGTAACTCCGTGAGGTGCGGATTGCCTGTGACATGAATTGACTCTGCGAGGGTAAGGTTTATCTCGAAGCTTTCCTTAATCGATATTTCAGGGCGAGCCAGCAGTCGGTTTTCCAGCAGCGGGCGCAGGTCAAACATTTTGCGCTCGAACGATTCCGATCTTGCCAGCGCCAACAGGGTGGTTACCGTCCGGTTCATGTTTGCCAGTATTGCACTCAGCTCGTGGGCTTCCGATGCCTTCAGGCCTCTGTTACCTGACAGGGTTAAAGTGTTGGATGCGACTGCGAGATTAGTGCGGAACTCGTGGCTGACATCGCGGGTGAATTCCACTTCCCTCTGTCGAGCGTTCTGAAGTTCGCGCACATTCCGTTCCAGAGTGCGTGCGAGAAACCCGATTTCGTCATTGCGATTGCTACTCGTCAGCTTCAGTGGCGGTGTATTGGCCGCTTGCGATTCGACCTCGCTTGCGAGGGAGAGTATTGGTCGCACGGTACCGGTGATCAGGCGATGGGCCAGACAAAGTGCCAGCGCCGTTGTGCAAAGGAAAGTGGCGACTAGCATCCAGATCAGTCGTCCCGACTGGCTTGACACTGTAAGCAGGTTGCCGACTTCTGAGGCGAGGATTGCCCCTGTGTCTGGCGTCAGCTCACGCAGATGGAAATGCTGATGTCCCGCCACAAATAATTCGGCCTTGCGCCGCTCACCGTCCAGTGCAGTGATAAATGCTTGTGGAGTTTCGGCTGGTGAGGGGTAGAGCGTGAACTGTGGCAGTCTGGGGGATGGCAGTTCACCGTGTTCCCGGAAATGTCGCTCGATATAGTCAACTTCGTTGTTGATCAGGTTGTCGATCAACTGGTCTTCAATCACATAGGCGGCGATTATCCCGATGCCTGAATAGATCAGGCAAATTAGCAGTGTGAATCCACCGAACAAGGTGAGCACTTTGCGCTTCAGTCTTCCCTTCGGCCTTTCAGTTTGCACCGGGCTGCTCCAGTTTGAAGCCGATATTGCTGATGGTTTTCAGCATGGGTTCGGGAAATGGCCGATCGAGTTGGCGCCGAAGGCTGTAGACATGGGATTTCAATGCATCGCTGTCCGGTGGATTGTCCCCCCAAATGCGGTGGCTGAGTTCACTGCGGCTGAGTGGCTCCGGGTAGGCGCAGGCTAGTTCCCACAGAATATTGAACGCAATTGTGGTGAGTTTAAGCGGTTGTCCGTTTCTCGTGGCTTCGCGACGGCGCCCGGAAATCTTCAGGGCACCGATACAAACCTCATCACTGCGGTGCAATTCCCGGCGCCGTGCAAGGGCTTCGCAACGCAGGGCCAGCTCGCGCGGGTCGAAGGGCTTGCAAAGGTAATCGTCTGCACCCGAGTGGAACCCCTGCGCTTTGTCGGTAAAGGCATCACGTGCAGTAAGCATAAGAATAGGGGTGACAACGGGGGCTCGCTGGCGGAGCTGGCGGCAAACCTCGAGGCCATCGATGTCCGGTAGGTTCAGGTCCAGCAGAATCAGGTCGTAGATCTCTGTCAGGGCCAGTTGCAGGCCGAGTTGCCCGCAGTTGGCGAAATCTACCTGCCAGTCGTGCTGCTCCAGAAATTCACCGGTCTGGAGTGCGAGCGTAGGATTGTCTTCAATCAGAAGAATCTTGAGTCTGTTCACCGGCAGGTGCCTGTCCACTTATGCGAAGTAAGTGGACATTGTGACAAGCTGCCAGTGAATTTGAAGTGAAATTTGGACGCGACCGGGTTCCGGCCGCGATGCCGATCAGCTCAGGCTTGCCAAAGCTTCCTTGGTGAACGGAACGATTTCTTCCTCGCGACCTTGTTTCACTTTCTGCAGCCAGTTCGGGTCCTGCAGCAGTGCGCGGCCAACCGCGATCATGTCGAACTCGTTGGTGTCCATGCGGCGCACCAATTCGTCCAGGCCGGTGGGGTTGGCGGTGCCGCCCATGCCCTGGTTGTTGCCGCCGATAAAATCATCGTCGAGGCCGACACTGCCCACAGAAATAACCGGCTTGCCGGTGAGTTCCTTGGTCCAGCCCGCCAGGTTCATATCGGAACCTTCGAACTCCGGCACCCAGAAACGACGTGTAGAGGCGTGGAAGATATCCACACCGGCGTCCACCAGCGGGGTCAGGAAACGCTTCAGCTCTTCCGGGGTATGCGCCAGCTTGGCTTCGTAGTCCTGCTGCTTCCACTGTGAGTAGCGCAGCACGATGGCAAAGTCTTCGCCGACGGCTTCGCGTACCGCTTTCACAATTTCCACCGCGAAGCGGGTGCGGTTTTCAATAGAGCCGCCGTACTCGTCTTCGCGCACGTTGGTGCCTTCCCAGAAGAACTGGTCAATCAGGTAACCGTGGGCGCCGTGGATTTCCACCCCGTCAAAGCCCACTTCCTTGGCTGCCTTGGCGGCATCCGCGAACGCGCGTACCACATCCTGGATATCTTCTTTGGTCATGGCGTGGCCGTTGGCCTTGCCGGGCTTGAACAGGCCGGAGGGGGAATAGCCCGGTACGGATTTATCCGGTCCGGTTCCCTCTTTGCGTACGGAGCCCACATGCCAGAGCTGGGGAATAATCTGGCCACCGGCGGCGTGAACTTCCTCGACCACCTTTTTCCAGCCGGCCAGGGCTTCTTCGCCATAGATGGCCGGGACATTCTCGTAGCCGTTGGCCGCCTTGCCATCAACAAAGGTGCCCTCGGTGATGATCAGGCCCACTTCACCTTCCGCGCGGCGGCGGTAATAGCCGGCCACCTGGTCGTTGGGAACGTAGCCGGGGGACGCGGTGCGGGTCATGGGGGCCATGGCCACGCGATTGCGCAGCTTCAGGGATTTGTGTTCAAAAGGACGCAAAAGGCTGTCCAGGTTGCCGCTCATAACACTCTCCGAAATCTCGTTTACAGATGCTTCAGTTAGCCCGTGGCGGGGCCGGATTCCGGGGTGCCCGCCAATTAGGTTGCGTTATGAAACTTCATTTGGTTTTTTAATGCAACCATTTCGCTTATACTGTTTTGTATGACACGTAAACGATTTGATGATCTTGGCTGCTCGGTGGCCTGCGCCCTGAATGAAGTGGGCGACTGGTGGTCCCTGCTGGTAATCAAGCAGGCGATGCTGGGTACGCGGCGTTATGGGGATTTCCAGAAAAGCCTGGGAATTGCCAAGAATATCCTGTGTGACCGGCTGTCCCGCCTGGTGGAAAACGGTGTGATGACCCGTGTGGATGTTGGGGAGCACGGTACCCGTTACGAGTACCGCCTGACGGAAAAGGGACGCGATCTGTTTGCCGTGGTGGTCGCACTGCGTCAGTGGAGCGAGCGCTGGAACGGCAGCAAGGACTCCATGCAGCTGGTGGAGCGCGGTAACGGCGAAGCGATTGCACAGGTAGCGGTACAGAATGTCGCTGGGGAAGCGCTCAGCGTGCGCGATGTGCTGTTTGTGGATGAGAATGGGGAGCCGTTGGAGCAGGTCGGCTGACCCCTGCGGGCGACCGCGGTCGCCCTGGTTATGTGTATGTTTTCTCGCCTGCTGCCCGCTTATTTTTCCCGATTCATCACTTTCTTAAGCAGCGCCTGATGTCGGCGCAGTTCCGGTTTGTGCTCCAGAATTTCCGCTTCCGTCAGTCCCTTCAATTCATGGGGAAATACCAGCCATTCGTCGGTTTTGTGCAGGTAATAATCTGGCTCGCAATCGGTCTGATTGCGATTGGGTTTGAAATAGGGGCAGGCCGTGCGAATTTCCGGGGTGTTTTTCTTGCACGCCTTGCGCAGGTCGGAAATGGCCTGCTGGATGCTCAGCCCGGTATCGTAGACGTCGTCCACGATCAGCATTTTCTCGTGCGACTCTACCTGCTTGATCAGGTAAGTGAGTCCGTGCACTTTTACTTCTTTTTGTCGCTGGTTGACGCCCGTATAGGACGAGGTGCGTATCGCGATATGGTCGGCGTGAAACCCGAGGAAGTCGAACATCTCCTGCACCGCGATGCCGATGGGGGCGCCACCGCGCCATACCCCGACGATATAGTCCGGCATAAAGCCGCTTTCCACGACTTTAAGCGCCAGGGTGAAGGAGTCCTCCAGCAATGACTGGGCGGAAATAAACTGCTTTTCGCTCACGAGGTTGCTCCTCACTCTCTATGTTCGGGATTTCAGATGTTGAGACTGCGTCCGCCGTCTACGGCGATGATCTGGCCGGTGATATAGGGGGCATCAGCGGCGAGAAAGCGCACGGTACGGGCGATGTCTGACGGGTCACCACTGCGTTGCATGGGGATGCGCGCCAGTATCTGTTCCTTGTTATAGCCTTCACTCTCCTGTTCTGGCCACAGAATCGCACCCGGGGCCACGGCATTCACCCGCACTTGCGGGGCGAGTTCCCGCGCCAGGCTCTTGGTCAGCATCACCAGCCCGGCCTTGGCGGCACTGTATACAGTGTGGCTGGGCATGGGCTTGTCGGCGTGAATATCCGCCAGGTTTACGATGCAGCCGTGTGTGCGCGCCAACGCCGGCGCCAGTGCCTGGCTGAGAAAAAAGGGTGCCTTGAGGTTGCTGCCCATCAGCTCTTCCCACTGCTGTTCGGTGGCGCTGCCAATGGGGGTGGGGTAGAACGCAGACGCATTGTTGACCAGCAGGTTCAGCTCGCCGAAGCATTCTTGGGCGGCCTGCGCCAGCTTCTCGCAGTCCGCCGCCGAACACAGCTCGCTCTGTACTGCGGCCGCAGAGCCCGGGCGCCTGGCATTGAGCGTTTCAACCAGGTTTTGCGCAGCCTCGGCGGAATTCCGGTAGTGAATGACGACCTGGTGGTCCCGGTGCAGCTCTTCGGCGATCGCGCGCCCCAGTCGGGCGGCAGCGCCAGTAATCAGGGCGGTGGCCATGGTGGTTTTCCAGTCTGGGTGAAATTGTGGCGGACGTCGGCAGCTAAGCCAATGCTACTGCCCGCTTTGAGTCGGGGCAGGATATCAGTCCTGGTCCGGTGCCCCGAAGGTGCTTTTTACGTGGGTGACGGCCTGCAGGCGCGCGCGGTCCAGGGCTTTGCCCAGTTCTGCACCCTCAAACCCCTCGGCGATCAGCGCTTGCGGGTCCACACCGGCCGCGGCTTCGCGGGCTGCGCGCAGGTAATCTACCTGGGGGTAATCCCGGTCTTCGAGTCCTTTGCGCCCGCGGGCGTCCGCTTCGCAGCTCTCGAGAAACTGTTCAAACCGCTCCGGTCGACGCAGGGCATCGAGGGCACGTAGCATTTTCATGATGGTCTGCGGGCGCAATTCGAACGCGCGGTGGCAGTGCAGGTGGTACTCGCATACCCCGAGCGACAGTGCGGTAATGGGGTTGGGTACCCGCAGTCGTTTGCTCACCTCCTTTACCAGCGGCAAGCCGGCCGCTTCGTGCCCGCGGTGACTGGGCAGGACATCGTCGGGGGTAATGCCTTTGCCGAGATCATGTACCAGCACCGCAAAACGTACAGGCAGCTCCGCCGGCGCCTGACACAGGGCGCGCAGTACGTGGTCGCCGGTGTCGATTTCTGGGTGGTGGAGCGCCGGCTGCGGTACCCCGAACAGGCTGTCCACTTCTGGCAGTAGCACCTTGAGTGCGCCGCATTCTCGCAACACGCGGATAAATACATCCGGTCGTGGCTCGGTCAGGGCGCGGCTGACTTCCTTCCACACCCTCTCCGGCACCAGGTGTTCGACTTCCCCTGCATCCACCATGCCTCGCATCAGCGTCATAGTTTCATCGGCGACCTGAAATCCCAGGGGCGCATAGCGCGCGGCGAAGCGGGCAACACGCAGAATACGCAGCGGATCCTCGCTGAATGCGGGGGAGACGTGGCGCAGTTTGCGCGCTTCCAGGTCTGCGCGGCCGCCGTAGGGGTCGACGATCTCGCCGTCTTCGGTCTGCGCCATGGCGTTAACGGTGAGGTCGCGACGCTGCAGATCCTGCTCGAGGGTGACCTCTGGGCTGGCGTAGACGGTAAAGCCGCCGTAACCGTGGCCGCTTTTACGCTCGGTGCGGGCGAGGGCGTACTCCTCGCCGCTATCGGGGTGCAGGAATACGGGGAAATCTTTGCCCACCGGGCGAAACCCCTGCGCGAGCATCTCCGTTTCCGTGGCGCCGACAACGACCCAGTCGCGCTCGTGCACCGGTCGTTGCAGTAGTTGATCGCGCACCGCGCCGCCAACCAGATAGCATTTCATTGTGTGACTCCCGAGGCGATGCCGGTCGTATCGATAAAAAACGGGAGGGCGAAGATTGCCATAAATACTGCTGTACCTGACGGGCGCGTCGCCAAAATGGCGCGGGGACAGGTAGATAGTAGGGAATTGGAGGGCAGGGAAGATAAAAAAAAGGCCCCAAAAGTTCAAGGGGGCCCAGGGTCTTAGGGTATTCGTAGAGAGAGAATCCCAACAAGCTCGCTTGCGCCAGTTTCAGCCGATCTTTCTGCAGTTGGCTGCAAAAGCCTGCAGACTCGGCACAGATAGCGCCTGTTACAGAAGGTGCAATGACCCTAGGTAACATACTGTCCATTCTATTTAACCTGTCATAGCTGTCAACCATGGCTATCAAACTTTTATTGAGGGAACTGTCCGTTGGTTCGTTAAACCTATATAGGCATAGAATTAACGCCTGTAAGTTTGGTTTAATTCAGCATAATAAATAACTAAATGCGCGATTCGTGGGGGATAGTAATAAAATGAGCGAAGTGCATGTTCTTACGACCGGGGAAGCAGCCCGGTATTGTGGAGTAAACTTCCGCACGGTAATCCGCTGGATTGAGCGAGGCCAGCTGAAGGCCTACAAGCTTCCCGGGCGCGGTGACCACCGCATCTGTGTGGAAGACTTTGTTGCTTTCCTGCGGGACAACGCCATGCCGGTGCCGGCCGAACTGGGCTGTGCAACCCGCAAGGTTCTGCTGGTGGCTGACTCTCTGGAGTTGGCTGCTGGCCGTCAGTTACTGCAACAGGCCGGCGTGGAAGTGGATATCGCCAGCGATAGTTTTACCGCCGGTGCCATGATGGTGACCGGCAAACCGGGGATGCTGGTGCTGGATGCAAACCTGGAAGGCGTGAATGGTTTCCAGGTACTGGATTTTGTGCGTTCCCGCAGTGATTTTTCATCCCTGAGCGTGCTGGTAGTGGCGCCAAAGGGTGAGGCCAACCAGCAGCGCTGGCTGGATGCCGGTGCCGATGCAGTGGTTGCCGCTGGTTGCGATCGCAACGAGCTGGTGGGTCGCATCAATCTGTTGCTGGACGCCTGACCCGCATAACTGCTGGCTGACGCAAGCGCGTCTTTGTCGGTCATCGCCTCGTGTGCGAGGGGGTTAGCTCCCCCTTTGCTGGTCGCCGATCATCAGATTGGCTTGGGCACCAGCATGGATTCCTCTTCCTCCGATCTGTCTCTGCCCTGTTCGGGGCAGTGGTAGCTCTCGGTAATCTCATCGCCATTGAGGCTGTGCAGGTGCACGTCAAACCCCCACAGACGATGCAGGTGCCTCAGTACTTCAGTGGTGTCCTTGCCCAGCGGGCGACGCTGGTGCTGGGTATGGTGCAGGGTAATGGAGCGGTCACCGCGAGTGTCCACGGAGTAAACCTGGATATTTGGCTCGCGGTTGCCCAGGTTGTATTGCCCGGCCAGCTTTGCCCGCAGTTCCCGGTAGCCCTCTTCATTGTGAATGGCGCCCACCTCAATTTCCTTTTCCCGGTCGTCGTCGGAAATACAGAACAGTTTCATATCGCGCATCACCTTGGGTGACAGGAACTGCAGGATGAAACTTTCGTCTTTGAAATCCCGCATGGCAAATTGCAGGGTCTCTTTCCAGTTGCTGCCGGCAATGTCCGGAAACCATGCGCGGTCTTCATCCGTTGGGTTTTCACAGATTCTGCGCAGGTCGGTAAAGATACTGAAGCCCAGCGCGTAGGGGTTGATACCGTTGTAGTAGGGGCTGTCATAGGGCGGCTGGTAAATCACGCTAGTGTGGCTGGTGAGGAACTCCATCATGAAGCCGTCTGTCACCTTGCCGCGCGCGTGCAGTTCGTTCAGCAGCGTATAGTGCCAGAAGGTCGCCCAGCCCTCGTTCATTACCTGGGTCTGGCGCTGTGGATAAAAGTACTGCGCCAGCTTACGAACGATGCGCACCAGCTCCCGCTGCCAGTTTTCCAGTAGCGGTGCATTTTTTTCAATGAAGTAGAGAATATTTTCCTGCGGCTCTTCCGGGAAGCGGTGTGGTTGCGCGTGCTCTTCTGCTCCACCCAGCTTGGGAATGGTTCTCCACAGGTCGTTCAGCTGACGCTGGCGATATTCCTCGCGCTCCTTCTGTCGGCGCTCCTCTTCGTGGGCGGAAATGGGATAGGGGCGCTTATAGCGATCCACGCCGTAATTCATCAGTGCGTGGCAGCTGTCCAGCAGCGCTTCTACCTCATCCACACCGTGGCGTTCCTCGCAGCGGGTGATGTAATTTTTCGCAAACAGCAGGTAATCGATGATGCTGCTGGCGTCGGTCCAGGTTCGGAACAGGTAGTTGCCCTTGAAGAAAGAGTTGTGGCCGTAACTGGCGTGGGCGATGACCAGCGCCTGCATGGTCATGGTGTTCTCTTCCATCAGGTACGCGATACACGGATTGGAGTTGATCACAATCTCGTACGCCAGCCCCATACGTCCGCGCTGGTAGTTGTTCTCGACACTGATGAACTGCTTGCCGAAAGACCAGTGGTTATAGCCCACCGGCATACCCACCGATGAGTAGGCGTCCATCATCTGTTCGGAGCTGATGATTTCTATCTGGTTGGGATAGGTGTCGAGGCCAAATTCCTTGGCCAGCAGCGCGATTTCCCGGTCGTACTCCTGGATGAGCTCGAAAGTCCACTCGGAGGTGGTGGAGATGGGCTGCTTGTTATTGATCGCTGTATCTAGCATCAGGCTGCAACCTTCTGGGTAAATAACTGGCGGAATACCGGGTAGATGTCACCTACATCGATAATCTGCTCCATGGCGAAGTGTTCGGGAAACAGTTGCTCGACACTCCGGTATTCATCCCACAGGGCCTGGTGGTCTCTGGGGGTGATTTCCACGTAGGAGTAATACTGTACGTGGGGCATGATGTCGTCGATCAGAATTTTGTGGCAGGTGCTGGAGTCGTCGTTCCAGTTGTCGCCATCGGATGCCTGTGCACCGTAGATATTCCACTCGCTCGCGGGATAGCGCTCGGCCATGATGTCGCGCATCATTTTCAGCGCACTGGATACGATGGTACCGCCGGTTTCACGGGAGTAGAAAAATTCCTGCTCATCCACTTCCTTGGCACTGGTGTGGTGACGGATAAAGACCACCTCGGTGTACTCGTAACTGCGCTGAAGGAACAGGTACAGCAGCAGGAAAAACCGCTTGGCCATATCCTTGGTGGCTTGGTTCATGGAGCCGGATACATCCATCAGGCAGAACATCACCGCCTTGGAGCTGGGGCGCGGTTGCTTCACCAGCAGGTTGTATTTAAGGTCGAAGTCGTCGAGGAACGGGATGCGTTTGATACGGCTCCGCAGGTCTTCGATCTCGAGGAGCAACTGATCCACGCGGCGCTGGTCGCGCAGTGCGGCATCCTTGCTCTCCTCTAGTTCGAGTTCCTGTTGTAGTAATTTGAGGTTGCGACGCTTGCCGCCGCTAAGTGCAATACGGCGGGCGTTGGCGGCGCGCATGGAGCGCACGACATTGAGCCTGCCTGGGGTACCTTCATTACAGATACCAGCGCGGACTACATGGAAAGAGTCATTGCCGGCCAGCTTGCGCTTGACCATGTTCGGCAGCTCTAACCCTTCGAACATGAAGTCGAGAAATTCCTCTTGGGAAATCTGGAAAACAAATTCGTCCATTCCCTCGCCACTGTCGCTGGCCCCGCTGCCGCCGCTACCCTGGCCTTGCCCCTGACCCGGGCGGGGAATACGGTCCCCGGTAATGAACTCTTTGTTGCCGGGCAATACCTGCTCCATATGACCCCCGCGGCCATTGGAGAAAGTAGGTTCATTGAGATCGCGGGTGGGAATACTGATTTTTTCGCCGGTACCCATATCGGTGATGGATCGGCTGTTCATGGCTTCGCCGACGGCTTTCTTGATATGTGACTTGTAGCGCCGCAAAAAACGCTGACGATTGACGGTGCTTTTCTTCTTGCCGTTGAGACGGCGGTCGATGATGTAACTCATTGCTTTACTGCCTTATGTTGCGGTGCGCTGCAGTGCCACTTGTTTCTTTGGTGGCAGCGCTGCTGCTGGGGGCAGTTTGTGAGACACGCCGTTAACCCATCCCGGGGGCTTGTCTGTCGGGTCCCTCCGACGGACAGTCTCACAAACTGCCCCCAGCAGCAGCGCTTTCGCATAACGTCCGGCAATCTTTCTCAACCCTTTCAGTGCGAAGTCCAGAGGTTGAGCTGTAGGCCCTGGTACCGGTAGTGCTCTTCGAGACTGTCGAAAAGAGGGACCTTTTCGACAAGCCCCCATGGATGGGTTTACGGCGTGTCTCGAAGCGCACTACCGGTGACAGGGCCGCCACCGTAGGACTTAAAGGCACTAACCCGTCGCCTCTTACTGAGACTTCCGCACCCGCAGATACCACTCGGAAAGCAGTCGTACCTGTTTCTCGGTGTAACCGCGTTCGACCATGCGGGCGACGAAGTCGGCGTGCTTCTTCTTATCGTCCGCAGAGGCCTTGGTGTTGAATGAGATTACCGGCAGCAGATCCTCGGTGTTGGAGAACATCTTCTTCTCGATAACCGCGCGCAGCTTCTCGTAAGATCTCCAATCCGGGTTTTTGCCCTGGTTGCCGGCGCGGGCGCGCAGAACGAAGTTGACGATCTCGTTGCGGAAATCTTTTGGATTGGAAATGCCCGCAGGTTTCTCGGTTTTTTCGAGCTCCTCGTTCAGCGCTGCGCGGTCGAGAATCTCGCCGGTTTCCGGATCGCGGTATTCCTGATCCTGAATCCAGAAATCGGCATAGGTCACATAGCGGTCGAACAGGTTCTGTCCATACTCTGCGTAGGACTCTAGATAGGCAGTCTGGATTTCCTTGCCGATAAAGTCGACGTAGCGCGGCGCCAGGTATTCCTTGATGAAGCCCAGATAGTTTTCGTGTAATTCTGGTGGGAACTGCTCCTGCTCTATCTGTTGCTCCAGTACATACAGCAGGTGTACCGGGTTGGCGGCCACTTCGGTGGCATCGAAATTGAATACCTTGGACAGAATCTTGAACGCGAAGCGTGTTGAGAGGCCATTCATGCCCTCGTCTACACCGGCGTTGTCGCGGTATTCCTGGATGGTTTTTGCTTTAGGGTCTGTGTCTTTCAGGTTTTCCCCGTCGTACACCCGCATTTTCGAAAACACACTGGAATTGTCTGGATTTTTGATGCGTGAAAGCACCGAGAACTGGGCCAGCATGCGCAGGGTGTCCGGTGCACAGGGGGCTTTCGACAGCGAGCTGTGTTCCAGCAGCTTGTCGTAAATCTTGATTTCTTCCTTAACCCGCAGGCAGTAGGGCACCTTGACGATATAGATGCGGTCGAGGAATGCCTCGTTGTTGCGGTTGTTGCGGAAAGACTGCCATTCGGACTCGTTGGAGTGCGCCAGGATCACACCGTTGAATGGAATTGCCCCCAGTCCTTCGGTGCTGTTGTAGTTGCCTTCCTGGGTTGCCGTCAGCAGTGGGTGCAGCACCTTGATCGGCGCCTTGAACATTTCCACAAATTCCATCAGGCCCTGGTTGGAGCGACACAGGCTGCCGGAGAAGCTGTAGGCATCCGGATCATTTTGCGGGAAGTCTTCCAGCTTGCGGATATCCACCTTGCCCACGAGCGAAGAAATATCCTGGTTGTTTTCATCGCCGGGCTCGGTTTTGGCGATGGCCACCTGATCGAGAATCGATGGGCGGATCTTCACAACCTTGAATTTGCTGATGTCGCCCTTGTACTCGTGCAGGCGCTTCACTGCCCAGGGAGACATGATGGTATTTACATAGCGGCGCGGAATACCGTAATCCTCTTCCAGAATCTGGCCGTCTTCGGAGGGGGAAAACAGGGCTAGTGGAGATTCGAATACAGGGGAGCCCTTGATGGCGTAAATGGGGATCTGCTCCATCATGGCCTTTAGGCGCTCCGCCAGCGAGGACTTGCCGCCGCCTACCGGGCCGAGCAGGTATAGAATCTGCTTCTTCTCTTCGAGGCCCTGGGCCGCGTGCCGGAAAAAGGACACAATTTGTTCAATGGCATCTTCCATGCCGTAGAACTCGGCAAATGCCTTGTAGCGCTTGATGACTTTGTTGGAAAAAATACGCGAGAGTCGGGGGTCGCGGGAAGTGTCGACCAGCTCGGCTTCACCGATCGCCATCAGCATGCGCTCTGCGGGAGAGGCATAGGCGCTGCGGTCGTTTTTGCACAGCTCCAGGTACTCCTGGATAGTGAGTTCTTCCTCCTGAATCGACTCGTAGCGTTCCAGGTAGTGATTGAATATCGACATGGTGTACGACTCCCTGTAGCGTACCGCGTCAGTAACCGGCCTCCTGCCGTGGAGTACCTACTGCGCTGCAGCGTAGTGATGACCGCGAATACATCCCGCAACGAATGCTGAAGAGCGCTGACGCGCGAGAACGCTATCTTTATTACCTATTGGATTGCGCGACGATGCTGCTGTCGCAACAGGGGGCCTGCTATCAGGTCCCGCACTTTCAGGATAGTCAGCGCTCCGGGTTCAAAGGGGTAAACCGCACAAGATGGGTTGAGAGGCGCGCCATTTTTGCGAAGCTGGTTCGTGGCGTAAAATATGCTGTAAAGTGATGTGTCCTGCTGGGACGGGTGACGATCGCTGCGCCTGGCATGCATTTCGCGACAGAAAAACGGACAACAAAGGAAGATCATGAAAGTTCTGGTAACTGGTGGCGCCGGCTATATTGGCAGCCATACCTGTGTCGAGTTGCTGCAGGCGGGCTACGAGCCCGTGGTGGTAGACAACCTGTGCAACAGCAGCGAAGAGGCTTTGCAGCGGGTAGAAGCCATTACCGGAAAATCCGTGCCCTTCCACCGTGTGGATATCAAGGATGCCGACGCCCTGCGGGAAGTTTTTCGCCAATATGCGGTGTCTGCAGTAATCCACTTTGCTGGACTCAAGGCCGTTGGCGAATCTGTTTCCCTTCCTTTGCGGTATTACCAGAACAACGTTGCCGGCACCCTGACCCTTTGTGAGGTGATGGCAGAGTTCGGCGTTCACCAGCTGATCTTCAGCTCATCCGCCACCGTTTACGGCGATCCTGAATCGGTTCCCATCCGCGAAGGCTTCCCTACCGGCGCCACAAATCCCTACGGTGCCAGCAAATTGATGGTTGAGGATATCCTGCAGGACCTGTGCAAGGCGCCTGGCAATCAGTGGAAGGTCAGCCTGTTACGCTACTTCAACCCCATTGGTGCGCACGAGAGCGGCACCATTGGTGAAGACCCTGCGGGCATTCCCAATAACCTTTTGCCCTATGTGGCACAGGTTGCGGTAGGGCGTTTGCCCCGCCTGCAGGTATTCGGTGACGATTACCCGACGCCCGATGGTACCGGCGTGCGCGACTATATCCACGTGGTGGATCTGGCCCGCGGCCACCTGGCAGCGCTCAACAAGCTGCAAAAAGCGGAAACCGAAACCGGCTGTTATACATACAACCTGGGCACCGGTCGCGGCAGCTCCGTACTGGAGATCGTGCGCGCGTTTGCCGATGCAGCCGGCCGGGAAATTCCCTACAAGATCGTTCCCCGTCGTCCCGGTGATATCGCCGAGTGCTACGCGGATCCAAGTTACGCAGAGCAAGAGCTGGGCTGGAAAGCCGAGCTGGACCTGCAGCGGATGGTGGAAGATACCTGGCGCTGGCAATCACAGAACCCGAATGGCTATGTGAAGTGATCGCCGCGTATTGAACGCAGTTAGAGAAACGGGCCACAAGGCCCGTTTTTTTTGTGCGTGAAATTCACCCGCAGCTGACAGGGGGCGTGTAATGTCGTGTAACCGCAGAACTATTGATCTCCGAGAGAATTCACTTAATCATCGGGCGCGAAACGATAACTCACAATAAAACAAGGATATTGAGTATGGAAATAGCTACTGAAGAATCAACGGGGGGAGAGGTGGAGCAGGCCACTGGTGCGACGAACATCCAGCCGAACCCCTGGCGCGCGACCGGCTGGTTGGTTGTGTTTGCCCTGTTACACATGCTCGGGGTGTTTTTTTACATAGCCGGCTACGGTGGTTACCTCGGTGCACAACTCGGCGCCCAGGGCGAGGTCGTGGATCCGGCCGCTGTGCAGATGCAGATCGCCGAGCATGTTACCCAGCCGGGCGCCATGGCGGGAATGTATCTGGCCCAGTTTGTGCTGATACTGCCGGTGCTGCTGCTGGTATCCCGTTTTAAAGGCCAGACTGCTGCCCAGACACTGGGCATTCAGTCATTCTCAATGAAGCAGGTGATGCCATGGCTGGGCGTGCTGGCGATATTTCTGGCCGTGCAGACTGCCGCGGCTCGGTTATTTAATATCGAGCAAGGCGAGTTCATGGAGATGCTGGCGGGCAGCAAGCACCTGCTACTGGCGCTGGTGCTCGTATTCGCTGCGCCACTATTGGAAGAACTGGTATTCCGCGGCTATCTGTTCCGCGCTTGGCGCCATACCCGGCTCGGCTTCAGCGGTACCCTGCTGCTGACTTCTGTGTTGTTCACCCTGCTGCACTGGGGGCAGTACAGCTTGGTTCAGCTGAGCTTTGTATTCACTCTCGCATTGATTTTGGGTTTTGCGCGGGAAAAGAGTGGTTCGGTATTGTTGCCGATGTTGCTGCACTTGGGCAACAACCTTGCTGCAGCGGTTTTGGTTCTGTATCTGGGAATCTTGTAACAGCAAGTCATAAAGCGCTTAGCGCAGGTGGCGTAGTACCACCTGCGTTGAAACTGATTTTTGGATTCCTGTAATCGCTAGAATGTAAGCCGTTCAATGAAAGAAATTGAAATTCTCCAAGGTTCCTCGGAGGGCTCCACTCCGCCGTCAACTGTGGATGATCCTATAAGAAACAATGTCCGCGCGGATGAAAGTAGTCCCTGGTTTTCCATTAGCTGGTTGTTTGCATTTCTAATCCTGCATTCTTTAGGCGTCGGGCTTTACATCGTGGTATTGCGTGTTCAGGGCGTCGTGGATGCACCTCATCAAATTGAGGAGTACTTGATGAGGCCGGAGTCCCTGCCCGGTCTTGTTTTTTATGGCTGGATATTTGTGATTCCTGCACTGATCTTGGCGGCGCGTTCCAGCCAGCGGTCTTGGCGGCAGGGGTTGGCACTTGTTCGATTCAGTCCAAGGCAGCTACCGTTCTGGTTGCTCATACTAATGGTTTATCTGCTGTTCGAGACTCTTGCAGTGAAGGTGTTGCAGATCAGTGTTGGGGAATTCATGGAGCAGATGGTGGGGCAGAAAGGTCCACTGTTGATTCTTAGCATTGTGGTTTTCGCTCCGGTAGCGGAAGAGTTGCTATTCCGAGGATACCTTTTTAATGCGTGGCGTCATAGTCGTATTGGTTTGTCAGGAACGCTTTTATTAAGTTCGTTTCTGTTTGCGCTGGTGCACTGGGGGCAGTATGGCGTGGTGCCACTATTTTTCATATTCGGCGCCGGCCTGTTAATGGGTGTTGCCCGGGAAACAAGTGGCTCTGTGTATCTGCCAATGATTTTGCATGGCTTGGCAAACCTGGTGAGTGTAATTATGGTGAATTATCTGGGGCTGGTTTAAGGGTTGTTAGTCGGCCGTATTATGGCCCTGGTGCCGATATGTCTTAAATTGTGCAGTCCGCGCAGAAAAAAGCTTCATCCTCCAGCCGCATGGCGGTGAGATATCCACCCCACACACAGCCCGTGTCCAGCGCATATACATTCTTTGTGTTGGCCTCGCCTTCCAGCGCTGCCCAGTGCCCGAAAATAACCCGGTCGTTTTTGGTTTTGCGGTTCTTGTAGCTGAACCACGGCTTGTAGTCGTGGTGTGCGGCCAGTGGTCCCTGTTTGGTGACCAGATCCAGGGTGCCGTCTTCCTTGCAGAAGCGCATGCGGGTGAAGTAGTTGGTAATTGAGCGCAGGCGCTCCACTCCGATAAGGTGATCGCTCCACAGGTGCGGTTCGTTGCCGTACATGCCGAAGAAATAGGCCTCTGCCATGGCCGGGTCCTGCAGGGTTCTGTGGACCTCTCCCGCCAGTTCCAGAGCCTTGCTCATGCTCCACATGGGTGGGATGCCCGCGTGCACCATGGAAAAGTATTTATCGTTTACTTTCTTGTGCACCATCAGCGGCTGTTTCTGGAGCCAGCCGAGCAATTTATCGGCGTCTTTGGCTCGCAGGACTTCGGCTAGATCGTATTCCTTATCGGTCAGGCGTTTGGCGCCGTGGGCGATGGCGAGCAGGTGGAGGTCGTGGTTGCCGAGTACTGCGGTGACCTGGCTGCGGTGCTCGTAAAGGAAGCGCAGGGTGCCGAGACTGTCCGGACCGCGGTGCACCATGTCTCCGGCCAGCCACAGCTTGTCCTTGTCGGCGTTGAAGCGGACTTTCTTCAGTAGTCTTTGAAGCGGTTCCAGGCAACCCTGGATGTCGCCAATTGCGTAGGTGGCCAAAAGCTTTCCCCGGTTATTCTGTCGCAGACTCTGGCGGTGTCATCTGGCTGCAGTAGTTTGCCAGTTCCACGTACTCTTTCACGCTCAGTGTTTCCGGACGGCGGCTGGTGTCCACCGGTAGCTGCTCCGGATCGAGGTTCGGGAACAGGGGCTTTAATGCATTGCGCAGGGTTTTTCGGCGCTGCTGGAAGGCGACGCTGACGATACGCTCCAACAGCTGCTCATCTTGTGCCGGGTGCGGCAGTGTCTGGTGGGGTACCAGGCGCACAATGGCCGAGTCCACTTTGGGTGCGGGGCGGAAGGACTGAGGTGGCACCGGGAACAGGCCCTGCACCCGACAGTAGTACTGCGCCATCACACTCAGGCGGCCAAAGGATTTTACGCCGGGCACCGCGCTCAGGCGGTCGACCACTTCCTTCTGCAGCATGAAATGCATGTCCTGAATCTTGCCGCGAAAACTCAGCAGGTGGAACAGCAGTGGCGTCGAGATGTTGTAGGGCAGGTTGCCCACAATGCGCAGCTGATCACCGTCTCCCTCGGCGAGACTGCCAAAATCAAATTTCAGTGCGTCTTTCTCGATGATGGTGAAATCCGGATAGTCGCGGAACTTGAACTCCAGCATCGGGATCAGGTCCCGGTCCAGTTCGACCGCGGTCAGCGAGGGGCACTTGTCCAGCAGCAGTGCGGTGATCGCGCCCTGGCCGGGGCCAATCTCCACAAGCTTGTCGGTATCCTTGGGGCCGATGGCGCGCACGATACGTTCGATGATGTTCTCGTCTACAAGAAAATTCTGGCCGAAACGCTTGCGCGCTTTGTGTTGGAAAAAATTGTCCATGAAACTTTTCGTATGGGTAATAGGTTGCAGCGCGCCGCAAAGATCACATGGCGCGCAGTCGTACCAGCTCGACGGCCTGGCTCAGGGCGGCGTTGAGGCTGCCGGTATCGGCAATTCCCGTACCGGCAATATTGAGTGCGGTGCCGTGATCCACGGAGGTGCGGATAAACGGCAGTCCCAGGGTGATATTGATGGCGCGCCCGAATCCCTTGAATTTTAACACCGGCAGGCCCTGATCGTGGTACATCGCGAGCACCGCATCACAGCGCGCCAGTTGTGGCGGGGTAAACAGGGTGTCGGCGGGCAGGGGGCCGATCAGCTCGAGACCCAGGGCGCGCAGGGCGTCCAGTGCCGGCTCGATGACCTCTATTTCCTCTCGCCCGAGATGGCCGCCTTCCCCCGCGTGGGGGTTGAGCCCACAGACGCCGATACGGGGGCGCTCGATCCGGAACTGCTGCTGCAGGCTGCGGTGCAGAATGGTGAGGACCTGCTGCAGCGACTCCCCGTTGATTGCCTGGCTGACATCCTTCAGCGGGATATGCGTGGTGGCCAGGGCTACCCGCAAGTCATCTGCGGCCAGCATCATCACTACTTTTTCCACACCCGCCTGTTCCGCGAAGAATTCGGTATGGCCGCTGAACGGCACCCCGGAGTCATTGATCACGCCCTTGTGTACCGGTCCCGTCACCACGGCATCGAAGGTGCGCTTTATACAGCCTTCTGCAGCGCGACGCAGGGTTTCCAGTACGTAGGGGCCGTTGGCGGCGTCGAGTCGCCCGGGACTGGCGGGCGCGGCGAGGGATACCGGCAGGATATGCAGGGCGCCCTCGGGGGTGACGGTAGCGGGTTGGGTTGGCTCGAATGGTATTAGCTGCAGGGATTTGCCCCGGCGGGCAGCTTCCTGGTGCAACAGCTCCGGATCGGCAATGGCGACGACCTGTGCGCCTGCGATGTCTGGGGTGCGCCCGGAACTGGCGAGTTTGACTGCCAGCTCCGGGCCGATTCCGGCGGGCTCGCCGGGAGTAAATGCGATACGCGGGATCATCCGGTTACTGGCTTTCGCCCTCACCTTCCGCCTTGCTCTCGCCTTCTTTTGGCTCGCCGGAATCCTTCAAATCCGGCAGCTTGATCTCCACATAGGCCTGATCGCGGATTTCCTGGCGCCAGTTCTGCAGCTCTTCCTCATAGCGGCGATTGCGCAGCAGGTTGGCCGCCTGATTGCGGATGTACTGATCGGTCATGTCCTGTTGGCGGCGGCCTTCCACCTGCAGCAGGTGCCAGCCGAACTGGCTGCGGAATGGCATGCTCAGCTCTCCCACCGGAGTGTTGTTCATGGCCTGGGTAAATTCGGGTACGAACTGGCCGGGGTTGGACCAGCCCAGATCACCACCCTGCAACATGGTGCCGATGTCTTCGGAGTTGTCCTTGGCGGCGTCTTCAAACTTCAGGTCGCCGGCGGCAATTTTTTCCCGCAGGTCCATCAGCAGTTTGTAGGCGGCATCGTCATCGCGGATGGCGGAGGTCTTGACCAGGATATGACGCACCTTGGTCTGCTCCACCACCTGCTCGGTGGCGCCGCGCTGCTCGTGGATTTTGAGCAGGTGGAAGCCGGCATCACTGCGGAATGGCTTGGTGGTGTCGCCCACACCCAGGCCTTCCAGCGCATCGGCAAACAGGGTGGGCAGTTCTACGGTTTTACGCCAGCCCAGGTCGCCGCCCTGCAGGGCGTTCTGGCCCGCGGAGTTAGAGATTGCCAGGGCGCGGAAGTCTTCGCCGGCGTTGGATTTTTCATAGATGGATTCGGCCTTGGCGCGGGCCTGCGCCACTTCTTCAGCGGGCGCGCTGGAGTTGACCGCAATCAGGATATGTCCCAGCTGGTACTGGGGGGATTTCCAGAACTCGCCCTCTTTGGAGCGCAGGAAGTTGTTGATGTCCTGATCGGTAATCTGGATACGGCGGCTCACGCTGCCCTGTTCGACCCGGCGGATAATCAGTTCCTGGCGGATCTGTTGGCGGAAGGCATTGTTGGAAATGCCGTCGGCTTCCAGTTTGCGCTGAAACTCTTCCGGTGACGCGCCCATATTCTGCTGCACCCGGGCAATGGCCTGGTCCAGCTCTTCCTCGGAGATGGTGACGCCGGCGCGGGACCCCATCTGCAGCTGCAGGCGTTCGACAATCAGCTGTTCCAGTACCTGGCGGCGCAGCACATCGATCGGCGGCGCCTGTACGTTCTGGGCGGCGATCTGCTGGGCGATGGTATTCAGCCGCTGCTGCAGCTCGCTGGCCATGACGACATCGTCGTCCACCACGGCCACAACCCGGTCGAGTTTCTGCACCTGCGCGACAGCGGGGAGGGCGAGGGCGCACAGGGCTGCCAGGGTCAGCAGTCCGCGGCGGGAGGAGGTGAACATCTGCATTATTGTCATCACTGTTTCAGTACTTCTCTCTGTTCAAAGTTGGCAATGCCCTGGCTGAGCATGCGGGTGACCGAGCCGCCGAGGCCGGCCAGTCCCTTCAATTGCAATTCAATATAGATGCCTTCGTCGTATTTCAGCTCTTCCGGAGGCACCACATCTGCCAGGTCGTTATCCAGCTCGCGCCGCCACAGCACGCGTGTGCGGTAACAGCAGGTGTCATATTCGAGTCCGGCAAGGTACTCCAGTTCCCTGTCAAAGGTGAAATCGTAGTTGGCCCGGGCAAGGATGGAAAGCCGGTCATTGATGGGCCAGGCAGTGGAAACGTCTGCCTGCCGGACGGGGCCACGGATCAGGAATGTGTTGGTGGCGTCGAAAACCTCTTCCTTGCGCAGGTAGCGGTAGCCCACGTTGAACAGGCGGAAGTCGTCGTCCAGATAGCGCAGGGTGAAGTTGCCGCGATTGATGGTGTGGTCGGTGTCGTGGTAGATCACCTCGCTGCTGATACGCAGGGAGTCGGTTGGCCGGCTCTCCAGGCGCGCGGCGAACTCGGATCGCGGCACATCTTCAATAAATTCGGCCAGTTCGATGCGGCTGGCCTGGGAATAGAAGATCTGTCCGGCGCTCGCGGCGAACAGGTCGCGACCGCTACGCGGATCCACAAAGCGGGTGGTCAGGCCGATGGCGGCGCGATCGGCGTCGTCGATACGGTCGTTGCCGTTGAAGCGGCTGCTGCGGAACAGCTGGTCATAACTGAAGGTGAACAGCGACGTGTCGTAGAGCAGGTTGTTACTCTTGGGGTCGGTGCCGCGGATATCGCTCACATCAAGAAAGTCGGTCTGGTCTGCTTCGCTGCTGCCCATCAGGAACAGGCGCGGTTCCAGTGTCTGCACATACTCGCGCTCGAACAGATTGCCGTTGCGCTCGAAGAACAGGCCGCTGTCGATGGTGATCTGGCCGGCGGAGGTTTCCGGGGTGTCCATGGCGGGGTTCGCGAGGAAAGTGTCCGCCAGTTCATAGCCAAGGTAGATTCCGGTGATCTCCGGGTTGAAGAACCCCCACAGCCACTGCTTGTCCCAGCCGAAGCTGTAATCCACGCGGGTGCGTTTCGCGTTGATAAAGTTGCGGGTGCGCTCGATGACACTATCCGGGTCGTCCACATTATCGATAAAGCGGATGGTCTGGGTGTCGGCGTGATCGAAGCTGGTGATTTCGTGGTCCATCAGCAGCTGCCAGTCACCCCACTTGTAGTTGCCGTTTACATTCACCCGCGGCAACTGGCTGAACGTGTCATAGCGATCCTTGACCAACTGCTGGTACTCCTGGGCGCGGACACTGGCGCTCCAGTGCTCGCTGGTCAGGCTGGCTTGTGCCGACTGGCTCAAGCTGGTGAGGGCGCTCGAACTGACATTTTTGGGCGACTGCACGTCGGCGTTGTCGAGGTCGCGGAAATAGTCCGGGTCGCTGACCTTGGTGTAGTCGATACGGGTGCGCCACAGGCCACCGTCGCCGCCGGCCTGGTCCAGGTTCAGGTACCAGCGATCCTCGCCCTTGGCCGGCAGCACCAGATCTTCCGGAAAGCCCTCGTTGATCAGGCGGCGGGCGTCTTCATCGTTGCCGCCCTTGTCGTTAGGCAGGCCGGCCATGCGCAACTCGGTATTGAACTTGCTGCTCAGGTGGCGGGTCTCTAGCTCCAGGCCGGTGCCGCGGTACTGCACGTAGCGCGGCACGATAGTGGCGTCCAGCTGCGGGGCTATGTTCCAGTAGTAGGGGATGGCGATATCCCAGCCATTTTCCTCGCTGTTACTGATGGCGGGAAACAGCAGCCCCGACATGCGCTCGTCGCCCACGGGAAAGCGCAGGTAGGGGAAATAGAACACCGGGATATCGGCAATCTCCAGACGCACATTGCGCGCGGTACCCTGACGCTCCACGTTGTCGATGGAGATTTCGCCGCCAACCATTCGCCAGAAAACGTCGTCCGGTTCACAGCGGGTGTAGTTGCCTTGGGTCAGAATCAGCTCCCCGCTGGCTTCGCGGGATGCAAAGCGGGCCGAACCGTGCACAAACTCATCGTGGACCACATAAGTGGCATCTTCGATGGAGGCGGCCTTGCTGTCGGTGTGGACCTCCGCGGCCTTGCCGCGCACCAGCAGACTGGGCTCGCGCATTTCGATGGCGCCGCTCAGGTAGGCGGTGCTCTCTGCGCGGTTGACGTTCACCTCGTCGGCAAACAGCTGGCGGTAGCCCTGGGTGATGTGCACATTGCCGCGCAGCTGGGCAGTACCGTCTTCCAGCCAGTTGGAGCTGTCAGCGGTGGCGCGTAGGGGGGCGTCTTCCGGCAACTGGTCCGAATTGGGGTAGAAGCGCTGCGGTTCGATAAACGCGCCGCCACAAATCGGTGCCAGCGTGCTGCGGGAGGCCGGATCCAGCTGGGATCGGGGAAACCAGTCCAGATACAGGTAGGCGTTGTCCTGCTGTACGCTGCCAGTGTCCGTAGTGGCCTGGGGCGCAGCGGTCTCTTCTGCGACTGCCGCTGCTGAACACCACAGGGGTTGGGCAGCGAGCAGGCCGAAAGCGAGGGAGCGCGGGCGTGATAATTGTCCAATGGCTAGCGCAAGGCGGCGCCAGCGGGAAGCTTCCAGCATCGAGTGAATGGTTCCAGCTATCTTTAGAGTCTGTTCCGTTGGCGAGATTGCGCGATCAGTGCGCGGTTGCGCTTCCCGAGTTTGCAGGGAACTCCAGCCAGTGAGACAGAATCTGCGGTGAAGTCCGCAAAATGTGACGATGCCGAAAAGGCTGGTGCGCAAAAATCAGCGGTCGATTCTACTTGAATGGCCGTACCCATGGAAACAATAGCGGGTGATCCGTCGCGCCAGCGCAGTTACAATGCGCAGTTTTTAGGCGGCCGGAGCACCGGGCGGGCCCAACGCCTGTCAAAAATAGTAAAGATGTATACAGGTGGCGGATGAATGAATGTGTAACCCAGGCCCCGGATGAGCGCCGCGAACAATTGCGCCTGTGGGCCGCGCGCGCCTTGCAATCCGGGCACGACGCGCTGCAAGTGCCGCCGCTGGAGAACAGTCTGCACCTGTTGCCGCTCTCTGGCGATGCCGGCTTTCGCCGTTATTTCCGCACCGATACCAGCCCGACACTGATCGCAGTGGATTCCCCGCCGGAAAAAACCAATGTGAAGCGCTTTGTCGCCCTGGCGGACTACCTGCGTCGCAACGGTATCCACACCCCGCTGGTGATCGCTGCGGATATAGAGCAGGGCTACATGCTGCTTGAGGATCTGGGAGACACCCAGCTACTGCGCGAACTGAATGCCGATAGCGTGTCCGGCCTGTACGCAGAAGTGATGAATGAGCTGCTCGGCCTGCAGCAGATCACGCGCGCCGAAGGCCTGTTCCCTCCCTACAATCGCGAACTCCTGCACATGGAAATGCGCCTGCTGCCGGAGTGGTTGATCGGTAAGTTACTGAAGCGGGAGCTGAGTGACGCGGAGAACCAGCTGCTGGAACGTACCTTCGCTCTCCTGCTGGACAGTGCCAGCGCACAGCCGCAGGTGCTGGTGCACCGCGACTATCACAGCCGCAATCTGATGATTCGCGACGGTGAGCGCCCGGGGGTGGTGGATTTCCAGGATGCCGTGTGGGGGCCGGTCACTTATGACCTGGCATCCCTGTTGCGGGACTGTTACATCCGCTGGCCACAGGACCAGGTGGAAAACTGGGCCCTGGCTTATGCCTCATCGGCGATCGATGCCGGCGTCATCCCGCCGGTGGCTGCGGAAACTTTCCTGCGCTGGTTCGACTGGATGGGCCTGCAGCGCCACTTCAAAGTACTCGGCCTGTTCCCGCGCCTGTACCTGCGCGATGGCAAGCACGGCTACCTGCCGGATCTGCCGCTGGTGATCCGTTACACTCTTGAAGTGTGTGACAAATACGCCGAATTGCAGCCCTTCGCGAACTGGTTTCGCGAAGAAATCCTGCCATTGATCGAGCAGCAGGACTGGTACCGCGATTATCTCACCGCCGGCGAACGGCAGGCGGTGGAAACCGAACTCCCCGAATAAGCGCGAAGATGACTGCCAGACAAGATAACGTCCCCGCCGCCATGGTGCTCGCCGCCGGATTCGGCAAGCGCATGCGGCCGCTCACCGATCGCATGCCCAAACCGATGATCCCGGTGCTGGACAAACCGTTGATCGAATACGCCCTCGAGCGTCTCGCTGCCGCCGGCATAAAAAATGTGGTGATCAACCTCGCCTATCTCGGCGAGCAGATTCGCGAACATCTGGGTAATGGCGAGCGCTGGGACATCAGTATCCAATACTCACCGGAAGACGAGCCCCTGGAGACCGCCGGTGGCATCAGCAGAGCCCTGCCGCTGCTGGGCGACGCCCCGTTCCTGGTGGTCAACGGTGATGTCTGGTGTGACTTCGATCTCTCCCGGTGGGTCGACAACCCCCTGCCTGCGGACTGTCCCGGTCGCCTGTTGATGGTGCCCAACCCGCCGCACAATCCCGAGGGTGACTTTGGTATCGACAGTGGGTTGCTCTCCGGTAGCACCAAGCCGCGCTACACCTATGCGGGCATCAGCTATCTGCGCCCGGAAATCCTTACGTCTTACCCCCATGCCCGCGAGCGTTACGGCCTCGGCGAGGTTTTCGCCCACAACGAAGATTTGATGCAGGCGGAAGTGTACGAGGGGGATTGGTGTGATGTGGGGACACCGGAGAGGCTGAGAAAGCTGGAAGAGAGATTGACGTCGGAATAGCCAAAACGCTAACGAAGCGATAAAGCACAAACTGAAGGTCGGGTGCCGGGTGGAGCTTTTCGGGATCGTCGCAAACAGGATGTTTGCGCCGAAGCGCCCAGTGATGGGTTGAAGGGGGGCGCCTAGCCCGGTCCCGAAAAGCTCCACCCGGTGTCCGGCCGCCACCGGGCCCAAACAAAGCTCCGGGGCAAAAAACCTCCAAGCACTGAGACGAGAAAATGCCGGACTACAAAATTGCACCCTCCATCCTCTCCGCCGACTTCGCCCGCCTGGGTGAAGAAGTCGACAACGTCCTCGCCGCTGGCGCCGACTGGGTGCATTTCGACGTGATGGACAACCACTACGTCCCCAACCTCACCATCGGCCCCATGGTCTGCAAAGCCCTGCGCAACCACGGCGTGGAAGCCCCTATCGACGTGCACCTCATGGTCGAACCCGTCGACGACATGATCCGTATGTTCGCCGATGCCGGCGCCAGCTACATTACCTTCCACCCGGAAGCCAGCAAGCACGTCGACCGCTCCCTGCAGCTGATCCAATCTCTGGGCTGTAAAGCCGGCCTCGTATTCAACCCGGCCAGTAGCCTCGACGCCGCCAAATACGTCATGGACAAGCTAGACATGATTCTGCTCATGTCCGTGAACCCCGGCTTCGGCGGCCAGAAATTCATCCCCGCCACCCTCGATAAGCTCCGCGAAGCACGCAAGCTGATCGACGACTCCGGCTGCGATATTCGCCTGGAAATCGACGGTGGCGTCACCCGCGACAACATCCGCGAAATCGCCCAGGCCGGCGCCGACAGCTTTGTCGCCGGCTCTGCCATCTTCAACCAGGACGACTATGCGGAAGTCATCAAGGCCATGCGCGCGGAGCTGGCACAGGCCTGAGCCCCGCGGCCACCACGGACAGCGCCGGAATACCGGCGCTTGCCCACCCCACAAGACATTTGTAAACTTGCTCGCCGGAATACAGGGAAGCAACTCGACGCTGCGACCCCAACGCTGCGAGAAAGTGACATTGAACTGCACTGCCCACCTCAATAACAGCTGGCGATGGCGCCACTGATCCGCTAGAGCCTGCAGGCCATATGGTCTTCCGGGCGCCTTTCCCGCGGGTAGGATTCCACAACAGAAGCGAAATCCAGGCCCCATTACAAAAAATTAAGCATTGCATAGACCCGGAGTCGCCATGACCCCCAGCGAATACACCCAGCTTGCGTCTGCAGGATACAACCGCATACCGGTCGTCCGCCGCGTACTGGCAGATATCGAAACCCCGCTCACCACCTACATGAAGCTCGCCGCCCGCGACGGTGGCCGCTACAGCTACCTGTTTGAATCGGTACAGGGCGGGGAAAAGTGGGGGCGCTACTCCATTATCGGGTTGCCCGCGCGCACCGTCTTGAGGGTGACCGGTCATGAGGTAACGGTCGAGCGCGATGGCAAGATTGTCGAGCAGGCCGAGGTTGAGGATCCCCTGGCCTTCGTCGAGGAATTCCAGGGGCGCTACAAAGTGCCGGAAATCGAAGGCCTGCCGCGATTTAACGGCGGTCTCGTGGGCTACTTCGGTTACGACTGTGTACGCTATATCGAACCCAAGCTGGCCCACAGCTGCCCACCGGATACCCTCGGCAATCCGGATATCCTGTTGATGGTCAGCGACGAAGTGGTGGTATTCGACAACCTCGCCGGTGCGGTAATTTTTATCGTGCACGCCGACCCGGAGCAGGAAGATGCGTTTGCCGCGGCCCAGCGCCGTCTGGACGAACTGGTAGGGCAGTTGTCGCAGCCGCTCGCCGCGGTAGAACCCCTGGGAATCGACGGCGACCACACCGCGGAGGAGGAATTCACCTCCCATTTCGGCGAGGAGGCATTCAAGCAGGGCGTGCACAAGGTCAAGGATTACATCCTCGCCGGTGACGTGATGCAGGTGGTGCCCTCGCAGCGCCTGTCCGCGCCGTTTACGGTACCGCCGCTCAACCTCTACCGCGCCCTGCGCAGCCTCAACCCGTCTCCCTACATGTACTTCCTCGATCTCGGTGACCACCAGGTAGTCGGGTCCAGTCCGGAGATCCTGGTGCACCTGGAAGACGGCGATATGACCGTGCGCCCGATTGCCGGCACGCGCCGTCGCGGCGCCACCGAGGAACAGGACCAGGCACTGGAAAAAGATCTGCTGGCCGACCCGAAAGAGGTGGCCGAGCACCTGATGCTGATCGACCTGGGCCGCAATGACGTGGGCCGGGTGGCGGAAACCGGCAGTGTCCGCGTCACCGATAAAATGGTGGTGGAGCGGTACTCCCACGTGATGCACATCGTGTCCAATGTAACCGGCAGGATCCGCCCGGAATTAACCGCCATCGACGCCCTGCGCGCGGCGCACCCGGCGGGCACCCTGTCCGGCGCGCCGAAAATTCGCGCGATGGAAATCATCGACGAGCTGGAGCCGGAAAAGCGCGGTGTATATGGCGGTGCCGTGGGCTATCTGGCGTGGAACGGGAATATGGATACCGCGATTGCCATTCGCACGGCGGTCATCAAGAACGAGAAAGTTTATGTACAGGCCGGTGCCGGCCTGGTGGCGGATTCCGATCCGCAATCCGAGTGGGATGAAACCATGAACAAGGCGCGGGCACTGTTCCGCGCCGTGGCCATCGCCACCGGCAAATAACCAAATTGTTTTGAGCCATTGGAAGCAGTTAAACCGATGAGTAGTGAAATTTCAGTAGGACAGAAAAGCAGTTTTGCTGAGCAGTGCCGCCGCCTGGTCGATGCGCCGATATTCAATCAGGTCATCATTGCCCTGATCTCGATAAATGCCGTGGTGGTGGGCCTGGAAACCTCCACCTGGGTGCTGGAGCGGTTCAGCGGCGGCCTGCATGAGATCAACCAGCTGATTCTCGGCGCGTTCATGGTGGAGGCCGCGATCAAGATTATCGCCCACGGCAACCGCCCGTGGCGTTACTTTGCCAATGGTTGGAACTGCTTTGATTTCTCCATCATCGTACTTAGCCTGATCCCGGCGGCGGGCCCCATGGCAACGCTGGCGCGACTGGTGCGCGTATTGCGGGTGCTGCGCCTGGTGTCGGCTTTCCCGGAACTGCGCCTGCTGGTGGATACGCTGCTCAGAAGCCTGCCGAGCATGTTTCATATCAGCTTGCTGATGGGAATTATTTTTTACATCTACGGGGTGGCCGGATATTTTCTGTTCCACGAGATTGACCCGACGCACTGGCGTTCTTTGCCCATCGCGCTGTTGAGCCTGTTCCGTATCGTCACCTTTGAGGACTGGACGGACATCATGTACACCGCGATGGATGCGATGCCTTACGCGTGGATTTACTTCATCAGCTTTGTGGTGATGGGCGCGTTTGTGATGATCAACCTGTTTATCGGGGTGGTACTGAACAATCTGGAAGAGGCCAAGCTGCGCCGTCTGGATGAGCTGGCGATGCCGCCGAGCCAGACTGAAATTCTGCGCGAACTACGCGCAACCCAGGACTCCCTTGCCCGTCTGCAGAAACGACTGGGTGAGGCGACACAGGATAAAGGAACCGAATCATGATCCTGATGATCGATAACTACGACTCTTTTACCTTCAACATCGTGCAGTACCTTGCGGAGTTGGGGGCAGACGTCGTGGTGAAGCGCAACGATGAAATTGCCGTTGCGGATATCGAACAGCTGAACCCGGAAAAAATCGTGATTTCTCCGGGTCCCTGTACGCCGAATGAGGCGGGTATTTCCATGGATACCATTCGCGCTTACGCGGGCAAGGTGCCGATCCTTGGAATCTGTCTCGGCCACCAGAGTATTGGCCAGGTGTTCGGCGGTCGTGTGGTGCGTGCCGGTGAGGTAATGCACGGCAAGACTTCGCCGATTATTCACAATAACCTGGGGGTGTTTCACGGCCTGTCGAACCCGTTCGAGGCGACCCGTTACCACTCGTTGGTGGTGGACAAGGGCAGTCTGCCGGATTGTCTGGAAATCACCGCCTGGACCGAAAACGCTGACGGCGAGATCGATGAGATCATGGGGTTGCGTCACCGCGAGTTGCCGGTGGAGGGGGTGCAGTTCCACCCGGAGTCGATCCTGACTCAGCACGGGCACGATATGTTGCGGAACTTTTTGGAGTCTTGAGGTTTTAGTTGGTGTGCTCCGTGGATGGTCTGGTGGCGGTGCTGCTACCGGGATCCGTTTGCGAGACACGCCGTGAACCCGTCCATGGGGGCTCTTCTAAAACATCCCTGTTTTAGAAGGTCTCGCAAACGGATCCCGGTATCAGCCCCTTAGCTTTGAGTACCGGAGAAATTGCGAACCCCAGGAAACTAAGCTTAGGGAAGGGGAAGAATAATGAATATCCAGCAGGCCATTGCCAAACTGGTCGAAGGTGAACATCTCACCCGCGAAGAAATGCGCGGGGCCATGGGCCAGATCATGCGCGGGGAAGCGGATGATGCGCAGATTGGTGCATTTCTGGTAGCGCTGCGTATGGCCGGTGAGTCCGTTGAGGAAATCACCGGTGCGGTGGAAGTGATGCGCGAACTGGCCACCAAGGTCGATGTGGATCTGACCAACACGGTGGATATTGTCGGCACTGGCGGTGACGGTGCCAACCTGTTCAATGTCTCCAGTGCATCCAGTTTCGTCGCCGCCGCCGCAGGCGCGCGTGTGGCCAAGCACGGCAATCGCTCCGTGTCGTCGTCTTCCGGCGCGGCCGACCTGCTGGAGAAGGCCGGTATCTATCTGCCGCTCACCCCGGAGCAGGTTGCCCGCTGTATCGACGGTGTCGGGGTAGGTTTTATGTTCGCCCCCAGTTATCACAGTGCCATGCGCCACGCCATTGGCCCGCGCAAGGCATTGGGACTGCGCACCATATTCAATCTGCTGGGTCCGCTGACCAATCCCGCTGGGGTAAAGCGCCAGGTGATCGGTGTATTCGATCCCCACTACTGCCGTATGCTGGCGGAAGTGCTGCAGACACTGGGTTCTGAGCATGTGCTTGTACTGCACAGCGACGACGGTCTGGACGAAATCAGTCTCGCCGCGGATACCCGTGGCTGGGAGCTGAAGAATGGTGAGTTGAAGAAGGTCACCATCGCGCCGGAAGATTTCGGTATCGAGCGCCAGAGCCTCGACGGCCTATGTGTAGAGGGTTCTGACCAGTCTCTGGCTCTGATCCGCGATGCCCTGGGCAAGCGCGAAACCGCCGCAGGGGACAAGGCAGCTGATATCATTGCCATGAATGCCGGCATGGCCATCTACGTGAGCGGGGTGGCTGCGAGTCGGGCGGAAGGGGTGAGCATGGCGCAGGACGCCATCTATAGCGGTCTCGCCGGAGAAAAGATCAACGAGCTGGCCGCCTTTACCAGCGCATTCAAAGAGTGAAGTAATGAATACGCCAACAATTCTGAAGACCATCGTCGAGCGCAAATGGGAAGAAGTGGCCGAGCGCAAGCAGCTGGTCAGCCAGGATGAAATGCAGCAGCGCGCCCTGCAGCAGCCTCCCTGCCGCGGTTTTGTAAAGGCCATCGAAGCCAAGCGCGACGCCGGTGAGGCGGCGGTGATTGCCGAAATCAAGAAGGCATCCCCCAGCAAGGGCGTCATTCGGGAAGATTTTATTCCTGCGGAAATCGCCACCAGTTACGAAAAAGGGGGTGCTGCCTGTCTGTCGGTGCTGACCGATGTGGATTTTTTCCAGGGTGCCGACGAGTATCTGCAGCAGGCACGCAATTCGGTGCGTCTGCCAGTGATCCGCAAGGATTTTATCGTCGATCCCTACCAGGTGTACGAAGCGCGCGCCATCGGTGCCGACTGCATCCTGCTGATTGCCGCCTGCCTGGACGATGCGCAGCTCACCAGCCTGAATGACCTGGCGCTGGAGCTGGGATTGGATGTACTGGTGGAAGTGCACGATCGCCAGGAGCTGGAGCGCGCGCTGAAGCTACCCAACCGTCTGATCGGTATCAACAACCGCAACCTGCACAATTTTGAGGTGCAGCTGGAAACCACCTTCAAGTTGCTGGACCTGATTCCCGATGACCGTATCGTGGTCACCGAAAGTGGCATCCACACCACCGACGATGTGGCGGCGATGCGCGGTCACAATGTGGATACTTTCCTGGTGGGAGAGGCGTTTATGCGCGATCAGGAGCCGGGGCGTCGCCTGATGGAGCTGTTCAACTGAGTTGTGCAGTCCAGCGCGATGTTCGCAAATTAAAAAAGCCGGGCTTTGCCCGGCTTTTTTGTGCGTGCTGGCCCTGGCCAACGTTCAGCCGTGAGCCTGCACTCACTGGTCGAAATGGATCACGGAGCGGATGCTTTCACCGCTGTGCATCAGGTCGAAGGCGCTGTTGATCGCATCCAGACCCATGGTGTGGGTGATGAAATCGTTCAGTTTGAACTCGCCCGCCAGGTAGCGCTCGACGTAGTCCGGCAGTTCGGAGCGTCCTTTCACGCCGCCGAAGGCAGTGCCTTTCCAGACCCGGCCGGTGACCAGCTGGAACGGACGGGTGGAGATCTCCTGACCGGCACCGGCGACACCGATGATGATGGATTCACCCCAGCCCTTGTGACAGCACTCCAGCGCGGAGCGCATCACGTCTACGTTGCCAATGCACTCGAAGGAGTAGTCCACACCGCCATCGGTCAGCTCGACGATCACTTCCTGGATCGGCTTGTCGAAGTTTTTCGGGTTGATACAGTCGGTGGCACCCAGCTGACGGGCGAGGTCGAACTTGCTCTCGTTGATGTCGATGGCAATGATGCGCCCTGCCTTGGCCATGGCCGCGCCGATCACTGCAGACAGGCCGATACCGCCGAGACCGAAGATGGCCACGGTCGCGCCTTCCTCTACCTTGGCGGTATTCATGACCGCACCCATACCGGTAGTGACACCACAGCCCAGCAGGCAGACCTCTTCCAGCGGTGCGTCCTTGTTGACCTTGGCCAGGGAAATTTCCGGAAGCACTGTGTACTCAGAGAAGGTGGAGCAGCCCATGTAGTGGTAGATGGGCTCGCCGTTCCTGGAGAAACGGGTGGTGCCGTCTGGCATCAGGCCCTTGCCCTGGGTCTCGCGGATCTTGCCGCACAGGTTGGTTTTGCCGGATGTACAGAATTTGCACTCGCCGCATTCCGGGGTGTACAGGGGGATCACGTGGTCGCCCACCGCAACACTGGTCACGCCTTCGCCCACTGACTCGACGATACCGCCGCCCTCGTGGCCGAGGATGGCGGGGAAGATACCTTCCGGGTCGTCCCCGGACAGGGTAAACGCATCGGTGTGGCACACGCCGGAAGCGATCACGCGGATGCGCACCTCGCCAGCCTGCGGCGGCATAACGTCCACTTCTTCGATGGTCAGCGGTTTACCCGGGCCCCAGGCCACGGCTGCTCTGGACTTGATGGTCTCGGTCATTGCGGACTCCTGTTCTTTACAGGCGGCGTTCTGCCGTCTTAAGGAGCGCAGTTTATCTATTTCCGTTTCGATTATAATCCGTGAGAATTGAAATTCATTTTTGCATATTTGTAATAATGGGTTTCTTGAACGCGGGATGATCGGTGAGTGAGGTGACCGTATAGTGAGCATGGGTAACTGGCATGGGTAGCTGGGAAGGCGTGAGCGAGTTTGTCGCCGTGGCCGAGGCCGGCAGCTTTACCGGTGCCGCGCGCAAGCTGGGTATCTCCACCGCCCAGGTGAGCCGGCAGGTGAGCGCACTGGAGGCGAGGCTGTCCACCAGGCTGCTGTATCGGACTACCCGCAAGGTGTCGGTCACGGAAGTGGGCACGGTGTATTACCAGCACTGTCGCCAGGTACTGGACGGGCTGGCGGAGGCCGAGCGCGCGGTGACCGATCTGCAGCAGGTACCCCGGGGCAGGCTGCGGCTGACGGCGCCGGTCACCTATGGGGAGACCACCCTGGCGCCACTGGTGACTGATTTTGCCCTGCAGTATCCGGAGCTGCAGGTGGAGATGGAACTGACTAACCAGAAGCTGGACCTGGTGGCGGAGGGCTACGATCTCGCCATCCGCCTGGGACAGCTGACGGATTCCAGCATGATGGCGCGGCGGCTGGGCTCGCGCACCCTGTATGTCTGCGCCTCCCCGCACTACCTGTCTTCCCACGGTGAACCCCACAGCCTGTCGGAGCTGGCGCGACACAATTGTCTGCCGGGTACCCTCGACTACTGGCGTTTCCGCGAACAGGGGCGCTCGCGCAATATCCGGGTGAGTGGCAGCTTCCGTTGCAACAGCGGCCGCGCGCTGGTGGATGCGGCGGTGAAGGGCATCGGCATCGTACAGTTGCCGGATTACTACGTGGATGAATACCTGCAGGGTGGGCAGCTGGTGTCGCTGCTGGAGCACTACCGGGAGCAGGATGACGGTATCTGGGGTATCTACCCGCACAACCGGCATCTCTCGCCCAAGGTCAGCATGCTGCTGGATTTTCTCGGCGAATATATCGGTGAAGTTGCCGGTTAGCAGTGTGCCGGTGTGGATCTTGCACCGGTAGCGGCAGGTCAATGGGATGAGTGGTTGTACCACCGGGATGAACCACAGGTGGGTGAATTCCCAGTCATCCATGAAATGATATATTGGCGCGTTAGACATCTTAGCTGGTGCCGATATCTGCAGAGGGGGGAGCGCTTGCCCGCAAACCCGGTGCAAACCATTGGCGCCGATACCAGACACACTCATCGGAGAATGACATGCGCAAATCCCTGCTCGCGGTAGCCATTGTGGCTGTTGCCGCCTGTTCCGAGGCGCCCAAGCCGGATTCCAAGTCTGTGCAGGCATCTGAAGTAGAGAAGTCCCAGGTGGCTGGCGATCATACCGCCCCTGCTGCGCAGGAGAATCCGCTGCTTAGCCCCAGCACCCTGCAATACCAAGCCCCGGATTTCGGCCAAATCAAGGACGGTCACTTTGCCCCGGCCTTCGAACAGGGAATGCGCGAGCACCTGCAGGAAATCCAGGCGATCGTAGAAAACCCGGAACCGGCCAGCTTCAACAACACCATTGTGGCTATGGAGCAGTCTGGCGCGTTGCTGACCCGTGTATCGCGCATCTTCTTCAACCTGGTTGGCAGCGACAGTAATGAAGCCCGCCGTGAACTGCAGAGCAAGCTGGCCCCGCAGCTGGCGGCGCACTCCGACAGTATTTACCTGAATGCGGACCTGTTTGCCCGCGTGGAGAAGCTCTACAACCAGCGTGTTGAGGAAGAGCTGGATGCGGAATCCGCGCGCCTGCTGGAAGACGTCTACGATAACTTCGTCAAGGCAGGGGCCAAGCTCTCAGCGGAGCAGAAAGTGACCCTGCGCGCGCTGAATGAAGAGCACTCCAAGCTCACAACCCAGTTCAGTCAGAACCTGCTGAAGCTCAGCAAAGACATCGCCGTGATTGTCGACGACAAGAGCGAGCTGGACGGGCTGTCTGAGAGCAAGATCAAAGCCGCCGCAGAGGCCGCTGCGGATGCGGGCCACGAAGGCAAATACCTGATCAGCATCACCAATACCACCCGTCAGCCGGTGCTCGCCTCTCTGAAGAATCGCGAACTGCGCCAGCGTATCTGGGAAGCTTCCGCCTACCGCGGTACCTCCGGCGAGCTGGACAACCGCCCGCTGGTCAAGCGCCTGGTGCAGATTCGTGCACAGAAAGCGGACTTGCTGGGCTTTGACAACTGGGCCGAGTACCAGCTGACCGGCACCATGGCAGAAAAGCCGGAAAACGTCCTGAGTATGCTGAACTCCATGGTGCCGGCGGTGGTGAAAAACACCAAAGCCGAGCAGGCTGATATCCAGGCACTGATCGAGCGCGAAGGGGGTGACTTCGATGTGCAGCCCTGGGACTGGGCCTACTACGCAGAAAAAGTGCGCCAGGAGAAATACGAGCTGGATGAAAGCGAGGTGCGCGAGTACTTCGAATTTAACCGCGTACTGAACGACGGCCTGTTCTACACCATGAACCGTCTGTACGGCATCACCTTCAAGCCCCGTCCGGACCTGCCGGTATACCACCCGGATGTTCAGGCATTTGAACTGTTCGATCACGACGGTGAGAGCCTGGCAATTTTCTACGCGGACTACTTCGCGCGTGAAGGGAAGCGCGGCGGTGCCTGGATGAGTTCCTTCGTCGGCCAGTCAGAGCTGCTGGAGCAAAAGCCGGTGGTCGTCAACGTGATGAACATCCCCAAAGGCCCCGAGGGTGAGGCGACCCTGGTCAGCTTCGACCACGTCACCACCATGTTCCACGAACTGGGACACGGCCTGCACGGTATGCTCTCCAAGGTGCATTACCCGAGCCTGGCGGGTACCGCCGTATCCCGCGACTTCGTTGAGTTCCCGTCCACGTTTGAAGAGGATTGGGCGAGTCACCCCGAAGTGCTGGCGAACTACGCGTATCACTACAAAACCGGTGAGGCCATCCCCGACGAGCTGTTGGCAAAAGTGTTGAAGGCAAAGAACTTCAACATGGGCTTCGACACGCTGGAGTACATGTCTGCCGCTTTGCTGGATATGGAATGGCATTCCCTGCCCGCCGACGCCGAGCAACAGGATGTGGAAAAATTTGAAGCCCAGGCCCTGGCCAAGCACGGTGTAGATCTGGCCGCGGTACCGCCCCGTTACAAATCCACCTACTTTGCCCACTCCATCGGCGGCGGCTACTCCGCCGGTTACTACGCCTATATGTGGAGTGAGATCCTGGCTGCGGATGCTTTTGCCTACCTGCGTGAGCGCGGTGGCCTGACTCGCAAGAACGGCGACCTGTACCGCAAGAACATCCTGGAAGTGGGTAACTCCCGCGCGCCCATGGAGTCTTACGTCAAGTTCCGCGGCAAGGAGCCAACCACTGACGCACTGCTGGTCCGTCGCGGACTAAAGCCGACCGAAGGGTAACCAGCGCAACGCCGCGCAGGGAAGCGCGGCTGAGCGTCCTGTATCAGTCGTCCGATGGGCTGGGAATAAAACGCAGCAGATGCGTGGGCTCGGCACCCGCGACGTGGGTATAGGCGCGGTACAGGTGGCTGATTTTGCGTACATACTGCACGGGTTCCGTGCCGCGCACGTAGCCATAGCGGGCATTGTTGAAGTATTTCGGCTCTGCCAGTTTCAGCATTGCCACCTCAACATTGCCAAACCATGTGTCTGGATTCAGGCCGAGTTCCTTGGCCAGCCTGCGGGCATCCAGTAGGTGGCCGTAACCGGCATTGTAGGAAGCGAGGGTGAACCAGAGCCTGTCCACTGCGGGCAGTGTGGGTTCAAGGCGATCGCGAATCCAGTTGAGGTATTTGACGCCGGCCCGAATATTCCGCTCCGGCTCAAACAGCGGTGGCGGGTATCCCATTTCTTCCCCGGTCATCGGCATGACCTGCATCAGGCCCTGCGCACCAACCGGCGAGATTGCCTTGGGGTTGAAGTTACTCTCCTGCCACATCTGCGCGACCACCAGCCGCCAGTCGAAGTTGTAAACCAGCGATTCCCCTTTTACCAGTTTGTCGTAGGGTGACAGGTCCTGCCCGGGTACGACCCGCGCCGCAACCCGTTGGGTAAAGCGTTTGTTGGGTTCAAAGTAAGCGGCAATTTTCTGCTGGTACTGTTCGCTCTTGCGGTATTTGACGATGAACTTATCGAGTTTTTTCTTCAGCTCGCGGTTCTGTGGCATCAGCATCCAACCCTGACGTCTCGGGTCACTGACCATCGTTCCCGGCAACAGCTCTGGCTGCAGAGAGGCGGCCATCAAGACATCATCGGTATCGACGATGGTGGCATCCAGCTCACCGGCGGCAATCTTGTTGATGATTTCCGCCATGGAAACCTCCGGTGCCGCCACCTCCACCGTCACATCAATGCCACTGTTTTTAATCGCATTAGCCGTGGTAATGAAAGGCGAGAAGGCGCGCAGCGTCAGCTTGCGTCCGGCCAGGTCTTGCACCTGGTTTATTGCGGGTTTCTGCCTGTTGCTCACCACCTGTTCCGGGGTTTCCCGGTAGGAGGTGGTAAAGGTAATGCCCTGGTCGATGCGCTCCTGGGTAATATTTTTAACCGCCCCGGCAAAATCTCCCCGCCCGGCTTTCAGCCAATCAATCAAAGTCTCACTGTAGGGAACCACGATAATCTGTAGTTGTAGCCCGTGTTGTTCGGCAAAGGCCATGGCGAGATCGTAGTCAAAACCCATCAGCACCCCTTTCCAGAGGTAATACACGGAAGGGCGGTTGTAGGTCAGGAAGCGGACCACGCCGGATTCCTTGATGGCGTGCCAGTCGGCAATCCGGTTATCCGGTGCTTCGACCAGGTTTCGGGTGAGGAAGTTGTTTACCGTGGTGAGTAATTTTTTTGAGTCCTTGCGCACCGCCCAGGCAATATTTTCACTGGGGGATACTTCGGCTCCGATACGCACATCATCCCGGTAGCTATGCATGTTGTCTGCAATATAGTTATCCAGGATCGCGACCCGGTTGTTTTTCTCGTTCAACAGATCGACGAGGGCATCGCGGTCCTCGTATACCACGGGTTGCAGGATGCTCAGGTTTGCCTGCGGGTATTCCGCGCGCAGGCGCTCCGCGGTTTCCACATAGTTTGAACCCGCCTGGGCAAGCAGTTCCACATTTTTCAATTTTGATGGATCGCTGATGTCCGGCCCTTCCACGCTGGTCACCAGTTTGTGGCGGGCCTGCATCAACGGCACGGTGAAGTCGACAAGGACTCGGCGGGCCTGGTTGTCGGTGAGGGTGTAGGCGGCAATATCCGCCTCACCCGCGTGCACCATTTCTATCGCCTGCTGGGGCGTGTCCGCGCGCAGCCAGACGGCCTCCAGCCCCAGTTTTTCAGCCAGCTTATTGGCTAGGTCAAGGCTTCGCAGGGTGACGATACTATCCCGGGGGAGCAGGTCCTGCCTTGGGCCGGAAAGATTTACAAAGCGGATAACACCGTGCTTTCTGATGTTGTCCAGGTCGCCTGTCTCTGTGTAGTTGGAGAATGGAGCTGGCTCACGAGGGGTGGCTTCACTGATTGACTCCGGCTTGCTACAGGCGGCGAGCAGCAGAAGTATTGTTATGGCGAATAACGAAATACCACTGACGAGTCGAGCAGCTCCCAAATGCTTCTGCATGGAACTACCTCAAGTTGACCCGCCAATTCTAGTGTCGAATTCGGCGGTTCCCTCCATGTCAGCCTCCCGTTGGAGCGGGGCGGTTCCCGCTAGATCATTCCTGCCCGGCTGAATATCTCGATGGCCGGAGCCAGTTCCTTTTCGTATTTTTTCCACCGCTCGACCGCATCCCGGTAGATCGGTTGTCTTACCTGAACACTGCTGGCCGTGGAGACCGCATTTTCAGAACGGTAAAAGTTCAGGCAGCCATGCTCCCAGGGAAGGTCGAGATATTGCATCATTTCCCGGGATTCCCGTTCCGGATTTTCGGTGAGCCCTTCATAGTTCACGGTGTAAATTCTGTCGCCGAATATCGATTTCCAGTGCGCCATTAAATCCTGGTATGCGCAGATATAGCGTGCAGTATCGCTGAGGCTGTAGTGGTAGTGGTAATAGCGGAAATTGAAAGAGAACAGCTGGCGGTAGTTACTCAGGCAGACGTCCAGCGGGTGTCGCTCGAGGGTCACTATTTTGGCTCTTGGCAGGCTGCGTAAAATAAACCCGATATAGAGGAAATTCATCGGCAGCTTGTCAATACTTCGGGCACTGTTTTGTCCCCTTTCCCGGCAGCGTTCTATGTAGTCTTTTGCTATTTCTTCGGGTGCGCTGCGCAATGCTGCGGATACCACTTCCGGGGAAAGTGCCTGCGGGCTGGAGGTGGCTGAATGTTGCTTGATGATCAGCGGAAACTCGTGCAGTTCTCCCAGTGTCGCCACCTGCGAGTGGCTGGCAATAATTTGCTCCACCAGTGTGGTTCCGGAGCGGGGCATGCCGAGGATAAAGACAGACTCCGCCCCGAGATCATTCTCTGATTCGCCTGCGGTATCTACTGGAAAGGCCGATTTTATGGATGAAAAAAGTTCGGCATCCTGCGCAAAGGTGTAACCCGATTTTTGCCGGTAGCGGCTTTTCGCCTCGGCAAGAACAGAAAATGCATCGCGGTATAGTCCGCCTTGTTCGTAATGCCTGGCCAGGGCGTGACTCAGGTAGAGCTGGTCCTCGGCACTCAGCCCGGGTTTCTCCAGCGCGCTCTGCAATGTATCGCGCTTGTCGCTATTGCGCGTGTTTTTTTCCAGCTCCGACAGAGCCCAGCGAGCGCGCGCGAAGTCTGGTTTTAATTCGATGGATTTCCTGTAGGCGTTGCGAGCGGCCTCCTGGTTGCCGAGGAACTGCTCGGTAGATCCCAGGTTGAACTGAAACTGGGCATTGTCCGGTGACAGCGCAACGGCCTGTCGCAGCGGGGTAATGGCTTTGTTGTGTTCATCGAATTTGGCGTAGACCACGCCCAGGGTATCGAGAATCAGCGCCCGCTGCGGCTTTTCTGCCATGGCCGCATCTGCTGCCTGAATTGCTGGCGCGTACCGATTCAGCTGTGCGCAGTAACGCGCTTTCTGGCTCAGGTATTCTTCGTTGCGCGGCGCTTTCTGCAGGGCACGCTCGATCATTTCCAGAGCTTTGTTTAACTGTCCGGCGGCGGCAGTGGCAATACTGATAAGGAACCAGGCATCGCTGTGCCCGGGCTCCCGCTGCAAAATCTCGCGGCAGCACTGGTGCAGGCTGCGCATATCGCCGCGGTTGAGCGCTTGCGTTGCGGCAGCATGCAGCTGCTTTATTGTCGGTGTCTGCATAAATTCAGGGCCAAATAAAAAAGCCGGTCCGGGACAGTGTATCCCAGACCGGCTTTGTGTGAGTGCGCCGAATCAGAAGCTGTAGGTGAATCTGGCACCGATCGTGCGCGGGGTACCCACGTACTGGCCGTAAGAGCGCTGGGTAAAGCCGTTGCCCCACCCGATGCCCGGACCGTTGTTTTCATCCTCCAGGTTGCGGCGGCTGGTGCGGGTACCGGTGATGTAGTACTTGTCCCACAGGTTGTCGGCAAAGGCCTGTACCGTCCAGTTGTTCATGGCCAGCGTGGCGGACAGGTGATGTACGGCGTATCCCGGGATGGCTTCGCCACCGCGGTCACCTGCGGTGATGCTGCCATCCTCTTCGACGATATAAAGCGGATCTTCCGGTCCGCCCACCATGTTGTAGACATCACTGGCGAATACCAGGCCGTAATTCAGGTCGAGATCGTAGCCGCCCATCACCGTAGTCGTGTAATTCAGATTAAGCGATCCCTGGTGTTGCGCATGGCCGGGCAGGCGCGCTCCCGCATAGACGTCGAAGGGGCCGACCAGCCCGGGTGCGTCTTCGGTCAGTTCCGCATCGGTATAGGCGTAGGTGAGGGCCAGATCCAGATTGTCGGTAATCAACCAGCTACCCTGAAGTTCGAAGCCCTGGCTCACCGCGGCACTGCCGTTACCGGTGATCGGCAGTGAGCCGTTAGCGGTAGTGGTCGCAACCTGCAGGTCGGTCCAGTCGATATAGTAGAGCGCGGTGCTCACCGACAAGCGATCGCCAACCAGGCCCTTGTAGCCGATTTCGTAGTTATCGATCTGATCCGGGTTGATCAACACTTCGTCGGGGAGTGCGCATAGCTGCTGGTTGTCACTGGCAATTTGCTCGGCGGTACATTGAGGAACCGAGTTCACGCCGCCGTTGCGGTAACCCTGTGAGTAGGTGAAATAGACCATGCCGTTATCAACTGCATCCCACGCCACGTTGAACTTGAGCAGGTCACCGTCATCTTCACCCTGGTTGCGACCGAGATCCACGTTAATGGCGTCCTGCGGTTCGCCAAGGAATACCGTTTCAAATAATGGCAGCCCGAAACCACCGGTAATGTCGGTTTCAAACTTGTAGCGCCGGTAGCCGCCGGTTACCGCCAGGGTATCGGTGATGTTGTAGGTCAGCTCGCCGTAGAAGGCCGACTCCTTCTCGTCGATATCGGTGAGCTGGATATATTCCAGGCTGTCTGGACGCAATTGCACACCGTCCCAGTTGTCCACAACAAACTGGTCAAAGTAGGGGGTGAATTCCTCACTGATGGCGTCGGAAACGTACTTGTTCTGGAAGTATCCCGCTACCCACTTGAACGGGCCTTCGTGCTGGGAAGACATGCGCAGTTCAAAGGTATCGGATTGATCCTTTACTTCCTCCCGGGTATAGGCGGAGAAGGAGGGGAAAGAATCGTAGCCGTAATCCAGGTCCAGCAGCAGGTCGGTCTGGTCGCGCTGGCCCAGCTCTTCGTACTCGGACTGGCCATACACCATGGTGGCCTGGGCAAAGCCCAGATCGCCGATCAACTCCAGGCTGGTGAGCTTGTTGGTGTAGTGGTTGGGTTCCTCGTAGCGCATACCCGACTCGTAAGGCCCGGTACCGAAGGAGAGCTGGTGGGCCAACTGACGGCCTTCGGCCTTGGTGTCCTGGTAGTAGTGCCACAGGTTGGCTTCCAGCCAGTCGTTGGCGAGCCAGCGCACATTGATTCGCGCAGAGGTGGTGTCTTCGCCATTGGCATCTTTGGCGCGGCGCAGGTTTGCGGCGACTTCCTCGGGATTATTGAAATCTGGTTCCGGGTCGGAGATGCCGGATTCGCGCACCACGTAGTTGTAGTCGATGAAGCCCGGATCCTGGACACTGTCCGCATTCACCCGAATGGCGAGGGTATCGGTGATGGCGAAGTTCAGGGTGGCGCCGTATTCCTGACCGAGGCCGGAGCTTTCGCTGTTACTGCTGGCGCTACCGCGGAATTTGGCACTGAACCCGGAGGGATCTGCCTTCGCCGGGATATAGCGGATGGCACCGCCCATGGTGCCCTGGCCGTAAAGGGTACCCTGGGGGCCAATGAGTACTTCCACGCGCTCGAGGTCGACCGGCTTGAGGTCCACCTGCAGGGGGATATCGCCCAGGTACATGGCAACCGTACTGCTGCTGAAGCCCGGGCCCAGGCCACCGGTGTTCAGGCCGCGCACCATCATATCCGGTACTTCATCCCGAGGGCCCCGGTCCACCACGGTCAGGCCGGGGGTGTAGTAGGCAATCTTGGAAATACTGTCGAGGCGCAGGTCCTCGATTTTTTCACCGCCCACGGCCGAGATGTTAATGGGGATATCCATCACGTTTTCTTCGCGCCGCGAACCGGTGACGACCACCTCTTCAAAAACCGGTTTGTTTTCGCTCTCGGCCTTGCCGTCCTCGGCCAGGGCGGACTGCCCCGAGGATATTGCGGCGAGGGAGATGGCGATGGCGAGATTGGACTGGGTCAGGACTTTGGATCGGCTGCTGTGACGCATGATTGCTCCCTAAGACTGTTTTTTGTTTATTAGTGATATCTGCAATCACGGTACCAGTGTCGAAGAGAATAAATCGCTAATTAAGGGGTTCAGGCAGGGGATAATTTTGCATGTGCGCCTTCGGTTGGTGCATGCGTCTAAAAGGTGGTGGTTTTGTGCGTCTTTATGGTGCTGCAGGGGGGCTATTGCGCAGTAGCCGGGAGGGGAAATAAAAAAGGCGATCCAGATGGATCGCCTTTCGGGGAGCGGAATAAACGGTGCCGCCTAGCGGGTGCCGTAAACAACCATGGTTTTGCCTTTGACGGATACCAGTCCCTGCTCTTCCAGGGTCTTCAGTACCCGGCCAACCATCTCGCGGGAGCAGCCAACAATACGGCCGATTTCCTGGCGGGTGATCTTGATCTGCATGCCTTCCGGGTGGGTCATGGCATCCGGCTCGTTGCACAGGTCGAGCAGGGTGCGGGCAACGCGGCCGGTGACGTCCAGGAACGCCAGGTCACCGACTTTACGGGTGGTGTTGCGCAAGCGCACGGCCATCTGGGTGGCCAGGTTGAACAGGAATTCCGGATGCTGACGGGTCAGTTCCTGGAATTTGGTGTAGGAGATCTCCGCTACCTCACACTCGGTCTTGGTGCGCACCCAGGCACTGCGGGTGTCCTGGTCAAACAGGCCCATCTCACCGAAGAAGTCGCCGTCGTTAAGATAGGCGACGATCATTTCACGCCCTTCGTCATCCTCGATTAGCACGGTTACCGAGCCGCGCATGATGAAGTACAGGGACTCGCAGCGGTCGCCGGCATAGATGATGGTGCTCTTTGCCGGGTAGCGGCGGCGGTGGCAATGGGCGAGGAAGTCTTCGATGTTGCCAGTAGAAAGGGTTTCTTCGGTAGCGACCGTCACGGATCTACTCCTTTTTCTAGAATTTTTGTGCCTGATCCCGGGTAAGAGGACGATTATCCCGCTAAAACACCGGTGCCGACAGGGGCAGAGCGCAGCAATGCTTCGCAATGTGATCTGGGCCACTGTTTGCGAAGGACTCGGATAGGGTGTTGTTTATAGCGGTTGTGGACAGCGCTGACAACCGCTGTTAGTGAAGGCTTACTTATTGATGGTTGCGGGCTGGGGCGGATTTGTAAATTTCCCTGCTGCAGATATCGCGCTCCCTTGTGATAAGCTCCCGGGCCGCGTCAATTATGAAGGAGAATGTTCCATGGCAGGCGTTATGCAGGGTCAGGTGACCTGGGTCAATGGGGTCACGTTTGTGGGCGAATCCGGCAGTGGTAACTCGGTAGTGATGGAGGGAGGCCAGAAGAACAATGGCATCCGTCCGATGGAGATGATCCTGCTGGGTGTGGGTGGCTGCGCCTCTTACGATGTGGTGGGTATTCTGCAGAAGACCCGTCAGGACGTGGTGAGCTGCCATGTAGAACTCAAGGGTCACCGCCCGGATGCGGTGCCAGCACCTTTCGAGAAGATCGAGATGGAATTCGTGGTGCGCGGGCGGGACATCAAAGAGAAGCACGTGGCCAAGGCGGTGGAACTGTCGGCTGAGAAGTACTGTTCGGCTTCTATTATGCTCGGCAAGGCTGGTGTAGAAATCGTGCATACCTACCGGATTGAAGAAGCCTGAAGGCTTGCGAGCAATTCATAAAAAAGGGGAGCCAGTGGCTCCCCTTTTTTATTCTCTTTACAGAGGCGGCCGCTTACAGCCGGTAGCTCACCGAAGTCATCGCTTTCGATACCAGCGTCATCAGCCCCTTAACCGGGCGCGGGAAGCGCGCACCGCCGGCATCCAGTGCCGCGTGTTGATGTTTCGCTTCATCTACCAGCATCTGCTCCACCACCGCACGGCTCTTGTCGTCCTGAGCGGGCAGTTTCTGCAAGTGGCTCTCCAGGTGCTTGCACACCTGTTCTTCCGTGGCCGCGACAAAGCCCAGGCTGACCTTGTCGGAGATCTTGCCCGCAGTGGCACCGATGCCGAACGAGAGTCCGTACCACAGCGGGTTCAGCAGGCTGGGACGGCTGTCCAGTTCCTGCAGACGCTGTTCGCACCAGGCCAGATGATCAATCTCCTCATCCGCCGCATGCTCCATCTCTGCACGTACCTGCGGCAGCTTGGCGGTCAGGGCCTGCCCCTGATACAGCGCCTGGGCGCAGACTTCACCACTGTGATTCACGCGCATCAGCCCCGCCGCGTGGCGGCGCTCTGCGTCCGACAGGTTCGCCTCGTCTGCCGACTTGGCGGGAGACGGGCGCTCGTGACAGGGTGAGCCCGGGCTCAGGGTACGCAGGGCGCGGTCCGCCTGCAGCAGCAGGCGGTCCAGACCGGATAACTGGCGTTGACTGCTCATCAGTGTGCTCCGTATTTAGCCAGACAGGAAAAGGCCAATCAGGCCTCTTCAGACTGCTCCCGCTCCACCGCGCGGTAACCGATATCCTTGCGGAAGAAGACACCGTCCCAGTGGATCTTGCGGGCGCATTCGTAGGCATTTTCCTTGGCTTCCGCCACCGTGTCACCCAGTGCGGTGGCACAGAGTACGCGGCCGCCGCTGGTGACGACGCGCTCGCCGTCCAGCGCGGTGCCGGCGTGGAAGATCTTGGCGTTTTCACTGTCGGCCTTGTCGAGGCCGGAGATGGGATCGCCCTTGCGGTAGCTGCCCGGGTAGCCGTGTGCGGCGAGCACCACACCCAGCGACGGGCGCGAGTCCCACTCCACTTCGACCTGGTCGAGGCGTTTCTCGACCGCGGCCATGCACAGCTCCACCAGGTCGGACTTGAGGCGCATCATGATGGGCTGGGTTTCGGGGTCGCCGAAACGGCAGTTGTACTCGATGACCTTGGGCGCACCTTCTTCATTGATCATCAGGCCGGCGTAGAGGAAGCCGGTGTAGGGCATGCCCTCGGAGGCGAGGCCTTTGACGGTGGGCTCGATGACTTCTTTCATCACCCGCTCGTACACGTCCGGGGTCACCACCGGTGCCGGGGAATAGGCACCCATGCCGCCGGTGTTGGGGCCGGTGTCGCCATCGCCGACGCGCTTGTGGTCCTGGCTGGTAGCCATGGGCAGGATGTTTTCGCCGTCCACCATGACGATGAAGCTGGCTTCTTCGCCGGTGAGGAATTCTTCGATGACCACGCGGCAGCCGGCTTCGCCGAAGGCGTTGCCGCTGAGCATGTCGCGCACGGCCAGTTCTGCCTGCTCTACGGTTTCGGCGACGATGACGCCTTTACCAGCGGCGAGGCCATCGGCCTTGACCACGATGGGGGCGCCTTTTTCGCGCAGGTAGGCGATCGCCGGCTCAACTTCGGTGAAGTTCCGGTAGTCGGCGGTGGGGATGGCGTGACGCTCGAGGAAGTCTTTGGTGAAGGCTTTGGAGCCTTCGAGCTGGGCGGCAGCTTTTTCCGGGCCGAAGATGTTGTGGCCGCGGCTGTTGAAGTAGTCGACGATGCCGTCAACCAGCGGGGCTTCCGGGCCGACGATGGTGAGGTCGATACCTTTTTCTTCGACGAGGTCGGAGAGGGCGGAGAAGTTGTCGACGCCGATGTTGACGTTCTGGAGCTTCGGCTCGCGGGCGGTGCCGGCGTTACCGGGGGCGACGAAGACGGTGTCTACGGCGGGGTTTTGGGCGGCCTTCCAGGCCAGTGCGTGTTCACGGCCACCAGAGCCGATTACCAGGATATTCATTCTTGAGTTTCCCCGTGCCTGTTATTTAGGTGGGCTAGTTTAGCATTCTTAACTTGTCGGGCAGGTGACGGAGTGATGGCAGGGTAGATATTTGCCAGCTCCGTGGCGGGCCAGATACCGGGGTCCATTCGCGAGACACGCCGTAAACCCATCCCTGGGGGCTTGTCGAAAAGGTCCCTCTTTTCGACAGTCTCGCGAATGGGCCCCGGTATCCGGCCCTGCGCTTCCGAGTTTAGTGGTACTCGGCGCGCACAGACGTTGATTAGTGACGGAAGTGACGCATGCCGGTAAACACCATGGCCATGCCGTGCTCGTCCGCAGCAGCGATGACTTCGTCGTCGCGCATGGAGCCGCCGGGCTGGATCACGGCGCTGATGCCTACCTTGGCGGCGTTGTCGATGCCGTCGCGGAAGGGGAAGAAAGCATCAGAGGCCATCACTGCGCCTTTCACTTCTAGGCCGGCGTGCTCGGCCTTGATGGCGGCGATGCGGGCGGAGTTGACGCGGCTCATCTGGCCGGCGCCAACACCGATGGTGCGGCCGTCTTTGGCGTAGATGATGGCGTTGGATTTGACCATTTTGGCGACTTTCCACGCGAACAGCAGTTCGTCCAGCTGCTCGTCGGATGGCTGAGCCTTGGTGACCACTTTGAGGTCTTCCTTGGCAACCATGCCGTTGTCTTTTTCCTGCACCAGCAGGCCGCCGGTGACGCGCTTGTAGTCGAACGCGGCGGGGCGCTCTGCGCTCCATTCACCGCACTCCAGCAGGCGTACGTTCTTCTTCGCGGATACGGCTTCTGCCGCGGCGGCGGAGACCTTGGGCGCGATGATGACTTCGGAGAACTGCTTGTCGACGATCAGCTGGGCGGTTTCGGCATCCAGCTCGCGGTTGAAGGCGATGATGCCGCCGAACGCGGATTCCGGGTCGGTGGCGAAGGCCAGTTCGTAAGCGGTCTTGATGTCTGCAGCAACGGCGACGCCACAGGGGTTGGCGTGCTTGACGATGACGCAGGCCGGCTCGTCGAACAGTTTGACGGTTTCCAGTGCGGCGTCGGTGTCGGCAACATTGTTGAAGGACAGCTCCTTGCCCTGCAGCTGGCGCGCGGTGGAGACGGAGGCCTCTTCGGCGTCGGCTTCAACGTAGAACGCCGCCTGCTGGTGGGGGTTCTCGCCGTAGCGCATGTCCTGGGCTTTTTCGAACTGCACGTTGAAGGTGTTCGGGAACGCGCGGGCTTCGTTGTTGGTGTTACGTGCGCCGAAGTGGTTGGCGATCATGCCGTCGTACTGGGCAGTGTGTTCGAACGCCTGCACCATCAGGTCGTAACGGGTTGCGTAACCCAGCTGACCTTCGTTGGCTTTCATTTCCTCGATCACGGTGTCGTAGCTGTGGGTGTTGACCACGATGGCGACGTCTTTGTGATTCTTGGCCGCAGAGCGGACCATGGTGGGGCCGCCGATGTCGATGTTTTCGATGGCGGTCGGCAGGTCGCAGTTAGGGTCGGCAACGGTGGCCTTGAACGGGTAAAGGTTGACCACAACCATGTCGATGGGCTTGATGCCGTGCTCATCCATAACCGCGTCGTCGGTGCCGCGGCGACCGAGGATACCGCCGTGCACTTTCGGGTGCAGGGTTTTTACCCGTCCGTCCATCATTTCCGGGAAACCGGTGTAGTCGGAAACTTCGACTACCGGGATGCCGGCTTCGCCGAGCTGGCGGAAGGTACCGCCGGTGGAAAGGATCTCCACGCCCATGGAGGAGAGTTCGCGGGCAAATTCCACAATGCCGGTCTTGTCGGAAACGCTGATCAGCGCGCGGCGAACGGCCACCTTGTCAGTCATATCGCATCGTCCATTCAGATGTGTAAAGAGCAGTCATTAAAGCGGCACATGGATGTGCCGCCGCGGCCAGAGGCCGGCGATGATGAAATGGATCAGGGGTGATTCATTTCATCCTAAACAGAAAATAGCGAGGGGGGATAGGCTGAGCCCATCCCCCCTCGTCGAATTTTTACCGCCTGGGACGTCACTGTCCGCGGCGGTTGGCCGCCTTACAGCAGGCCGTAGCGCTTGAGCTTCTTGCGCAGGGTACCCCGGTTGAGGCCCAGCAGCTGTGCAGCGCGGGTCTGGTTGTGGCGGGTGTGCTTCATTACCACTTCCAGCATCGGCGCTTCGATCTCGGACAGCACCATATCGTACACATCGGTCACCATCTGACCGTCCAGGTGACGGAAGTAGTTTTCCATCGCCTGTTCAACCGCGTCGCGCAGCGACTGCTGCTGCGGTTGTTGAAGTTGAGTCTGGCCCCCGGTGGATGCCACATCACTGGCATCCGGAATCAGTGCTTCGTTATTCATGCCGCTTTTGCCCCTCTAGTTATTCGGCGTTCAAACCACTCACGAACGCTGGCATGTTGTGCTTCTGCGCAATCCAATTGGTTAAAGGTCTTGCGAAAGTTCTCGCTGTCAGCGAGCGTTTTCACGTACCAACCCACATGTTTACGGGCGATACGTACCCCCATAACCTCACCGTAGAAACGGTGCAATTCACTCAGGTGAGTGATCAATATGTTCCTGACTTCATCCAGTGAGGGCTCCGGTAACCGCTCCCCTGTTGCCAGGTAGTGGGCGATTTCCCGAAAAATCCATGGACGTCCCTGAGCCGCACGGCCAATCATGACAGCAGCAGCGCCGGTGTAGTCCAACACCTTGCGGGCCTTCTCCGCGCCGGTAATGTCGCCGTTGGCAAAGACAGGAATCTTCACTGCAGACGCAATCTCGGCAATGGTATCGAATTCGGCCTGACCATGGTAGCCACAGGCGCGGGTGCGTCCGTGAACTGCCAAGGCAGTAATACCGAGATCCTCGGCCATTTTGGCCACCGTCACACCGTTACGGGAATCCGGACACCAGCCAGTACGAATTTTCAGCGTTACTGGTACTGAGACGGATGAAACCACCGCTTCCAGAATATCGGCGACCAGTTTTTCGTCGCGCAGCAGGGCAGAGCCCGCCGCTTTCTTGCACACCTTTTTTGCCGGACAGCCCATATTGATGTCGATGATTTGCGCGCCGCGCTCGACATTCGCGCGCGCGGCATCGGCCATCATCTCCGGGTCGCCACCAGCGATCTGCACCGAAATGGGTCCGGCTTCACCGCTGTGATCAAGCCGCATTCTGGATTTTCGGCTGTTCCACAGGCTGGTGTCCGAGGTCACCATTTCAGAAACCACAAGCCCCGCGCCGAGCTCGCGGCACAGTTTGCGGAAAGGGCGATCGGTAACGCCGGCCATCGGTGCCAGGATCACTGGCGCCCCGATTTGGTAGGGGCCTATGGCAAAGCTGCTTGGCAATTCCGTGGGCAACTCGCCCTCCCGCGGGATCAGGTCTTGAATATTGGTGTGTCAAAAGAGCCGCCTATGATAGCGGCTGGCTCGCCGCTGGAAAAGCGAAAAAGCGCGCAAATTGTTCGATGGCTGGCCGTTTAGGGCGAAGTTTGTGCAACAAATTGTAGCAATACGCGCCGCGCGCGCTGGCTGCAGTGCGCGCGGGGAAGTGGTTGGTTGAGGCCGGAGAAGCGAACGGGATGCCTACTGTGTGGCGATCCTAAGCTCGTAGTTCACCGCCTCGGGGCCCGGATCGACGATATCGAGGGCGATATGTACCGGGTTGCCGGCGGGCATCAAGCGGCGTCCCGACAGCTCGCCCTTCAGGTATTCCTGCGGGGAGAAGTGACGGCTGGCCACCGGGGCATTCTTGAGGTCGGTGAAGCGCAGCTGCAGGGTCGGGAACGGCTGATCGAAGGGCGCGCGATTGAGCAGCACGGCTTCCACGGCGAGGGCGCCGGGTATCTGCGGATGGCTGCGCACCACCAGATTGGAGGTGTGTATAGCATCAATATCAACCTGGGCCGGGAGTTTACACCCCAGTATCGGACAGGCCTGTGCATAGAGAGCCCGCCAGGGCTCCCGCTTGCTCAGTGTATCGAAGCGGAAATAAGCGGTCTGAGCGGCCAGTGCCAGCAGCATTACCGCGACGCCGAGGCCCCACACCCAGTTGGGGATCAGGTGGTGGCGTTTGGGCTGCCAGTTGACTTCGATGGGCGCGGGGCCGATGGCGGATATCAGTTGATCCCGCGGCAGCAGCGGTGCCTGGTCGCGCTGGCTCGGGTCGATATGGTCGTCCGCGTGGTCGTTGCCTGTGGATAACTTGCGCGGTGGCAGGTCCGGGGTCGCTGATTCGCGGGGGGAGAATTCCTCGGGTGGCTCTGCGGCCAGCGGAAATTCTTCTTCGTCGCGATCCAGCAGTGGATCGTCGCTGAACAGGTCTTCACTGAACGGCGGTTCGTTGCCTTCACTGTTGCGCATGGTGGGCGCTGCGCCACCAATCCCGCTGGATTCTTCGCGCGCGATCTCCTCGGCCCAGGGATCGTCGCTGGCGGGGCTGAGGTGGTCGACTTCGAGGTTGAGCTCGCGGTCCAGGTCGAGATCCTGCTGCCGTTCTTCTTCGTCGGCATCCAGGTCCTGCCACTGCTGTTCGCCGAAGGCGTCGTCGATCAGCGGGTTTTCGCGGGCGTCTGCGCTTTTTTCCCGGGGGCTGGGTTCAGGTTTGGCGGCCTTGGCCTTTGCCTTGGGCAGCGCGTCTTCTTCTGAAGGGTCGTCGCTGTCGAGTTCAATGTCGTCGTGGATCAGGAAGTCGTCATCTTCGAGCAGCTCGTCGATGGCCTTTTTGGTTGCGGCCGGGGTAGGGTCGCCCTCGTTAAAGACGATGTTCTCATCGGCGCGGAAGACCTGCAGGCACGAGCCGCAGCGCACAGCACCGCGAGCGGCGCGCAATTGCTGCTCGCTGACGTGAAAGGAGGTGCTGCAGTGGGGGCAGCGGGTGACCAGTTGCGACATGGAATTCGACGATTATTGCTTTGGCGGGGAAGTTTATCAGTCTGTAGGCCTGCCGCGTAGTGCGGGCGGGCTCTGTAGCTCGTTTTGTGGCTGCGCTGCTGTCGCTGGCCTTAGCTTTTGACCGCGAATACTTACCTCACCCTTGTTCCACTCAGGCGTACCCATTCTTCTTTTTCGCCATCCGCATCGAAATCAATCCACTGGCGGTAGGCGGCCTTCACCTTCTCTGCCTGGCTATTGAGAATGCCGGACAGGCAGATGCGACCGCCGACCTTGGTGCGTTCGACCAGTTGCGGTGCCAGCTCCACCAGTGGGCCGGCAAGGATATTGGCGAGCATGATATCCGCGCTGCTGTCTGCGGGTGCCGGTGCTTTTTCCGGCAGGAAAACCGGGAAACGATCCGGGTCTATGCCGTTGCGGACGGCGTTATCACGACTGGCGAGCAGGGCCTGAGGATCAATATCGGTACCCATGGCGGTGTCGGCACCCAGGAGCAGGGCGGCGATACCGAGAATGCCGGAGCCACAGCCGAAGTCCACGGCGCTTTTGCCGCTGAAGGGTTCATTGGCGAGCCACTGCAGGCACAGGAAGGTGGTGGGATGCGTGCCGGTGCCGAAGGCGAGCCCGGGGTCGAGCATGATGTTGACGGCTTCCGGTGCGGGCGGTTCGCACCAGCTGGGGCAGATCCACAGGTTGTCGCCACACTGGATGGGCTTGTAGTGGCTCATCCACTCCCGTTCCCAGTCTTTGTCTTCGAGCTGTTCCCAGCGGGCGTTGGGGAGCAGTTCACACAGGTGGGCGGCGGCTTTGGCTTCGGTGACGCTGGTGTCGATCTCCGCATCGAACAGGCCGGTGACGAGGGTTTCGTCCCACAGCGGTGTTTCGCCGAGGCCCGGTTCGAGGATCGGTTGATCGGCATTGTCTTGCAGGGTGACAGAGACGGCGCCGGCAAACAGCAGGGCGTCTTCGATTTTTTCCGCCTGTTCGCGGTTGGTATTCACTTTGAGTTGGAGCCAGGGCATTTCTTTTTGGATTCCGGGGCTGGTGGTGGCTTCGGTCAGGTCTGGTGGCGGCTCTACTGCCGGTAAGGCTTTGCGAGACACGCCGTGAACCCATCCCTGGGGGCTCGGCTGCGGCCGTCCTGGCCGCAGACGGTCTCGCAAAGCCTTACCGGCAGCGAAGCCTTCAATTCTGGGTTCTGTGCATTCTACTAGAGTGGGGCTACTTACAGGGTAGGAAGGGTGAGACTGAAGGGAAAGTGTCGGGTATCCATTTTCAAAAGCGTCGGCGACAGGGACGTCGCCGACGCAGCGCTCATGGATGGGTTCACAGCGGTTTTGAAAATGGATGCCCGGTGCTTTCCCGCCACGGAGGTCAATCAAAGCGACTAACCACTGCGGCGGGAAGAGAAGCTAATAGGCCTATTCGAGCCCCAGCTTCTTCTCGAGGTAGTGAATATTCACTCCACCTTTCGCAAACTCCGCATCGCGAACCAGGTCTTCCTGCAGCGGGATATTGGTCTTGATGCCGGTAACGATCATCTCGCTCAGTGCCACACGCATCCGCGCCAGGGCGGTTTCGCGATCTTCGGCGTGGGTGATGATCTTGGCGATCATGGAGTCGTAGTTCGGCGGAACTGTGTAACCGGAGTACAGGTGGGAATCCACCCGTACGCCCAGGCCGCCGGGCGCGTGGTAGGTTTCCACCTTGCCGGGGCTCGGGAAGAACGTCTTCGGATCCTCGGCATTGATACGGCACTCGAAAGAGTGGCCGGTGATCTTGATGTCTTCCTGCTTGAACGACAGCTTCTGGCCCGCGCACACGCGGATCTGCTCCTTGATCAGGTCGACACCGGTCACCATTTCAGAAACCGGGTGCTCTACCTGGATACGCGTATTCATCTCGATGAAGTAGAAACGCTCATCTTCGTACAGGAACTCAAAGGTGCCTGCGCCGCGGTAGCCGATGTCGATACAGGCCTGAACACAGGCGTCCTGAACGCCCTTGCGTACATCGTCCGGGATGCCCGGCGCCGGGGCCTCTTCCAGAACCTTCTGGTGGCGGCGCTGCAGGGAGCAGTCGCGGTCGCCAAAGTGCACCGCATTGCCCTGGCCATCGGACATCACCTGGATCTCCACGTGGCGTGGGTTCTGCAGAAACTTCTCCATATAGACGGTGCTGTCGCCAAAGGCGGCACCGGCTTCGGATTTGGTCACAGAGATCGCATTCAGCAGCGCGCCTTCACTGTGTACCACGCGCATGCCGCGGCCACCGCCGCCGGCTGCGGCCTTGATGATGACCGGCAGGCCGATTTTGCGCGCGATTTCCAGGCACTTTTCACCGTCGTCCGGCAGCGGGCCGTCGGAGCCCGGTACGGTGGGGACACCGGCTTTCTTCATCGCGGCGATGGCGGAAACCTTGTCGCCCATCAGGCGGATCACATCGGCGTCGGGGCCGATAAAGGTGAAGCCGCTCTTTTGTACCTGTTCCGCGAAATCTGCATTTTCCGCCAGGAAGCCGTAGCCGGGGTGTACCGCGACAGAATCGGTGATCTCCATCGCGGAAATGATGGCGGGAATATTCAGGTAGCTCTGCGGGGACGGGTTGGGGCCGATACAAACGGCCTCGTCCGCCAGGCGCACGTGTTTCAGGTCGCGGTCGATCTGGGAATGTACCGCCACGGTGGCGATCCCCATCTCTTTGCAGGCCCGCAATACGCGCAGGGCAATTTCGCCACGGTTGGCGATCAGTATCTTCTCAAACATAGTTGGTCCCCCGCTCAGGAAATGATCACGAGCGGCTGGTCAAATTCTACCGGCTGGCCATCGTCTGCCAGGATGGCCTCAATGGTGCCGGCCTTGTCTGCTTCGATCTGGTTCATCATTTTCATCGCTTCGACGATACAGATCACGTCGCCCACTTTTACCTGCTGGCCAACCTTAACGAACGGCTCGGCGCCAGGGCTCGATGCGGCGTAGAAGGTGCCCACCATCGGGGATTTCACCGGGTGGCCGGTGAGCGCGGGTACGGATTCGGCTTCGCTCTCGGCGGCAGCAGGCGCCGGTGCAGCGGCGGGTGCTACCGGGGCAGCGGCAGGTGCAGCCGGTGCCATCATCGGCATGGCCATCTGCGGCATCTGTACAGAGGCACCGCTGGTGCCGCGACTGATGCGTACGGACTCTTCCCCTTCCTTGATTTCCAGCTCGCCGATGTCGGACTCTTCGAGCAGTTCAATCAGTTTTTTGATCTTGCGAATATCCATAACAGTGTCACTCTCAATTTGTGAATACATAAACGCCGGCACGCAGCCGGCGAATGAAAAAAACTGGCACTCAAAGTCGCTTCAGGGCCCCTTCCAGAGCCAAAGTGTAGCTATCTGCTCCGAACCCGCAGACAACGCCCAGCGCTAGATCCGACAGATAGGAATGGTGTCGGAAGGCTTCGCGGGCGTGGGGGTTGGAGAGATGGACTTCGATAAACGGAATGGCCACACCCGCCAGCGCGTCGCGCAGGGCCACGCTCGTGTGCGTGAAGGCGGCGGGATTGATGACGATGAAGTCCACCTTGTCGGCGTAGGCCTGGTGAATACGCTCCACCAGTTCTGCTTCGCTGTTGCTCTGCAGGCATTCGAATTCGCAACCCGCAGCTTCGCACTGGGTGCGGGCCGCTTCATTGATCTGGGCGAGGGTGGTGGAGCCGTAAATCTGCGGCTCGCGGGTGCCCAGAAGGTTCAGGTTGGGGCCGTGTAGCAAAAGCAGTCTAGCCATTCTGTGCCTCGCTCTATGCCTCAGGTAATGCGCACGAAATTGTGACTAAAATCCGGAAAAAGTCAGAGAACTTGTCGGTAAACAGCGTAAATCAGCAGATTGCCGAGATTGATCGGGAGTTTGCCGCAAAAGTGACCCTCTGTCCATGCCCTAAATCCAGAAATGGAGACGTTGTCCGCAGTTCGCCGAAATTCACGTCCTATTTGCTGCAAAGTTTTGTGGTGAGTGGCCTATTCACCTGTTTGAATGGCCACAAAGGCGGGATCAGGGCGTAGGGGTGGCCGAATCCACCAGGGCTTCCTGGCTGACCGCACCGCGCATGGCGGTCAGAAGCCCGTCGCGGGTGAGGATCTGGGGCAGAATCTGCGGCTCGCCACCATCGGCGGGGAACAGGAGGTAGAGGGGCACACTGGTGCGGCCGTAGCGCGCCAGCAGTTCGGTAATTTGCGGATCCTGGTTGGTCCAGTCTCCCTTGAGGGCGGTAAAACCCAGATCGCCCATGGCGGTGCTGATTACATCGCTGGACAGCACCACCTTCTCATTGGCGAGGCAGGTAATGCACCAGGCCGCGGTCATATTGATCAGCACCGGGCGCCCCTCATCGCGGGCGGCTGTCAGCGCCTCGGGGGAATAGGCCTCCCAGTAGTCGCTTTTACCTGTCTGCGACAGCTGCCGATCCGCGCTGTCCAGGTTGGGCATGACCCAAACCGCACCAGCGACCGCGGCGATGGCGAATGCATTGCGCAGCAGCTTGCGGCGGCCGTCGACTGCGGTTCCCGGCCACAGCCACAGGGCGAAGGCAATCGCCACGGCCCCGGCAAGCACCAGGGCAACCCCGTCGCTGCCGGTCTGGCGGCCGAGCACCCACAGCAGCCACACCGCGGTCAGGTACATGGGGAATGCGAGCAGTTGCTTGAGGGTTTCCATCCACGGGCCGGGGCGCGGCAGGCGCCTGGCCAGGGCCGGTATATAGGTGAGCAACAGGAATGGCGCGGCCATACCGGCGCCGAGGGCGGCAAATACTGCCAGCGCCATCGGAGCGGGCTGGGTGACGGCAAAGCCGAGGGCGGAGCCCATCATTGGTGCGGTGCAGGGGCTGGCGACCACCGTGGCGAGCGCACCGGTGCTGAAAGATCCCCCGAGGCCACTGTTCTGGCTACTGTGCGCACCCAGGCCCATCAGGCGGCCGCCGAACTCGGTGACACCGGAAAGGCTCAGGCCCATGGCGAAGAACAGGTAGACCAGAGCGGCCACAACCACCGGAGACTGCAACTGGAAGCCCCAGCCCACTGCCTCACCGGCGGCGCGCAATACCAGCATGGCTGCGGCGATCAGTACAAAAGTGCCCACGACACCGGCGGTGTAGGCCCAGCCGTGCAGTTGCTGGCGGTCGCCGGTGTGGGTGATTGCCAGCGCCTTAATAGAAAGGACCGGGAATACACAGGGCATCAGGTTCAGCAGCAGGCCGCCACCAAATGCCAGCACCATGGCGAGCAGCAGACTGCCGGCGGTGTTGCCCGCCGCGGTTGGGCCTGCTGCCGAGGCGAGGCCCTGGCCGGCTGCGGATCCGGCACCGCCGGCAGGCGGTGCGCCGTCAAAGGGGGCGGCGATCTTGCTTACCGGGTCCAGGGTAAAGTTGCGCACCTGGGGCGGATAGCAGAGACCGGCATCGGCGCAGCCCTGATAGTGCAGCTGTATCTGCACCTTGTCTTGCGTTGCCAGGTCCAGCGGCACTTCCAGTTGCCAGCGGTAGACCTCGGTCTCCTTTTCGAAATAGTCGTCCCAGATGACCTCCCCTTTTTCCAGGGTGAGCGGCAGCGGGGTTTTGTTGTCGCCATCAATCCGGTAAAGCGCCAGCTTGTCGCGATACAGGTAATACTCGGGCGCAATCTGGAACAGGGCGCTGGCGCCGCTGTCAGTAAACAGGAAATCCAGCTGGTAGGCCTGATCCACGGGCAGGAATTCGTCCTGACCGCTGCTGAGGGCGCCAAATGGCGAAGAGGACTGCGCGGCAGAGAAGCCGTCGCGAGCCGCCGCCGGGGTAGCAAACAGGGCTGCCCAGAGCAGCAGAATTGCGCAGAGTGCGGCGGTGATCGCGGCACCGGGGGGCAGCTGCAGCGCGGTGTAGGCTGATGTATGTGACGCTTCTGTCGTTCGCAAGCCGGAGATCTTCGCAGTCATGGGTAACAAAATTCTTTATAGTCGGTCTAGTTTGGACTGATGTTGCCGGCTTCCGTTCCGGGCTGGCCCCGAAACCCGGAAGTTGGGGCCGGTGGCTCAGTATATCGGGCGGATGAGTATAGCGGTGCTTGCGGTACAAAAAAACAACAGCCCTGTGGCGGGCCGGTGATCGAGTGGAGGCGGTTATCAGAACAGTGAATTGGGTCTCAGATCGTTTTTATAGCTGTCGGCGTACGACGGGCGCGCTGATGTTACTGGCGCTGCTCGGCGGATGTGCGACGCCGCCTCCGCCGGCGCCGCCCAAGCCCGTGCCGCCGCCGAAACCTGCGGGCCCCAGCCCCGAAGAGATCCGGCAGCGCGCCGTACAACACTTCCTCGGGCGCGCCGAGCGGGCGCAGCGGGAGGGCTTTATCACCATGCCCGCCGGCGCCAGTGCCTACGATTTTTACCTGCAGGTGCTGCAACTGGATCCGGGGAATACCCAAGCGGCGGCGGGTATCCAGATCCTGGTGATGGATCTAGTTGCCCGTGCGCGGGATGCGCTGCGCCAGCGCGCATTTGGGCAGGTAAGTAGCTTCCTCAATACCGCCGATGAAATATCTCCGGGCAACCCGCTGTCCAAAGAAGTGCGCGCGCAGTTACAGCGCGAACAGCAGCGCGCACGCCAGGATGTGACCCTGGACGGGCCGGGTGCGCAGACGGTACCCCTTGCTGCGGGTGAGCTTAGCGCCCGCTCCGACGCCATGGTGCAGATGCTGACTTCGGTGGCGCAACGGATTCGCGACCACCAGTTGCGGGTGATCATTGTTGCGCGTACCGATGCGGAGGGGCGTTGGGTATACAGCCAGTTGCGTCAGGCGGTACCTGGGTACCGGGTGCGGGGTGATATAAAACTCGGCAATCCACCCCGATTGCTGTTACAAAAGAGTCCATAGCCCCTTTAATTACCCTTTTAAGGGTGCCGCTCACAATAACCAGCTCAAAAAAGCGGGAGTCGTAACTATGAATCATCGCAACCGTTGCGCTGTGCGCGGCCTCCTGGCTGTGTGCCTGGTGGCACTGTCCCTGGGCTCGGTCGCAGCCACAAAAGAGCAGAGTGGTGTGCAGCACGGCGGTCACACCGCCCACGGCAAGGGCGCCGCGGCAAATCTGGAGATCTCGGGCTACGCCCGGGAGATGCCCCCCGGCGCGCCCATGGGCGCGGCCTACGTGACACTGCGTGACCTGTCTGGCAGTGCGCGGGTACTGGCCCGGGTAGAATTACCGGCACACCCGCAGGGCAAGGTTGAAATGCATACCACCCGGCAGGTGGACGGTGTGAGCCGCATGCGCGCGCTGAAAAAAATCACCCTGCCAGGCAATGGCACCATTGAAATGCGCCCCGGTGCCACCCACCTGATGGTACACGGCGTTGCTCTTAAAGCCGGACAGGCATTGCCGCTGCGGCTGGTGTTTGCCGACGGGTCCGCGCACGAGGCAGCACTGCCGGTACGCGGCCTGCAAGAAAAAACTCAGTCGGATGAGGGCGACCAGCACCACGCCCACCATCATCACGGCTGAACGATTGGCGGGAAGTGCGTTCAGAGCCACCGCCAGTCAATCCATTTGTTGTCACTGAAAAAATTGGAGTACACCGATGAAGAGTTTTGCCACATTGCTGGTAACCGGATTTGCATTCATGTTGGCCGCCTGTGCCCACAGCCCGGTGCAGGTGGCCGTGAAACCGCAAATTGATGTCGCCCCGGACAATATCGGCGCCGGTTACACCGTGTATGCCCGCGGCGAGAATCAGTTGCCCGGCGGTGGCCTGGGTAGCCTCGGGGGAATTTATGCGGACGCGTCGAATGTGACCCTGGCCAATGATATTGAGAGCTCCATGGCATCCGCGCTGTACCAGGGCCTGGAATCCTGGTCGTTCCGCAGCGTCGAGAACGGCGGCGACGTGCAGGTGGTGGCGAAACTCACCGACCTTAAATACGACAGCCCCAACAAGCTGTACACCACAAAGGTCAATTCCGGCGCTTCCATCCAGTTACAGGTTTCGGTGAAAGGGGCCACTTTCTTTGGCAACTACACTACCAGTGGCAAGGATCGCAATCTGATCAAGCCCAGCCCGGAAGAGGTGGAAAGCACGATCAATCGCCTGCTCAGTGCGACACTGCAGCGCGCGTTTGAGGACGAAAAGCTGAAGTCGTTCCTGCGCCAGCACCTGTGATTTGTGCGCGGGTACCCGGCGGAAAACCCTGGTCAGTTGTGGCTGTTGGTGCGAATCGGGTCACATTTGGCGCCAGGGTGCCCCTGGAGGTTTCCGCGCCGGTGAATAAGCCGTTATTATTTTCCCTGATAGAGCGGGGGCGCGTTACGCGCCGAATTATTCCGCGGCCCCGATGTAGGGCCGCCACGTAACTACCGGGCGGTAAAGCCGGTTGAGTTGGAATTCCATTGACTGAGTTCACACCGAAAAATGCCGCGTATCACGGCCAGCTGCGGGAATCCGGTGGCGATGCCATAGCTGTGGGGCACTTGAGCCCGGCGGCGGCAGAGCTGGCGTTGGGCGAAGTGGCCGATGGCGTGATCGTGACCGACCGCTACGGCAGGGTTCGCTACAGTAACCCGCTGGTGAGTGAACTCTGCGGCAACCTGGTGGGACTGCTGCCGGGGCAGTCTCTCGCCGAAGGTCTGCCGCTATTCGATGATAGCGGCGAGCCCCTCGAGCTGAATCTGGCCAGCGGCGACAGCGAAGGTGATATTCCCAGTCGCCGCGAACTGCGCGCCAACCTGCGCCGTGGTACTGACGAGTTGCTGGAAGTCAGTGTCCAGATCAACAGCCTCAAGGAAGGTGTGCAGTTACAGGGGTATGTGCTGATTCTGCGTCACACGTCCGAGGTGCGCCGTATCTCCTCCCGTCTCAGCTGGCAGAACAGCCACGATGCGCTGACCCACCTTCCCAATCGCCAGGCCTTTGAGCACTCCCTGCAGCAACTTCTGAATGCGGATACCGGTCCCCGCCAACACCATATCCTGCTTTACCTAGACGTCTATCAATTCAAAGTGGTTAACGACACCCTCGGTTACAGCGCCGGCGATGCCTTGCTGATCGCGCTCGGGAAAATTCTCAGCCGCTGTCTGGGGCGCGGGGACCTGCTGGGCCGGGTGGGCAGTGATGAATTTGCGCTGCTGCTGAAAGACTGCACGCTGGAAGAGGCGAAACGTATTGTCACCCGGCTGCGCGAGGCGGTGAGCGGTTTTGTCTTCGAGTGGGAGGACAGCGAGACGCGTCCGGCACTCTCCATCGGTGCAGTGAGTGTGGACCGGCATGCGCCGCCCGCCAGCCAGTTGCTGGCCTCGGCCAACGACGCCTGCTCTGCGGCCCGGGACCAGGGGCGCAATCGGGTGAAGTTTTTTGGTGATTCGCGCAAGGCCCTGGAAAAGCGTCGCGAAAGTACCTGGCTTGCGGAAATCCACGCGGCCATCCAGGAGGATCGCCTGTTGCTGTACCGCCAACCGGTGGTGGCGCTACAGGACAAAAATCGCGTGCACCACTACGAGGTGCTGGTGCGTATGCAGGGGCGGGACGGGGATGTGATTTCCCCCGGATTGTTCCTGCCAGCGGCGGAACGCTACGGCATGATTGATGAAGTGGATCGCTGGGTGATCCGCAAGATTTTCCAGTACATGGCGCTGGAGCAGAGCAGTGGCGCTGGCGGTTTCCACTACGCGATCAATATATCCGGTATCAGTCTCGGCGATGAGCAGTTTGCCGATTTTGTGCTGCGTGAGCTGACCGAGGCGGGAGTCGCGCCGTCGCGGGTGCAATTTGAAATTACCGAAACCAGTGCGATCAATAACCTGGATCGGGCGCTGGTGTTTATTCACAAGCTGCGTGCGGCGGGGTGCAGTTTTGCGCTGGACGATTTCGGTCGCGGCGCTTCGTCCCTGGCCTATCTGCGTCAGTTGCCGGTGGATTATCTGAAGATCGACGGGTCTTTTGTGCGCAATATGCTGGAAGATGAGATCGACAGCGCGATGGTGAGTACGGTGGATCACCTGGCCAAGCGTATGGGGATAAGCACCATTGCAGAGTTTGCCGAGACGCCGGAATTACTGGAGAAGCTGCGCCTGATGGGGGTGGATTTTGCCCAGGGCTTCGGTATTGCTGCAGCTGCCTGTCTTCCCGAAATCACCGGGCCGAGAAAATCCTCTTCCGTGAACTGAGATTACTGTGGTCCCGAATCAGGGCCTGTGGCGGCAGAGTGCCGGGTACGGGTTATCGGGATCGCGCTATCCCCGTCCCCGTGCACTCTATCTCCTGTCGCCAGGCTTTCCACATTTACCTGGATGTGGTTCAGGCGTTTGCCACTTGCTCCAGAAGTTCTGCGTGCTGCTCCGGACGCAATCTCGGTCCATACTGACTCACTACCTGTGCCGCCGCGCGGCAGGCCAGTTCTCCCGCCTCCGCAAAGCCCATGCCGCGATTGATTCCGAACAGGAATGCGCCCGCAAACATATCACCGGCACCATTGGTGTCGATGGCTTCCACTTTGGGGGAGGCTACGCGGTGTTCTTGTGTGCCATCCCACAGCAGCGCGCCGTCGGCACCGAGGGTAATGGCGAAGGCGCCGCAGTGATCGCGCAGGGCTTGCGCCGCTTCTTCCAGGGATTCCGTGTGACAGAACTTGAGGGCTTCCTCACGGTTGCAGAACAGCAGGTCGACGCCGTCGCCAAGCATTTCTTTCAGCCCGTCGTGGAACAGTTGCACCATCATGGGGTCGGATAGGCTCAGGGCGGTTTTTACGCCGGCCGCTTGCGACTGCTCGCGCAGAGCGATGGCGGCGGCGCGGCCGGTGGGAGAGGAAACCAGGTAACCCTCGATATAGGCCCAGCGGGATTTTTCCAGGGCTTCGCTGTCGAGCTCGTTGACCGACAGTTCAGCACTGATGCCGAGGTAGGTATTCATGCTGCGCTCGGCGTCCGGGGTGATCAGCACCAGGCACTTGCCGGTAACGCCGCTGGCGGCATTGTGCAGAGCCTTCGGGTAGCCGACGCCGGCGGCCGCGAGATTGTCGCGGTAAAAGTCGCCGTTGTCGTCATCCGCCACCTTGCAGGAATAAAAGGTGTCGAGGCCAAAGTAACTGGCGGCGATAACGGTGTTGGCACCGGAGCCGCCACAGGCGTGGCTGGCGGTGACCATATGGTTTTTGAGATCCTCGACCAGTTGTTCCTGGCGCGAGTCATCAACCAGTGTCATGACTCCCTTGTCGACGCCTAGTGACTGCAGGTCGCTGTCGGACACTTCAATTTCCGTATCGAGGAGGGCGGCGCCGATGCCGTAGAGGTCGTACTGGTGCATAAGGGATCCATTGCTGCTGGCTAAATTCGTTTCAGTCGGCCCGGTTTGCGGGCGCTGGGCGCATTATGGCGGGCGGCGGGGTAAGTGCAAGTGCGGGCCGGCAGGGCCATTGTGTGACCCGTTGGGTTTGACTTGTTCAGAAGTGACCTTATAAATGCCGGCTATAAAAGATGCTGTTGTGCCCATACCCAGTGGTCCTGATTTGGCCCGCGGCGTCAGTGGGACGTAACAGCGTTTCACAGTTAAGTAACCAATCTATCTGAATCCATATGCCACCAAACAAGCGCCGCACGAAAGCGAAAACTGCAAACAGAAAAAGCCGTCCCGGGCGTCTGCGCCGCTGGATCAAGCGCCTCAGCCTGCTGGCCCTGCTCGGGGTGCTGGTGCTTGCCGGTTATATGGTGTGGCTGGATGTGCAGCTGCGCGAGCGACTGGACAGCCGCCAGTACCAGCTGCCCGCCAGGGTCTATGCGCGCCCGCTGATACTCAAGGAAGGTATGGTGATGCGCCCGGACGAGCTGGCATCCGAATTTGCCGCGCTCAATTACAAGAAGGTACCGGCGATTGAAGAGCCGGGGCAGTGGCAGCGTGAGGGCATGGAATACCGTGTGTGGCGGCGCGACTTTATCCACGCCGACAAGCGCGAACCGGCGGAGCAGGTCCTGTTTCGCCTGCGCAATGACGAGCTGACCAATTTGCGCAGCGAGACCGGTGAGCGACTGAAGGAATTCCGCCTGGACGCGGCGCCCATCGGCACCCTGCTCGGTGGTGGCGACGACCGCACGCCGGTGCGAATCGAGGAGATCCCGCCGCTGCTCGGCGCCACCTTGATCGCGGTAGAGGACCAGGATTTTGTGCATCACTTCGGGGTCTCTCCCCGCGGGATTGCGCGCGCCATGGTGGCCAACTTCAAGGCCGGCGGCGTGGTGCAGGGCGGTTCCACCATCACTCAGCAGCTGGTGAAAAATATCTTTTTCGATCACAAACCGAGTCTGTGGCGAAAATTCAACGAAGCGCTGATGGCCATCCTGATGGAGGTCCATTACGACAAGGCCTATATCCTTCAGGAGTACATCAACGAGGTGTGGCTGGGGCAGCAGGGCAGCCGTGCCATCTACGGCTTCGGGCTGGCTTCCGAGTTCTATTTCCAGAAGCCCCTGAACCAGCTCGAGCCCCATCAGATCGCGTTGCTGGTCGGGCTTGCCAAGGGCGCGTCCTATTACAATCCGTGGCGCAACCCGGAGCGGGCTCTGGAGCGGCGCAACACGGTGCTGGACGTGATGTTCGAGCAGGGACTGATCAGTGAGGAGCAGCATGATCGCCTGCGCAAGAAACCGCTGGAAGTCGCATCTGCCGGCGCCACCGCGCAGAACCCCTATCCGGCGTTTACCGAGCGCCTGCTGGAGGAGTTGCGTCCCTATTACTCCGTGGAAGAACTGCGTACCGCTGGCCTGCGGGTCTACACCACCCTGGCACCCTCGGTACAGAAACTGGCCGAAGACGCGGTGAGCCAGGGGGCCGACCGACTGGAAAAAGACCGCGGCCTCAAGGAGGACTCCCTGCAGGGGGCCACGGTGGTACTGGAAAATCACAGCGGCAATGTGCTCGCCATGGTGGGCGACCGCCGTCCCCATTACCCGGGCTTCAACCGCGCCCTGGAGGCGCGCCGCCAGGTGGGCTCGCTGATCAAGCCTGCGGTATATCTCACCGCGCTGGAGCGGGCGCACCAGTACAACCTCGGCACTCTGATTGACGACGCCCCGATCCGTGAGGAGGCCCCCGATGGGCAGGTATGGATGCCGGCCAACTTCAATAATCGCAGCCATGGGCTGGTGCCGCTGTATGTGGCCCTGTCCCGCTCCTACAACCAGGCGACTGCGCGCCTGGGGCTGGATCTCGGCATCGAAAACGTGCGTCAGACCATTCGTCGCCTGGGGGTACAGGCGAATCTGCCGCGGGTGCCCTCCCTGTTTCTCGGTGCGGTGGAGATGACCCCGTTTGAAGTCGCGGGCATGTACCAGACCCTGGCTAACGGCGGCGAGCACGTGGAGCCGCGCACGCTGCTGGCGGTGTCTGACGCCGACGGCGAACAGGTGCAGCGCTTCCGACCCAAGTCCAGCCGCGGGGTGGACGAGGTGCCCGCCTATCTGCTGCGCTACGCGCTGGAGCAGGTCATGCGCGAGGGCACCGGCAAAAGCGCCTACCGGCGTCTGCCCAACAGTGTGCCGTTTGCTGGCAAAACCGGCACCACCAACGATTATCGCGACAGCTGGTTTGCCGGCTTTAGCCCCGGAGTGACAGCGGTGGTATGGCTGGGCCGCGACGACAACGAGCGCACCAGTCTCACCGGCGCTACCGGCGCCCTGACGGTGTGGACCGACATCATGCGCAAGCTGCCGCATCGCCACGGGCGCATCCAGGCGCCGCGCGGGGTTGAGTGGAAACCGCTGAATAGCGACGGTCAGTATATGGATCCGCGCAACTGTCAGGGCGGGCGCGAGTTGCCGGTATCGGTGGAGAGCCGGCTGCAGACAGATCCGCGCTGCCAGCGCCGCGGCTGGTTCCGCAACTGGTTTGACGATGACAAGGAAGAGGATGTGGCGCCCCGCGAGGATATGACCCCGGGCTGGGGCATAGACCCGGAGCAGCAGCGGCGGGAACAGCAGCAGCGCCAGCGCGAGCAGCAATTGCGCGAACAATTGGAGCGTGAGCGTCAATCGGTTCCCCAGGAAGAACTCGATCCGGAGCTGCAACAGCAGCCTGTGCCGCAGTCTGAGGAAGAGCGTTTGCGCCGGCTGCAGGAATCCGGCCGAATCCAGGAGCAGCGCTATCTTGAAGAGGAGCGCCGGGCACAGGAAGAGCGCCGAATACTGGAGGAGCGCATGCAACGGGAGCAGTCACAGCCAGATCGCGGCGCGCCGGTAGAGGAGGCGCAGCCCTGGTCGCCGGAAGAGCCGGATCAGTGGCCGTAGAGTCAGGGGCTGGAACTTTGTCGGGGCGGGGGGCATACTTCAGCACCGAAAATGATTCCCATTCCCTGAATCTAGTGCGATGCAGTACCGTTTTGACAAGTACGTTCTGGATACAGAGCATCTTTATCTGACCGCCGGTGGAGAGCCGGTGGCAGCGGATGCCCGGCAATTGCAGCTGCTCTCATTGCTGATTACAGGCTTTCCCGAGTGCTGCGAGCGGGCCGCGCTGCTGGAGGATCTGTGGCCCAACACCGTGGTTTCCCACTGGTCCCTGGGGCGGCTGGTTTCCGACACCCGCAAGCTGTTTCGCGAGCAGGGGTACGAAGGGCCGCTGATCCAGACCTTGCACGGTCGCGGTTACCGGCTTTCGCCGGAGCTGGCGGAGCAGTTGCGGGAGGTCCGCAGCTCCTCGCCACAACAGAGCGAGCGCGATACCCCTGAGACTGCCGGATCTGATAGCGACAGCAATGCGCCAGTCGGCAACCCGGCCGCTCTGGATAGCGCACCCGCCCCCGATCGAACTTCTTCCACGTCATCTTTCGCCGCGGCCCGACCCGCAGCGTATTTCTGGCGTCTGTGGATCGGCATGGGGCTGCTGGTGCTGGTGACCGCGCTGCTGGTATACCTGATTACTGCACGACGCATCCCGGATGACGGTGCACCCCTGGTCATTGGCGAAGCCCCGGATGTGCGCGGCAGGATTCTGTGGGTGGACGACAACCCCGACAACAATCTCGCCGAGCGCGCACATTTCGAATCCCTGCGGATCGCGGTCTATCTCGCAACCAATACCGACGACGCCCTGACGCTGCTGTCCATGTACCGCTACGATGCGGTGATCTCCGATATGGGCCGGGGTCGGGAACCGCTGGCCGGCTTCAAGTTGATGGAGCGGATGCGCGCGCGACAGGACAGCACCCCCTACTTCCTGTACACCATCATGCCCTCAGATTCCCAGCGCAAGCTGGTGCGCCAGCGGGGCGGCAATGGTGTTGCCGTGGCTGCGGACGAACTGTTCGGCCTGGTTTTACCGATTTTTGGTCTGCCGGAAGCGAACGCTAAACCTTCTGCGCCACCTCCCTGATCCTATTATCAAGATCACAGGCTCTTCTGCAGGCCCCGTGATACGGGCGTTTCAAAACGATTCAAAACCTTTCAAAGACGCCCATGGCTCTTCCTAGCTAAATTCCCGCGACAAAATTGCGACAAAGGTTCCGACTGTGTTTCGCGGTCAGGGACCTGAAGATTCTCAGGGAAAAGGGGGAATTATGCTGGGGGCAGGATTGGCGGCACTGCTGGTCGTCGGACGGGATTCGGGGGCACGGGAAACGCGCGCACAGGAATCGGAGGCCAATACGGTAATAGCACCGAATTCGGGCAGCGGTCGGGGGGAGGGTCAAATCGGCGGTCGGAGCAGCTTGCCGGAGCCTGCTACGGGGTGCCTGGGTGGATCGCAGCTAGTGGTGGTGGACAAGCCTGCGAAGCCTGCAAAGAAAATATTCAGTGCCCGTGAGCTGCAAGTCCTGACGCAGATCGCCGCCGGCGCTACCAGTGTCGAGATCGCCGAGCAACTGAACATCTCTGTGCATACGGTAAAGAATCACCGCAAGAACATCCTGCGTAAGGCGGATTGCCGAAACTCCGGCCAGCTGATTACCCACTGCCTGGCGCTGGGTGTTATCTGACCTCTATTTTCCGGGCCCGTGTCCGCGGGCCCCTGGACGTCTGTTTTTCGCTCGCGATGCTTTAGCCGTCAGCCTCTCTGGCTCGGCATGCTGGTGCTCAATTTTATTGCCGGTATGTCGCAGTTGGAGGATATCAAACAGAGTCGTAATGCAGTGCTGGCAATGACGAGTTTTAATCCCGGCTATCGCTATGAGGAGTTTGATCCAGAAATCGATAAAGTGGCGGCCTATGGCCTCGGTGCACTGGTAACCGGCAAGGTGTTGGCCAAAACCGGACTGTTGGCCGGTTTGCTGCTGTTTCTGAAAAAGGCCTGGAAACTGATTCCACTGGCCTTTGGCGCACTGTTCAAACTGTTCCGGCGCGGTGGCAAGGGCGACCAGTGATCGCCTGACAGAAAAGATTTATACCGGCCGGTTTTGCCGGCCCGATTTCCTCAGCCCGCCTGTAACAACTTGGCGGCTTCTTCCGCAAAGTAGGTCAGCACCCCATCGGCACCGGCGCGCTTGAATGCCAGCAGGGATTCGAGAATTACCGCTTCCCGATTGAGCCAGCCATTATCGAACGCCGCACAGTGCATGGCGTACTCACCGCTGACCTGATAGGCAAAGGTCGGTACCCTGAGCTCGTCCTTCACCCGGCGCACAACGTCCAGGTATGGCATGCCCGGCTTCACCATGATCATGTCCGCACCTTCCTGCAGGTCCAGCGCGCACTCGTGCAGCGCCTCGTCACCGTTGGCCGGATCCATCTGGTAGCTGAATTTGTTGGCGCCCTTCAAATTGCCTGCAGAACCCACGGCATCGCGGAACGGGCCGTAATAGCTGGAGGCGTATTTGGCGGCGTAGGACATGATCTGGGTGTTTACATGGCCATCCCGTTCCAGAGCAGTGCGGATTGCGCCGATACGCCCGTCCATCATGTCCGACGGCGCCACCACATCTGCGCCTGCCTGGGCGTGTGACAGCGCTTGCTGTACCAGTACCTCCACGGTGTCGTCGTTGACGATATACCCTTCACTGTTCATCAGCCCGTCCTGGCCGTGACTGGTGAACGGGTCCAGCGCCACGTCTGTAATCACACCCAGATCCGGTGCAGCCTCTTTCAGTGCGCGCACGGCACGCTGTGCCAGGCCATCCGGGGCAAAGGCTGCACGGGCATCGTCGGACTTGGCAGAAGGGTCGACTACCGGGAACAGCGCAACCGCGGGGATTCCGAGGTTTACCAGTTCTTTGGCTTTTGCGGTGAGCAGATCTACGGTCAGCCGCTCGACACCGGGCATTGAGGCAACTTGCTGGGTCTCCCCGCGGCCTTCGATAACAAACAGGGGCAGGATCAGGTCATCGGTGGTTAACCGGTTTTCCCGCACCAGGCGGCGAGAGAACTCGCTGGCACGCAGGCGGCGTGGACGGGAATGGGGGTAAGCGCCGCGGTGAAGGCTGATACTCATGAATGGTCACTCCGGCTGGTAGATAGGGGTTGGCGCGCACTCTGGGCGGCGACTAAGCTGGCGCAATCATATCAAAACGGGAGTGGTTCTGATGTCTGTCGCCTTTTGGTGTCTGCTGGTGGCGATTTTGATGCCGCCCACATTTGCTGCCATCGCCAAAGCCACCGCAGAGGGAAGGTACAACAACCGGTCGCCGCGCGCGTTTCTGGAAAAGCAGTCCGGACTGTCGCGGCGTGCGGACTGGGCTCAGCGCAACAGTTTCGAGATATTGCCGGCATTTATCGCGGGGGTGTTTGCGGCCATCGCGGCGGGTGTCGACGAGCAGTGGCTAGCGCGACTTTCGCTGATCTTTATTGCCACCCGGATTCTCTACGGGATCTGCTATCTGAAAGACTGGGCAGCCGCACGCTCCCTTTGCTGGTTCTCCGGTTTCTTCTGTTGTCTGGGGCTGCTGATCATGGCGGCGCTCGCGGTTTAGCTTCACTCGGCGCTGCCGTCACTGCGAAGGTGTTCGACGAGCGCGCGGCCGGCCGCGGCGATATGCTGCTCAAGCAGTGCGGTCGCCGCTTTGCTATCACCGTTTTGCAGCAGGTCCAGCAGTTCGTAGTGCTCCCGCTGACTGGTGGCCTGGTAATCGAGGCTGCGGGACTGGAAACCGATATAGCGCTCGCACTGACGGTGCAGCTGTTCCACTGCTGCGAATAGGGTGGGGCGATTGGCGGGACGGTACAAGCAGGTGTGAAATTGCCAGTTGAGTGCGCCGATTTCCATGGCGCTGATCTCCGGGGGCTGCGCTTGTAACGGTTGCGCTGATGCTTGCATCGCATCGAGGTAATCTCGCGCACGGCCAAGGATTTCCCCATTTAAATGCGGTATGGCGAGCTCCTGCAGTAACGGCTCCAGACGCATGCGCATCAGGTAGAGGTCTTCCACTTCCAGCGGATCGAACCGCGGTACCGCAACGCCGCGTTTACCGTGTCCCGTCAGCCAGCCTTCATTTTTCAGTCGTGCGAGCGCATCCCGCACCGGAATCCGGCTCACCTCGTACTGCGCGGCCAGCTCCGTCTGTTTGAGCACCGTGCCCGGGGCAAAGCGTCCCTGCTGCAAGTCTGATTTCAGTCTTTGGTACAGGCCCATTTCAGTTTTTCCTGTGGAGCAACCGGTGACAGATCAGCCCACCCGCGAGTCCCCAGAAGGCGGCGCCGATACCCAGGTAGTTGACCCCGGAGGCGGTGATCAGCAGGGTAACCAGTGCGGCCTCGCGACCGTCGCTGTCGCTGCTGGCACCCGCCAGGCTACTGCCGATGGTGCCGAGCAGCGCCAGTCCGGCAACGGTGGCGATCATCGCCTGCGGAAAAGCGCTGAACAGCGCCACCACGCTGGCACCGAACAGGCCAGCCAGTAAATAGAAAACGCCGGCCGCGATACCGGCGGTGTAGCGTCGCTCCGGATCCGGGTGGGCCTCGGGGCCGGTACAGATGGCGGCGGAGATGGCGGCCAGATTAAAAGCAAAACCGCCGAACGGCGTCAGCAGCAGTGAGGTGAGACCGGTGCCGCTGATAACCGGGGAAACCGGAACCTTCTGGTAGCCGCTGGCGCGCAGGGTGGCGACACCGGGAATATTCTGCGAGGTCATGGTGACAATAAACAGCGGTAACCCAACACCCAGCAAAACCGCAGGGTTGAACACCGGTGTCACCCACACCGGCCGGCTCAATGCCCAACTCAGTTGCTCTGGTTGCACCTGTCCCAGTCCCCAGCTGGCAGCAAAACCAGCGAATAAAACAAGGATGATGGCATAGCGCGGCAGCCAGCGCCGGCATGCAAGGTAGGTGAGCAACATGCAGCCCACCAGCACCGGATTGGCCTCGAGCGAGGTGAATACCGACAGACCGAACTGCAGCAGGATTCCCGCCAGCATGGCGCTGGCAATGGGGAGTGGCACCCGCGACATCACCCGCTCGAAAGCCCCGGAGATGCCCAGTAACAGGGTCAGTAGCGCACTGAACAGGAAGGCACCGATCGCTTCTGCCATGGAAACCCCGGTCAGGCTGGTGGCCAGCAGTGCCGCTCCGGGGGTGGACCAGGCGGTGATAACCGGCGCGCGGTAGTACCAGGAGAAGGCGATACAGGTGATGCCCATACCGAGCCCGAGGGCACCGATCCAGGAGACCATTTCTGCCTCGCTGGCACCCGCAGCCGCGGCGGCTTGCAGGACAATCGCAACGGAGCTGGCAAACCCCACCAGTACCGCAACAAAACCGGCACTGACGGAGGACAGGCTGGTATCTGCCCAGAGGGATCGCTGCACAATGTATACTCTTTAAAGAATGTATACATTTTTATATGGCAGAACGCTGGCGCTGGCAAGTAATGGGGGCTGGTGGAGTTCGGACAGGTTGGTGGCGGCGCTGCTACCGGGTGTGGTCTTGCGATACACGAGCTAGGCGCCCCCCCTCAACCCATCCCTGGAGGCTCGGCTGCGGCCGTCATGGCCGCAGACGGTCTCGCAAGACCACACCCGGTATCAGCGCCTTCGCCCTGAATTTTCGACGAGGTCGGAAAGTCCGGCGGATAAGAGGCTCGCGACGTGTTTATTTCAAGCGTGCAAACACCTTGCGCGCCGCAGCAATGGTGGCTTCGATATCCTCGTCGCTGTGCGCGGCGGACATAAAGCCGGCTTCGTAAGATGCCGGGGCGAGATAAACACCTTCCTCCAGCATGCCGTGGAAGAAGCGATTGAAGCGCTCGGTATCGCAGGCCATGACCTGCTGGTAATTGGTCACCTGATCCGCATCGGTAAAGAAGAAACCGAACATGCTGCCCACCTTGTTGGCAGTAAGCGGAATGCCCGCTTCTTTTGCCGCGGCCAGAACCCCGTCTACCAGACGGTCGGTTTTCTCGGTCAGGGTGTCGTAGAGGCCCGGCTCCTGGATCAGCTGCAGGGTTTCCAGGCCGGCAACCATCGCCATCGGGTTACCCGACAGGGTACCCGCCTGATACACCGGGCCCAGCGGTGCAATCTGCTCCATGATCTCGCGCTTGCCGCCGAAGGCGCCCACCGGCATACCGCCGCCGATCACCTTGCCCAGGGTGGTGATGTCGGCCTCGATACCGTAGTGCCCCTGGGCGCCGGTCAGGCTGACGCGAAAACCGGTCATTACCTCATCCAGGATCAGCACCGCACCGGACTGATCGCAGACTTCGCGCAGCGCTTCCAGGAAACCCGGTACCGGCGGGATACAGTTCATATTACCCGCCACCGGCTCGACGATAATGCAGGCGATCTGGTCGCCGATCTCGGCGAAGCACTTTTTCACCCCTTCGATATCGTTGTAGGTCAGGGTAATGGTGTGGTCCGCCAGCGAGGCAGGTACGCCGGGGGAGGAGGGGACGCCCATGGTCAGGGCGCCGGAGCCGGCCTTTACCAGCAGGGAGTCGGAGTGGCCGTGATAGCAGCCCTCGAATTTTACGATCTTGTCCCGGCCGGTATAGCCGCGCGCCAGACGGATGGCGCTCATGGTGGCTTCGGTACCGGAGTTTACAAAGCGCACCAGGTCCATATTCGGCCATACCCGGCACAGTTCTTCCGCCAGCTCGGTTTCCAGCTCGGTCGGTGCGCCAAAGCTCAGGCCGGACTGGGCCTGCTCTACCACCGCGTCGATGACGTCCGGGTGGGCGTGACCCAACACCATCGGTCCCCAGGACTGCACATAGTCGATATAGCGTTTTTCATCGGCGTCGTAGAGGTAGGCGCCCTCGGCGCGCTCGATAAATACGGGCGTGCCGCCTACCGCGCGGAATGCGCGTACCGGTGAATTGACACCACCGGGAATGACCTTTTGGGCGTCGGCGAAGAGGGATTCGGACTTGCTCATAGCTTTTCGGGAACCGGGTTGGATTGAAAGAAGGGATGAAAACGGAATGGAAATTTGCGCGTATTATCTTCACCGCTGCCGTTTGCCGCAAACGCTGGCGCGGATTGCGCAACAGAAATCAATCCAGGAGGCCCGGATTGGCAGTAGAGGTGAGATAAGGCGCTGAGCCGGAGCCTTTGCCTTCAGTCCTTGCAGGTCCAGAACAGGCGGTTTGGCACCGGTCGACCCATACCCAGGCGACGGCTGCCGGCGATGGCGCTCCAGGTAAACTGCTGACTGCGGTTCACTGCCTCGAGAATATTGAGGCCGTGTGCAATATGGCAGGCAATCGCGGTAGTAAGGGTGCCGCACACACCGTAGGCTGCCGGCGGCAAACGCTGCCAGCGGAATTCGCGTATCAGCCCGCGGGTTTCGTACAGGCGGTTTTCCAGTTGCTGGTCGGCCGCCGGTACTCCGGTGAGCAGCAGGTAGCGACAGCCGCTTTCCAGTAACTCCTGGGCCTGGGCATCGTGCACGTCCGCCTCTCCGGCCATGGCGCGGGCTTCACGACGGTTTGGCGCCACCAGGGTGGCCAGGGGCAGCAGCAGGTCGCACATGGCTTTCCACAGCGGAGGCGCCAGCAGGGATTCCTTATCTGCGAGGGTGGCGTCGGGGTCGATGATCAGGGGAATGTTTGGGTAATCGCGCAGTACGCTGTGCAGTGCATGCACATTCTCTACCGAGCCCAGGTAGCCGATCTTGATGGCCGCTACCGGCATGTCTTCAAGTACCGCGCGGGCCTGTTCCACCAGCAGGCTATCGTCTACCGGCGCAACGCCGGCCAGGTCGCGGGTGTCACCCACGGTAATTGCCGACACCACCGAGGTGCAGTGGCAGCCGAGACTGGCAGCAGTTTCCGTATCTGCAGTGATTCCCGCGCTGCCGCTGGGGTCGTGGTGGGTGACGGTGAGAATGATGGGCTGGCGTGTATCCATAACCGTTCAGGACCTGAAGATCAATGTAGTTATTCTAGCCTCGCCATCGGCCAGTCACGGGGCGCTTGGGTGTCCTGGCGCGCCCCTGACCTGAGAGATCAGAACGGCCGGACCACAGCGAGGATCACAATCGCCAGCAGAACCAGTACCGGTAGCTCATTAAAAATGCGGAAAAAGCGGCCGCTTTTGGTGATGGTGCCGGCGGCAAACTTCTTCACATAGCTGCCGCAGATATGGTGATAGCCGATCAGCAGGATCACCAGGGTGAGTTTGGCATGCATCCAGCCGGCAGTTTCGTAGTAGCGCGGGTTAAAGCTGAAGAGCCAGACACCGAATACGATGGTGGCGATCATCGCGGGGATGGCGATCCCGCGATACAGGCGCCGCTCCATGATACAGAAGCGATCTTTGCTGAGCGCGTCGGTGGCGTCTACGTGGTACACGAACAGGCGCGGCAGGTAGAAAAGTGCCGCGAACCAGCACACCATGGAGACGATATGAAAAGCCTTGACCCAAAGCATTGAAGCTCCTTATCCGGAATCTGGTCCGGTCTGCGTAGTTATTTTGAATATGTCGCTGGCCATCACCGCAGGCGGTTACTGCCGATAGTAGTGCTCGATATGCTGCGGCAGGATAATACCCGCCACGTCGCTATTCAGTACACCCGGATTGCCCTGATCGTAGTCGCGGCCGATATACAGTGCGTCGGCGCCGTGCCTTTCCAGCTGCTCCTGTGCCTCCAGCAGAGTGGCGCGCCAGCTAAGCGGCGCCAGTTGCAGGCGCTCGCCCGGCAGGCGCAGCAGGTCTACTTTTTCCTCTTCCCTGGGTGCGGCGCCCTCTGCTTCCGGCTCTTTTTGCGGGCGCTGCAGGAAGTTGGCGAGGTCTGCAGTGCGCAGCGCCTGCGGGGTATCGACACCGCCAATCAGCAGCCATGCGGGCTGCTGTTCGATCAGTCTCTCGGCATGGGCCCGCTCCAATCGCTGCGGGGTCACCGCTACTGCACGCTCCATTACACTGGCAACCCCCACCCGGCTCAGCAACTGGGCGCGCCAGCTGGGGGTGCCACTTTTGCCCAGTGCGCGCAGGGACTCCTGATAGATGCCCTCGCAGGAGAACAGCTGGCGGCTGACCAGACAGGCCACCACAATGGTCATCATGCCGGGAAACAGCACATTCGGGTTGTAAGTCAGTTCCAGGATCGCCAGCAGCGCGGCGAGCGGTGCATTGAGTAGCGCCGCCATCATTGCCGCCATCCCCACCATTGCGTAAAGCCCGGGGCTGGCGGTGGCCGCGCCCAGCCACAGGTTGGCCAGGTGACCGCCGGCGCCGCCGATGCACGCCCCCAGGATCAGACTCGGGCCGATTACCCCGCCGGGAATACCCAGGCCCGTGGCCAGGGCCGTGGCGGTAAGCTTGGCGAGAACGATGGCAGACAGTGCGGCAATACCCAGTTGCCCGAGCATGGCCAGCTCCAGGGTGTCGTAACCGGTGCCGAGAATTTCGGGTACCCACAATGCCAGCAGACCGGTGGCTGCGCCCGCCAGTAGGAATCGCAAGATTGGCGAATACTTCTGCTGCATCGGCACCAGGCGGCGCTGGCTGACGATAAACAGCGAAGCCAGTGCACCGATCACCAGTGCACACACAAACAGAATCGGCAGTTCGACGAGGGATTCCAGCTGCGAGGCCGGAACGCTGAACGCAGCCTGGTGGCCGAACGCCAGGCGTGTTGCCGCGCTGCCGCTGACCGCGGCGATCATCACCGGCAGGAACCCGGCCACGGTGTATTCCAGCATCACCACTTCCATGGCGAAGATCACTCCCGCCAGCGGCGTATTGAATGACGCGGCAATGGCGGCGGCCACACCGCAGGCGAGCAGGGTGCGTGCGGTGTTGTTGGGCAGCCGCAGGCGGTACGCCACCCAGCTGCCACTGGCGGCCCCCAAATGTACCGAGGGCCCTTCGCGGCCGATCGACTGACCGCTGAGTAATGCCAGCGCGCCGCCAAGGAACTGAAGAATGGCATTTCTGATCGGCATCTTGCCCTGGTGGTTGTGCAGGCGGTCGAGCACATGCACTACCCCCGTGGGGCGTCCGGACGGCGCGACCCACTGGAATATCAGTCCGAGCAACAGGGCGCCACCCACCGGCAGTGCAAAGCGCAATGTAGGGGGGAGTGACTCAAAGTCTTCCAGTTGCGGAAGATAGAGAATCGCAGGACCTTCGCTCAGCTGGCGGAAGCCGATCACCACCAGTCCAGCGCAGACCCCGATGATCAGAGCCAGTAGCACCAGCAGAGACAGCGCCTGCTGGGCGGATAACTGTGTCCGCGCCCGCTCTAGCAGCCCGCCTCGGCTTGAATGGGGGAGGGGGGCGGAGAAGGCCTGGGGTTCTGACTGCTGGCGGCGCCGCACGGTTAGTCCTTTAAAATCGATGGCTTATGGTAGAGTGCACGGCTCAGTATACAGGGGACATGGCCCGCCAGCAGAGGGCGGCGGGGGCCCCGGCAAGGACAGTGATCAGCGAGGAACAGAAGTGAGCGTCATCAAAGCGGCAATCGTAGGTGGAACAGGGTATACCGGCGTGGAATTACTGCGCCTGCTGTCGGGCCACTCGGGTGTGGAGGTGCGAGCCATTACTTCCCGTGCGGAAGCCGGCACTCCGGTCGCGGAACTCTTCCCCAGCCTGCGCGGTCACTACGATCTGAAATTCACCGCTCCAGATGTCGATGAGCTGGCTACCTGCGATGTGGTTTTCTTTGCCACGCCCCACGGTGTGGCCCAGGCTCAGGTGCCGGAGCTGGTAGCGCGCGGTGTACGGGTTATCGACCTGTCTGCTGATTTCCGTCTGCAGGATATCCCCACCTGGGAGCAGTGGTACGGACAGGAGCACGCCTGTCCCGAGCTGGCGGCGCAGGCGGTGTACGGCCTGCCGGAAGTAAACCGGGCGCAAATCGGTGAAGCCCAATTGATCGCCTGCCCGGGCTGCTATCCCACCGCCATCCAGCTGGGCCTGATCCCACTGTTGGAAGCGGGGCTAGTGGAGCCCGCAGGGCTGATTGCCAATGCGGCCAGTGGTGCCAGTGGCGCCGGTCGCCAGGGCAAAACCGATCTGCTGTTTGCGGAGAACAATGACAGCTTCCGCGCCTACGCGGCCGCAGGGCATCGCCACCTGCCGGAAATCGAGCAGGGGCTGGGTCTCGCCGCTGGCGGTGCCGTGGATCTGACCTTTGTGCCGCACCTGTTGCCGATGGTGCGCGGTATCCACGCCACCATGTACGCCAAGCTGAAGAACCCCGCCGCCGCGGAGGCCACCCAGGAGGCGCTGCAACAGCTGTTTGAACAGCGTTATGGGGACGAGCCTTTTGTGGATGTAATGCCGGCTGGCAGCCACCCGCAGACCCGCAGCGTAAAAGGCACCAACGTGTGCCGTCTGGCTGTTTTGAGGCCTCAGGGGCGCGATACGGTTGTTGTCCTATCGGTCATCGACAACCTGGCCAAGGGGGCCTCTGCCCAGGCAATACAGAATATGAATATCATGTTTGGCTTAAATGAGAACCAGGGGCTGGAGAGCCCGGCACTGCTGCCTTAGAATCGTTGGCAGTGGCTCGATAGATAAATACACGACACAGAATCCACACAAAAAAGACACTATCCGGAATCCATGACGCGCAAAGTTAAAGGCAGCAAGCAATACCGTATGAAGGTGGTGCCCCACAGGCCCATCCACGGCATTTTCTCGGTGCTGGGGGTGACCCTGCTGGTGCTGTCTACCAGTGCCGGTGCGTTTTTTGCTGGCCAGTATCAGCTGAGCAAAAACCTGGATGAGAAGACCCGCGCACACGTCAAGTCTCAGCAAGAAGTGGATCGTCTGCGTGCCGAGATAGAAAGCCTGCGGGTGCGTGCGGCCACCGCCGAACAGTCCCTGGCCATTGGCGAGCAGGCAAGTGAGTCTGTGCGTGCAGAGCTGATCGCGCAGGAAAACCAGATTGCGGAGTTGCGCCAGGAAATCTCCTTCTACCGCGGTATCATGGCGCCCTCAGAGGGGAGCGACGGGGTCTCCATTGGCCGCTTCAGTATCTCCGAAGCGGGTGAGCGTCGCTATCAGTACAAGTTGCTGGTTCAGCAGTCTGCTGCCCGCCACCAGGTGGTGACCGGTGCGGTGCGCTTTACCATCGTCGGCCAGGTGGATGGCGAGGCTCGCCGTTACGCACTGGCGGACCTCTCGTCGGAGGTGGAGAGCGAGTCTATCCCCCTGCGATTCAAGTACTTCCAGAATATCGAGGGAGAGCTACAGTTGCCGGAGGGCTTCGTTCCCGAAGGCGTCGAGCTGTCGCTCAAATCCAGCAAGCGCAAAGGTTTCAATATTGACCAGCGTTACGGCTGGCTGGTGCAGCAGAGTTGATTGCTGAAGCGGGCGCAGCAGCGCACCAATGGAGTGACCAGGCTCCGCTCAATTCATGAGGTTTTGGTTGAATTATGTTGAAAAAGAAAGAGAAAACTATGGCTAGCACTGGTGGCAACAATACGACCCTGATCGCGCGTCACACTGAAGTAACCGGCGACCTGCACTTCCGCGGTAATCTGGTCATCGAAGGTCGCGTCAACGGAAACGTATGTGCGCACAGTGACAGTGATGCCCGTCTGCAGATCGTCGATGGCGGTGTGGTCGAGGGGGAAATCCGTGTACCCAATGTCGTGGTCAACGGCAACGTGAAGGGTGACGTGCACGCAAGCGGACACCTGGAGCTGGCATCCAAGGCGATCGTTGAGGGCAATGTCCACTACAAGCTGATCGAAATGGTCAAGGGCGCTCAGGTCAACGGTTCCCTGGTATCCAATGTCGAAGTCGACAACACCAGCGAGCCCCGTATGCTGGGTTATTCCGAAGAAGCAACCGTCGACGCGGAGTAATGCGACGGGTGCGACTGGTCAAACCCCTTCAGACTGGCAATACTTGACCTGTTTGCTGGGGTTTACCCATAATGCGCCCGCACCGCTGTCATTCGGCAGTGGGCAGTCGCGCCTCCGTGGCGACGGCTGTAAACCCGTTTCGAGAGTGATTTATGTCTGAAGCTGTTTCCTTTTCTCCCGATCCCGTTCAGGTGACCGAGAAGGCCGTTGCCAAGGTCAAAGGGCTGCTGGAAGAGGAAGGCAACCCGGAGCTCAAGCTGCGCGTGTTTGTTACTGGCGGCGGCTGTTCCGGCTTCCAGTATGGCTTTACCTTCGACGAGCTGGTGGCCGAGGATGATGCTGTGGTCGAAAAAGACGGCATCCAGGTCCTGGTCGACGCCATGAGCTACCCGTATCTGGTGGGGGCGAGTGTGGATTATGAAGAGGGGCTGTCTGGCTCGCGCTTCGTGGTCCAGAATCCCAACGCGTCCGCTACCTGCGGCTGCGGATCTTCCTTCTCTATCTGAATCTGGGCCATTCTGCGCAGCGAGATCTGACGTCAGGCGGGATATATCCCGCCCAGCACGGTCTCTTTTTCAGCGCCGGTCACGGCAGGGCAGTTGCCGTGCAGGCCGAGCATGGTCTGACGGGCCAGCCACGCAAAGCCCGCTCCCTCTACCCAGTCCGCATCGATCCCGTATTCGTTCGTAGCTGTCACCGACCAGGTGGGAAGACGTCTGCGCAGTCGTTCCATCAGGTCATTGTTGCGAGCGCCGCCGCCGCACACCAGTAGCTCGCCGCCGCGGGCAAATTCACGCACACCGTTGGCAATAGAGGCCGCGGTGACTTCCGCCAGCGTCGCCTGTACATCGGCGGGGGGCACCTCCAGCCCTGCGCTGGCGCGTTCCAGCCAGCTGGGATTGAAAGCCTCCCGTCCGGTGCTCTTGGGTGCTGGCGCGGCAAAAAAGGGATCTCCCATCAGGCGGTTGAGCAGTGTGGGATGGGGGGCGCCACTTGCCGCCCAGGCACCGTCGGCATCGTAGGGTTGACCGAGGTGCAGTTTGACCCAGTAATCCAGCAGCGCATTGCCGGGACCGGTGTCATAACCGCGGACCTGGCCGTCGGCAGCCAGCTCGGTGATATTTGCCATACCGCCGATATTGACTACAGCACGGTCGCGGCTTGTGCGGAATACCGCGTTGTGGAACGCGGGCATTAGTGGTGCCCCGTGACCGCCGAGCGCCATATCGCGGCGGCGGAAATCCGCTACCGTGGTGATACCGGTCAGTGCCGCGATGGTGTTGGGGTCACCCAGTTGCAGGGAAAAGGGGGTGGAAACGCTACCCGGGGGCCTGTGCCGCACCGTTTGCCCGTGACTGCCGATGGCCTTGACCGCAGACGGCTTTACTCCGGCTTTTTGCAATACCGCCAGGGTGGCCGCGGCAAATTCCTCGCCCAGGCGCCGGTCGAGTTGCCCAGCTCGGTCGAGTTCCGATGGGCCGGGTGCGCAAAGCGCGAGAATTGCCTCGCGCATTTCGTTTGTGATGGGGTGCCCCAGGGCGGCCCGGGTGTGGCAGCGGAGCTCGCCGTCAACTTCGGAGAACTCCGCCAATACCGCATCGATACAGTCGACGCTGGTGCCCGACATCAGGCCAATGTAGAGGTCCGTCATTCAGTTTACGGAGTCCTTCTCGTCGCTGTTCTGCGCCAGTGCGGGTTGCTCGAAGCGTTCCAGCTGCGCCATCAGGGGCTGGGTCTGGGTCTGGAAGCGAGCCATCTCCGACTTGGGAATGGCTTTCGCTTTGGGCAGCTTGCGCACGATGGTGGCCGGGTTGCGGTGATGGCCATCCACCAGGAATTCATAGTGCAGGTGCGGGCCGGTTGCGTAGCCGGTAGAGCCTACGGTGCCGATCACCTGGCGCTGCTTGACACGCTGGCCGCGCTTCACGCGCTTCTTGTTCAGGTGCAGGTAGCGGGTGATGTAGCGCTCACCGTGCTGGATAAATACATAGTTGCCGTTGGCTTTGCTGTAACCGGCCTTGATGACCCGTCCGTCACCAGCGGAGTAAACCGGGGTGCCGCGCGGCGCCGCGTAGTCGGTGCCGTTGTGCGGGCGGCGGGTCTTGAAAATCGGGTGCAGGCGGCGGGGATTGAAGTGCGAGCTGATACGGCCGATATCCACCGGGGTGCGGATAAACGCTTTGCGCATGCTCTTGCCGTCGGGGGTGTAGTAATTGGTGTCACCGTTGCTGTCGGTGTAGCGCACCGCGCTGAAGGTCTTGCCCTGGTTGGTGAAGGTCACCGCCTGAATTGAACCGTTACCGATCTTTTCGCCGTCGAGAAACTTCTCGTCAAAGATCACGCTGAAACTGTCGCCCTTGCGGATATCCAGTGCGAAGTCGATATCCGAGCCGAAGATGTCGGCCATTTCCATGATCAGGTTGTTGCTCAGGCCGGCCTTGGTACCGTCCACAAACAGCGAGCTTTCAATCTTCGCCTGTCGGAATGCGGTGTATTTATCGGCTTCGCGCTGGTGCAGGGCGTACTTGTACTGGTCGGAGTTATCGCGGCTGAATTCCACCTTGCTCAGACGATCGCGGTGTAGCTCCAGGCTTTGCAGGCTGCCTTCGCCGTCGATCTGGAATGTCAGCTCTTCGCCGGGGACCAGCTTGGCCAGCTGCTTTGCCTCTTTACCGCTGGAAAGCAGCTGGTACATCTCAGCGCTGCTGATGCCTGCGCGCTGGAACAGGTCGGACAGGGTATCCCCATTGCGCACGGTTTCCTGTACCACCCGCAGTCCTTCCATGACACTCTGGGGTGCATCGGCGGTGGCCGGGGCTTCAGCTGGCGCCGTCTGTACCAGATCTTCAGGTGCACTGAGGGAAACCTCTAGCGAAGTCCGCTTGGCCTCCACTTCCGGGGTAGACACAAAGAGCGTCAGCGCCAGGGCAAAACTGGCTGCACCCGCGGCCAGAGCGTGCGTGCGAGGGAAGTTTTTGCCCAGTGCGCCCAGCAGGCGTGGGTTGTTGCTTTGTTTCTGCATGATCTTAAACGAGGGTAGCGCTGACGTTGGTTTTAATTGGATTCCGGCCGCTGTGCCTAAAAAACGAACACCGGGACGACTTTATAACAAAATTCACGCCCTGGTTCACGGGGTAATTGACCTGTCTGTCCATGATTCAGTTCCTCTGCCCTGCCACAAAATCCGGTTGTGGGGCCGAAACCTGGCTGCTCCTCGCCAGTACACGGCTCCGCTTGTATTTAGCGCAGGATTCGGTACATTTGCAGCCCAATTTTTGCCCGTCAAACGTCGTTTGGCGGGTTGTCTCGAGCACATCTGAATTTATCGCAAGGGGATACCATGGCCGGAGTGGATGCGACACTGCTGGAAGATCTCACGCGCCGCGGGCTGGTCAATCAGGCCACCGGTG